>DATCFT010000047.1:0-45500 GCA_036509335.1 Hanamia sp.
TTTGAAATATATAATCCCAACAGTCATTCTCGTTTTTGAATTGTGCAAGGAATTCTTGAAAATGTCTCGGGTATTGCTCAATAATACTCATGCAGCAAAATTATAAATTTTTACTTGACCGAAAGGGATAGGCAGTTTAAATTATTGTGATATTGTAACTTTAGTAAATCCTTTATTAGGTAAATTTTAAAGATATTTTTCCCTCTACAAATAATAATTGAATCAGGATTAGACTGGTTTACGCTGTATGTAAATATTTTCTGTTCAATTCTAAAAGTTATTTTTAATCGGTTTTTGTTTTCAAATGACATGTATAAAGGCACGAATTTATCATTGTCAAAATATTTAATATCACAAGCATGTTCTTTATTGGATTCATAATAATTAGTAACATTAGTATTTATCCATGATCCAGTAATAGTTTTTTTATTAAGATGTTGACCTTGAACAGATGTCCAAAGAGTAGTAATTATAAAATATAAAATAATCTTTTTCATATTGGATTTAATTTTTTTAATTGGCCAAACAACAGTTCCTAAACTCGGTTCGTGTCCGCACGAACCAATTCTTATGCCCCATTCGCCAATTCAGGAACCGGAAGAATAGTTATTATTTCTGATATATTATTCAATTTTCTATCTATATTTCTTCCAATCAATTAAGCTCATTTGATGAAAAGAAAATATTAAACTGGCAATGACGAGGATTATTATTAGAAAAGTAATCCAACCTCCTATTACTTTTTTTTTCTTACTATAATTCTGAAATTCAGGAAAATACTTTTTGTATTTATTATCGTGTAAAAACACAAAGGAATTAAATAAAGCAAGAAAAATGCCTGCAATAAAATATGGCAACGTCGCACCCTCATCATCTCCTTTAGTTAAAATACTGTACCAATTAAAAAAATCCGTTAATATAGAAATTTCTAAACATGCAATTATGATTACAGGTTTAAATTTATTTAAGGCATCATCAGATATATTAATAAAAAAGATGTAAATGTTATAATAGAAATAATAATAAGCTTTCTTTAAAGTCATAATTTAATTTTTGAAATCACTTACTCTGTTTGATAATTAATGATAAGAAAAGCTTTTTAGTAAACTCCGCCTGCACCATTCGGGTTGAATTTATTAAAACAACAGTTCTGATACATTACCAAAAGCCGTGTATTGTACAAGTCCGTTGCTTCTTTCAAATATACCAACACGATTGATACATTACGGATGTTTACCAAATGGAACGAATATTATTAATATTATTAAAGGTAATAGGATAGAAACGAAAAGGAAAATAATAGATATTACTGCACCAGTTTGATTACTAATATTTCCTGGTGTTTTCTTTCTTGAAATTAACAAATTATACCTATTTTTCGTAATGTAGATGTATTTGTAAAGTTGCATTATTGCAAGTCCAACGAGAATATATATTATCACTATTGTCCGACTAAATTATGAATAAAAAAGGGCAGTTCGTTAGAACCACCCATATTAGTTAAGTTTGAGGTACTACACTTAAACATGACTAATGAAGGATAAAGATAAAAAATTTACCGGACAGCCGGTATTATCACAAATATTGGATGTGATACCCAGTTCTTTGATTAACAAAGCGAACAGAAAACATCAGTCTAACCGATATTATAAAAAGTTGCCGCTTCGTACACACCTGGTAAGTCTGTTGTATGGCGTGTTTAGTTATTGCAATGGACTCAGAGAAATGTGTGAAGGACTGCTGGCCTGTGAAGGTAAGCTCTCGCATTTGGGATTTGATAAAGCTCCTGCCCGCAGTACACTTTCCGATGCAAACAACAAACGAAACTTTTTGGTTTTTGCAATGATTTACGAAGAATTGCTCAAGCAATATCATAGCTTTATCTCGGACAGCCGGTTAAAAGGATTAAGCATACGCAACTTAAAAGTGATTGACAGCAGCACCATCCAGTTGTTCAGTGAAATACTGCGAGGTGTTGGCCGCAATACAAAAGACGGCTCAAAAAAGAAAGGTGGTATTAAGGTACATGCTATGATGGATGCCTTCAGCGGTGTTACAAAATTTGTAAGGATGACAGAAGCCAGGGAGCATGACAGAAAGTTTCTTTACCATTTGAAACTTGCGGCCAATAGTTGGCTGGTGTTTGATAAAGCTTACACGGTGTATCATCAGTTTGCCAAATGGACGAATGAAAAAATCTGGTTTGTAACCCGTATGAAAGACAATGCAGATTATCATGTAACCAAAGTACTGGTGGACAAAACCAAAAAGAAAAATGCGACAGGCGTTTTGAAGGAGCAATATATTACAGTGGCCGTAAAGCAAATTGGCAAAGAGCTGCAGCGATTGAAACTTCGCCGTATCACTTTTAAAACAAAAGAAGGCAAAGTATATCTGTTTATCACCAACAACTTTACACTGCCTTCATCGCAGATAGCCACCATCTATAAAAACCGTTGGATGATAGAACTGCTGTTCAAACAGATAAAGCAGAATTTTCCGTTGCGGTATTTTTGGGGCAATAGTACCAATGCCATCAAAATGCAGGTGTATTGCGTACTGATTGCTCAGCTATTGATGGTAGTGATAAGAAAAAAGGCCGCTACAAAAAAATCGTTTGCAAATATGATTACAGTAATACGGCTGCACCTGATGAGTTATGTGGAATTGCTGGAGTTTATCAAAGACACTTACAAAGCATGGAGAAAAACACACAACGCCTCCTTTGCTTTTGCAACATAAAAAAAGAGGGGTGCTACTCCCAATTTTGAAACAAAGAATTCTTAACCTGTAACTTTTTACCATAAAGGGTTATAGCATTTTTTAACCCGATTTTAGTCGGACAATAATGATATATTATCATAGAAAGATGGTACACAAAAATTTGTGTATATGTTAGAATTTCTTCAACACACATAATCCATACCATTGAAATTAAACCAACTGCATAAGCAGATCTTTCTAGTGGAGTACTCCAGCGTAATTTATCTTTGTTTTTTTCAAACCAGTACGTCAAATAATAAAATAAGAAATCTAATATTATCATAATTGCTATTTATTTTAAAAAAAGCTATTAATTGTTATCACTAAATAAGTCTACTAAGCCATCTACTTCCATTGTGATTAATAACTAAAGTTCAATTCAATCAAGCCCTTCATCCCAGAAAAATCCCGTACACTACTAAATTTTCAATCCTCATCAATCCAATGCACCCTAGCAAAGGAAATAAAATACAACTTATCATTATCATGGAATTTATATTTTCGGCACATAAAGTAAATATACAAATCTCTTTTTAGCAATAGCAGCGGACGCTAACACAATGATCATAACCTCGCGCCATAACGGGAGGGAAGCATTGGAGTATTGTTATTTATTTTGAAAGATTAATGAGTAAGAGTAGGATTTGATAAAAATGATTAGTCAAGCCTTTATCGCAACAATTTTTTTAATTTGGTAGGCTTTTGCCTTACATCAAATACAGTGATAATTTGAACTTCATCTTTCTTGTTTCGATAATATATAATATTTTGTTTAGTGATTGCATATTTACGAATATTTTGTTTTTTATTAAAATAACCGAAAAGTCTTGGGTTGATTGAAATTAGGTAATAAAAAATTTCTAGTTTTTTCAAAAAATTATCAATACTTTTTTGATTCCAATTTTGAGAGAGGTAAAATAAAATATTATTTATATCTTCTTTCGCCTGGGGCGAAATGATTACCTTTTTTGGTCTTTTATTCCCCGCTGCCATAGCCTTCATTCATTTCATTTAGAAATGTTCTAAAATCGGTTCCTTCTTTATTATCTAGCTGGCTGATGCCTTTTGCAATTTTTATTTTTAAAAATTTTTTATCAACCAGGATATTGTCGCTCTCTTTCTGGCTGGCAAATTCTTCAAAAATTTGATAGGCCGATTTAAGCTGATTTATATCCATTTTTTCCAGGCTCTTATTAATTTTATTTCTTATCGCAACGGTTGACATAAATTATTTTTTTGAAACCAATAGGAAGGATATACTTATTATTGATTTTATATAAATAACTAAAGTATTCTAAACACAAATATAATAAATTACAAAAAAAGTGTAACGAAACATTTCAATTCAGCGCCACATCAAATTTTACTTCATTTTTTACTGAATAATTTTTCACCACATTATACAATGTGTCTCTTTCCACGGCTTCGCGGCCGGCTTGTGAAATGAGCATTACCAGTTCATCGGTAGTCATTTTAGGATTTTGTTCTTCACTTCCTGCCATAGAATATATTTTGGTAGAATCATCAATGGTTCCATCCATATCGTCCACACCAAATGATAATGAAAGCTGGGCATTTTGCCTGCCTAGCATCGGCCAATATGCTTTTAAGTGCGGAAAGTTATCCATGTAAATTCTTGCTACTGCATACATCTTCATATCTTCTACAATAGTTGATTCCGGCACGTTGCTCATGTCGTTATTTTTGTTACGGAATTTCAAAGGAATAAAAGTGTTGAATCCATGAGTTTTATCCTGCAGATTTCTAAGCCTGCTCATGTGGTCAATGCGGTGCGTATAATTTTCTATGTGCCCGTAAAGCATGGTGGCATTGGTGTGCATTCCTAATGCGTGCGCTTCTTCATGTATTTTTAACCAGCCTTCTGCATCTACTTTATCATGGCAGATCTGGCTTCTTATTTTTGCATCAAAAATTTCTGCTCCTCCGCCAGGCATAGATTGTAATCCGGCATCATGCAATTTTTTCATTCCTTCTTTTAAAGAAAGTTTTGCTTTCTTAAACATGTAATCAAGTTCGACTGCAGTGAATCCTTTTATATGAAGTTCGGGTCTGTGTTGTTTTATTTGTGAAATAAAATCGCAAAAGAAATCAAGGTTCATTTTTGGATGTACCCCACCTACTATGTGAACTTCTGTTACCGGTTTGCCATCATAACTTTTCACAATGTCCATCATTTGTTCTTTGCTCAATGCCCAGCCTTCATCGCGATGAGCATACAAGCGTGAGTAAGAACAAAATTCGCAGGAAAACACACAAACATTAGTTGGCTCAATATGAAAGTTCCTGTTGAAATAGGTTTTATTGCCGTGTTTTTTTTCTCTTATATAATTAGCCAAAGTTGCGCTGAGGCCGAGGCTGGCTTTTTCAAATAGTAAGATGCCTTCCTCATCATTTATTCTTTCATCCGCTGCTATTTTTTCTGCAATATTTTTGAATGTTTTCCCTCCGGGTAATACGTTTATTAATTCTAATAATCCTTCTTCTTTATTTGTGTTGATCATTTAGCAAAATTAAGAATTAAGATAGAAGTAGCAATAAGCAGGATATAAGGGGTGGATTTCAAATTGTCGCATAGGCTGGCTGCATGTGGTTGGTGGAGACACCGCCCACGGCGCTCCGTCTCGGTTGGTGTCTCCACCAACCGGCAGCATTACAGTAAAACAACAAATACTCGTGATTTCATTTTACTTTTTACAGTAAAGAAAGAAATAATTTAGATTTCGTTTCTTCAGTTCCCATCTTTTGGAAACTTTAAAACTTTTGGAAAGATGAATGACGTAATTAGTTACTGAAACCCTAAGCTTTCCAAAAGTGCCACTATTCCTTCACAATCTTTTGCACCACAGATTTATCAGTGTATTGAAGTTTTAAAAAATAAACTCCTGCCGCCGCATTGCTGAGGTCAACCGGCATTTCCGTATAGGCATTCCCGTTATAATTTTGAGACCAGATAAGCTGACCAACAGAGTTGTAAATATGGGCACTCTGTAAGGTAACCGGAACCTGGTAATTCCTGATAATAAATTGATCGCGGAAAGGATTGGGATAAATTAAATATCCCTGCTGTTTTAACCGCGGCGGAAGTATGACACCGTAAATATTTATATTATCAATATAAAGGTCATTCTGGTGATTGCTTTTTGCAACAAAATAAACCTGGAAATCCTCTGTGCCTACATATTGAAATAAATTCACGTTTACATTTGCCCATTCATTAGCAGTAGGTACAAATTCGGTTCCCGGATTATTCGCGGCAGTTTGCAAACCACTTCCCCAGTTTTTCCAAACGGTTGTAAAAGTTTGCCCGCAATCCGTAGTTACCTGCAATTCCAGTGTGTCGGCGAGCGTTGCAGAAGTACCTGTGGCATAGGCATAATCAAATGAAACATACATGGAATCATAAGTGGAGGTACCGGATACTACTGAAGACACAAAATTATCGGTAGTACCAGTGGCTGCATAATCATAATTTGGGATTACCATTGAGGCAACGCCGGTTTTTGCAGCTGTGGTTGTTCTTTCCCAGGTTATTCCACCGTCCGGGTTTTCCAGCGACCATGTGGCTGGCGGGAAAGTGGTGCCCTCAAAGCCTTCAGTTACAGGAGGCGATACCTGCCCAAGCACAAAAAAGGATTTTCTGAGGGTGTCATTCAAAACATTTTCATCTCCCGTACCATCAGATGAAATTGGCTGAGCGCTAAATACAGTAATTGCGTGTTGTCCCAGCGAAGGTGTAAATGTATTTAAAGGAACATTCATTTGCGCACCAGGCGCGAGTGAAACACCGGAAACAGTAGTTTGAGAAGGAGCTCCATTGTCTATCTCATAAGAAACATTAAACCCCGTAATGGTAGAATATCCTACATTTTGAACGACAGCAATTGGTATAGTAGGTTCTACACATTCGGTTGTAGCCGGTGGATCTACGCTGGTTACGGTGAGATCTCTCGATTTTTCCTGTGTGATATTTATATTATCAATGTAAATATTATTTCCATAATCACTCACATTCTTAAAAGCAACAATAATATTTCCGGCGCTTAAAATAGAACCGTCAATAGTAATTCTTTGAGTTTTCCAATCGCCTGCTGCGGGGTTCAAATAAGAATTAGCAGAAGATCCTGCTGTTGCAAGTGCGGCTCCTGCTTTATTAAAATAAGTGGTAAATGTGGCGCTGCAATCATTGGAAACCAATACCTGGAGGCTATCATTATATTGAGAATTGGGATAATTTTTATAAGCAAGATCAAAACTGAGAACAACCGGATCAGAACCTGACAGAACCAGTTTTGGTGTAACTATTTCATCAATTTGCCCTGAAACATTATTATCATAGTTATCAATAAAAACAGAATGAGCGCTGTTATTTCCAGGGGTGGTAAGTTGCCAGGTATTATTATTATCAGGGTTAATAATGCTCCAACCTACAGGAGGGAATATACCACTTTCAAAACCCTCTGAAATTGGCAGAGGCACAGGACTTGCAACAGAAAAAGGTACTGTTAAGGTATCATTAGAAGGTACCTGGTCCGCCCCGCCTCCGTTCTCATTAGCTGTGAAAAATTTGAAAGTATAAGAGCCGGTTCCCACAGAGATTGCAGGGAAACTTACTGCCTGTGTTGCTCCTAATGCCAGATTAGGGCTTAGATTAACTGTTACCGTCGCTCCTCCATTTAATATGTAACCAACAGTTAAAGAAGTAATCGTGTTTAACCCATTATTTACAATAAGAACTTTTGGTGTAATACTACCGGCACAGGTTAATGTAGAAGGATGATAAACAGAAGTGCAACCTGTAGTTTCATAACCTCCCGGATTTATGGGTAATATAGGGGCGGCATCTCTTGTAATCGCATTTACAGGTGGTGTACTTCCCAATGAAGATAGAAGTGCCGTCCTATAAGTATTGAGGACATATTCCATCCGATCCACCTGCTTTTTGGTAAACATACTATAGCAATCATCGAGGGTATAATCCATATAATCCTGGTATATAATTCCAGGAGCAGTGGTTGTGCAGGCATCAGTAACTGTTCCTGAAGGACAATTAGTAGTAGCAATAGCCTGGTTTGGGGTATCTCCAATATCAGCAGGTGTGTTTCCCTGGCCTGTCGGATTGTATAATGTAGTGGGTAAAGAATAGGTAGATCCTTCGGTGGTCAATGCACGAAAATCATCTCCGGAACAAACGTTGCTTGTATTTTCATCATCGCCCCATATGTGAAACAGCCCAAAATAATGCCCCATTTCATGAACAACGGTACGCGCTTTATTATAGTCGTTTATATTACACGAACTGATCCCAAAGCTGATCCAGTTGCAAAAAATTCCATCATCTGCGGGAATTCCGCTGCCGGGTATTTGCGTATATCCCAATTCGCCTGTTTCGCCGGAGGCGACACCCACCCAGATATTTATATAAGAAGTAGGATCCCAGGCATCTGCACCACCTAAAGAAGTTCTCTTTATAGAATCTACAACATTATTAGGATCTGCTGTTGTGGAACTTGATATCCTGTCCACACCGTTGGTAAGAACGCCTGAAGGTGTTCTTTCTGCTAAAACAAATTGTATTAAAGAATGTCCTCTTACGGCTTCAAACGCAGGAGGAACATTAGTGCTGTCTGCATTTAATCCTGCAAAATCTGTATTCAGTTCATCTATCTGGGATTTTATTACAGCATCTGTAATCACATAAGGATTGGGGAGCACGATATGAAAAACAACGGGAAGATAGACGATGCTTTGTAAGCGGGGCGTTACACGAAGTTGATTAGCAGAGGGTATTTCATTAGAAAGTCTTTCGGCCAATGCTTTTCTTTCCGGAAACTTTTTAAATAGCATCTGCACTCTTGTTTCGGTAGCACATCTCTGATATTGAGACAAAGTTTTTGCCTGAACACGGTCAGGCTTTTGCTGCGCAAAAGAAGAATTAAAAAGAAAACATAAACTGAAAAATAAAAAAGAAATTCGTTTCAAAGCAGATGTTATTTAAAATAAAAAAAATAATTAACGCAGGTAGGATTTAAATGCAATAGTAGGATTTTAAGATGAAATAAAACTTAGCGGAAAAGATTTTATTAATTCTCTTATCTTTCAAAATTATTCAGATTTTTTTTTAAAAATAAAATTAGATGAAGAATATCAAGTTCCGGCTTATTGTAATGATTTTTTTACAATTCTTTGTGTGGGGTGCGTGGCTCATTACTATTGGAGCGTATTGGTTTCAGACAAAACATTGGTCCAGTACTCAATTTGGCGCCATTTTTTCCACTATGGGAATTGCTTCTTTATTTATGCCTTCTATTGCGGGTATTATTGCCGATAAATGGGTGAATGCTGAAAAGCTATTTGGCGTTTTTCATATCTGTGGGGCTATTGTTTTATTTATCATTCCTATGATCAATGATCCATTTACATTGTTTTGGGTGATGCTGATCAATATGATATTTTACATGCCTACAATTTCATTATCAATTGCTGTTGCCTATTCTGCATTAAAAAGAGAGGGGAAAGATGTGGTGATAGATTATCCGCCTATCAGGGTTTGGGGCACTATAGGATTTATTGTGGCATTATGGGTAGTAAGTTTATTACATATTGAAACTACTGCTGGGCAATTTTATGTGGCCTCGTGCGCGGCATTGATACTTGGCTTTTACGGCTTCTCTCTTCCTCCGTGTCCACCTTTGCTTCGCGGCAAACCAAAGAAATCTCTCATTGACTCTTTAGGCCTTAACGCATTTGCTTTGTTGAAGAACCGAAAAATGGCTATCTTTTTTACTTTTGCAATGTTACTTGGCGCCGCACTTCAATTGACGAATGCTTATGGAGATACATTTCTTCATGATTTTGCAAATGTACCTGCATACAAAGGATTGATCGCAGTAAGATATCCTGCCATCATTATGTCTATTTCGCAGGTTTCTGAAACGCTTTTTATCCTGGCGATTCCATTTTTCTTAAAAAGATTTGGAATAAAAAAAGTGATGCTGATGAGCATGTTGGCGTGGTTTATCCGGTTTGGTTTATTTGCCTATGGCAATCCCGGCGATGGACTTTGGATGATTATACTTTCATGCATTGTGTATGGAATGGCCTTTGATTTTTTCAATATTTCCGGTTCTCTCTTTGTGGAAACTCAGAGTGATCCATCTATAAGAGCCAGCGCACAGGGGCTTTTTATGATGATGACCAATGGCATTGGCGCTGTATTGGGAAGTACTATAAGTGGGATTGTGATTGATCAATTTTTTACTTATACTGATAACAGTAAAGACTGGCACGGCATCTGGATTTCATTTTCATTGTATGCGCTGGTAGTGGCCATTTTATTTGTTATCTTCTTTAAGCATAAGCATAATCCTGAAGTGATTGAAAAGAAATTAAAAATTAGCTGATGTGATAATGCAGTAAACAAATAATTAATCGTAATTTCTATTTTTATTTTAAACCCGGCGATTTGGATTAATAATTGTATTTAACAAAACACTTCTTCAAAATAAACATCCGTAGCATTGCGGGTAACCTCTTTACTGTGAAATGCGTATTGCTCGGGTATTACTTCCTGCAAACTAAAAGATTGGCAATCTTTGCTTAGTCCTTCAAATACTAAAGTAAACCTGATATAGTCGTTTACCACAAAATGTTGGGTCCAGTTGGGCATAATAGAAATATTAAATGCCTTAATAAGTTTGCATTTACGGCCATTATTTTCAATCAAAAATGTGCTGGGCCATATTCTTACTCCACACAATTCCTGAGAAAAAAATCTGCAATGCACAATAGTACAGCGTTCTGCCTGATCCTGCAATAATTCCTTTAATGCTTTATCTATTTCAGGTTGTGGTTTGGCAATTGGGTTGCTCATTCATTATCATTTTATAAATCATCACAAAATTAAAAGTTTTGTTGATTGGTTGATTAGTTAATTCGTTAATTGGTTAATTCGTTAATTGGATTATTAGATGAATGAGAATTGCAGTTATTTGTTTGTTTACTGTTTCGTTACTCATTAAATACTGACACCTGATATCTGATTCCCTATACCTGATTATTATTATTTTTGCAAGCTATGCCTATCTCACTTTTTAATCCTTTCGAAACTTTGCATTTTGATAATAAATCCTGTTTCTTAAGCGGCAAGGATCTGCAATCTGCTGATGAATCAATTTCTGTTTTTCCTGAATGGATACTTGACAGGTTTACATTAAAAGATAAAAAATTCAGGATGCTCGACCAGGTAACCGGAATCCGCTATGGAGAATTAAAATTGCCCTGTTCCCCTGAGGTAAAAAATGCTTTCAATATTTTGGAAGAAGAAATACAAACCGCCTTTACAAATGGGTATGAGGAAATTAAAAAAATTGATGAACAAAGATTGTTCCTGTGGATGGGCAAATTGGTTTATGGGGTTTTGTATAATGATCTTACTTTAGAAATGAGCAGAACAGAGAAAAAAGAAAAAAATTTCAAAATGTCTCCCCTGTTAAGAAAAAGATTCGGGAAGTTTCATTTAATGCTACAATCGTTAATGGTTCCTATGGAATTTAGAGGACTTAAACCCTGGAGCATCCGGATAGTAAAATTGAAATATTCTAATGATACGTTTAATTACAAAGACGAGCCTATACGTCTTAATTTTTCGTTAGGCATGAATGGGTTTGGTATCGTTGCCTGCCTGCAGGATAATGGCGCTGTTGGTTTTATGCAACAGGATATTATCCAAAAAATTGCAGAAAAAATATTACACCCTATTCAATTTGAAGAGCTTTGTGCGAGATTTCTTTATGCTAATTATCTTTTAAAAAGTAATCCACAACATATCATTGAGCCAACAGAAGAAAAAATAATTATTGAATCTGTTCCCTTGAAAGAAACTCCTGGCAATCCTTTATTTGACCACTGGGATGATAATATGTTCGCACAGGTATTAGCGGGATATTGGGAGCCATGGGGATTAACAAAAAATGAAATTATTACTTTACCCGATGCACCGATAAGCTTTTTGGAAAACGATTATACTCACGAGTTTATAGAACCTGAGTCAGTTACATTACCTTTTTAAGTTCCGAAAACTTGCTTTAAGCCAATTTTTTGTTTTTAATTTTTTATCCTCATTTCCATAATGATCTTTCTTAAAAGATTATGCTTATTTTTAAAATTGTAACGAGAGATATTTTAATAATAAATTTAAACAATAGGATTATCAAAACTTAAAAATAATTTCCAATAAATGATGAGAATAACAAAATGATTTTTTCGGATAAACGTTAATTTATAAATCTTAAATCTATTTAATGAAAGCATTGGTAATATCAGGTGGTGGCAGCAAAGGAGCTTTTGCCGGTGGCATAGCGGAATATTTAATTAAAGAATGTGGCAAAAGTTATGACCTCATGGTTGGCTCTTCAGCAGGAAGCCTGCTGATACCTCACCTGGCGATTGGAAATATAGAAAAAATAAAAAAAATATATACTTCAGCCACACAGGAAGATGTATTTAATGTATCTCCTTTTAACACAAAAGATACCAATGGTGGCGGATATTTTAAAAGTCTCAACCAATTCTCTATCGTTCGAAATATCTTAAAAGGTCATCTCACATTTGGAGAAAGTGAAAATCTTCGAAAACTAATTTTTAGAAGTCTGACCCCAGAAGATTTTGAGCAGATCAGGTTGCTGAAAAAAAAAGTAATTGTAACTGTATCCAATTTTACCAAACAAAAAGTTGAGTATTTTAATTCTGATGATTGCAACTATGAAGATTTTTGTAACTGGATATGGGCCTCAGCCAACGCGGTTCCGTATATGAGTGTCTATGAACATAACGGATGCCAATATGCAGACGGAGGCTTTGGCAATCACATTCCTATTAATTGCGCTTTAGAAAATGATGTTACAGAAATGGATGTTATCATCCTCGAAAATGAAAACGAAGACCGCATACAACCCATTGCCCGCAATCCCTTTTCATTATTAATGCAAACAATCAGTTTTATGAGCAACCAGATAAGCCTGAAGGACAGGATCATTGGAGAATTGCTGGGAATCAAACGGCAAATTGATATCAATATTTACTTCACCCCAAGACAGCTTACTGATAATCCGTTTATTTTTAAACCTGAATCATTAACTCAATGGTGGCAGGAAGGCCTGGAATATGCACGCAATAATCACCCGATTTGTTTTTGTAATCATCCTGTAGCTATATCAAAAGGTAAAACAGTGATTTTATGAAATTCGGTTAGGAGCTTTCAGCCTTCAGCTATCAGCATTGAGCAGTCAGTAATGGGCTTCCGGCAAAGAAAGAAATAATTGGTATTTCTATTCCTATTCGTGCCAACAATTTATCTCTAAAACAATTTATCAATTTACATTTGCCGGATGGATATAAATTGTACTGATGATGAACTTTATATTTTTAAACAGATAGCGGATTCTGGTTCTGAATTGAATATGCCTGTATATATTGTTGGTGGTTTTGTAAGAGATAAAATATTGAACCGTTCTACAAAAGATGCTGACATTGTTTGTATCGGCGATGGTATCAAACTAGCTGAAAAAACTGCTCAAAAATTTACTCCAAAACCACACGTAAATTTTTTTAAAAATTTTGGTACAGCACAAATAAAAATAGGCCCCACCCCCAACCCCCTCTCCGCAGGCGGCGAGGGGGCTTTTGAAATTGAATTTGTTGGTGCACGTAAAGAAAGCTATAATCACGAAAGTCGCAAGCCTGAAGTGCTTCCGGGAAATATTGACGAAGACAGAATGCGCAGGGATTTTACGATAAATACCCTTTCTATTAGTCTTAATAAAAAAGATTACGGCAAATTGATTGACCCTCTGAATGGGCACGCAGATATTGAAAATAAAATTATCAAGACCCCGCTGCCGCCCAATCAAACTTTCATAGACGATCCTTTACGCATGATGCGGGCAATCCGTTTTGCAACGCAATTACATTTTACAATTTCTCCGGAAACTTTTGAGGCAATACAGAAAAATGCCGAAAGAATACAAATTGTAAGTGGCGAAAGAATCATTGATGAGATCAACAAAATTGTGATGACCCAAAAACCATCAACAGGTTTTGATCTTTTATATAAGGCCGGATTATTAAAAATTATTTTTCCCCAAATGGTTGCGCTGGCAGGCGCTGAATACATTGATGGCAAGGGCCACAAGGATAATTTTTATCACACGCTCCAGGTGTTAGATAATATTGCGCCGTACACCAATGACCTGTGGTTGCGATGGGCAGCAATTCTCCATGATATTGCCAAACCGGCTACAAAAAAATTTGAAAAAGGGCATGGATGGACATTCCACGGCCACGAAGTTTTGGGCGGAAGAATGATTCCTAAAATATTTGCTCAATTAAAACTGCCACAAAATGAAAAAATGAAGTTTGTGAAGAAAATAGTGGAACTGCATTTACGGCCCATAAGCCTTACCAAAGAAAATATAACGGACTCCGCTATACGAAGATTACTTTTTGATGCCGGTGATGATATTGAAAGCCTGATGACACTTTGCAAAGCAGATATTACTTCAAAAAATAAACAAAAAGTGCAACGTTTTTTAGCCAATTTTGAAATGGTAGAAAAACGTTTGCAGGAAGTCGAAGAATCAGATCATCTGAGGAATTGGCAGCCGCCTATAACCGGTGAAATTATTATGAAAGAATTTGGATTGCCTCCTTCAAGAATTGTAGGTGAAATAAAAAACGCAGTGCGCGAAGCTATATTAGATGGTGATATTGCCAATAATTATGAAGCGGCATTTGAATACATGAATATGATCGCTAATGACTTGGGGGTGAGAAAAATGTAATATTCAGTTAATTTAAGAAATGAAAATGGAAAACAAATAACAGAATTCTTTTTATAATTTTAACAAAAACTTCAGATAGATATCGGAGTGTTATTCAAGTGAAAAAATGAAAATAAAAAAGAATTAAACCTCCTTCATTTATTCAAACCATTTAATTAAAAACTAAGCCTTAAATTTGTCTCATGGCAATTTTAAAATTCAGAGTTTATTGGGAAGATGATAATAGTGTTTACCGTGATATGGTGATCAGGCATACTCAAAGTTTTTTGGAACTTCATAATTCCATTCTAAAATGCTTTGAGTTTGATAATAAACATCATGCTACTTTCTACAGAAGTAACGACAACTGGCAACGCGGAAAAGAGATTACACTAGAGAAATATGATAAGATATATAAAGCAGAACCCTTACTAATGAAAGAAGTTTTGATAGGTGTTGAAATACGCGAACCGAATCAAAAATTTATTTACGTTTATGATTTTCATAAAAACTGGACTTTCCAATTGGAACTGATCAATGTTAATAAGGATGAAAATCCCCAAATTACCTATCCTTCCTGCGTTCGCAGTGAAGGGATAGCCCCAAGTCAATACGGAACCAAAGGATTGGTAAGTGAAAAACTTTCAGAAATTGAAGAAAAATACGATTTAAATACTGCTGTTCTAGCAGATGGATTTAGTGAAGAAGGCGACGGCGCCGGTGAAAATGAAAGTGAAGAGGAGGTGGATAATGAAACTACTGAAATCTAAAAAATAATTTGCGGGGTTCTTTACAAACCTGCTGCAATTATCATGAATGAAAAAACCTGCATTATAATTTCAGGGCCGACTGCCGTTGGCAAAACATCCGACGGGATAGAAATTGCGCTGCAAAATAATACCCAAATTATTTCTGCGGATAGCCGTCAATGTTTTAAGGAATTAAATATTGGTGTAGCAAAACCCTCCAAAGAGCAACTTGAAAAAGTAAAACATTATTTCCTTAATACTCATTCCATTCATGAAGAAATGAATGTGAAAATATTTGAAGATTACGCAATAAAAGCTGTAAATACAATTTTTGAGAAGAATGATGTTGCGGTCATGGTAGGTGGCACAGGATTGTATATTAAAGCATTCTCCGAAGGAATAGACGATATTCCTGAAGTGGATGAATCAGTTCATAATAAAATAAATGAACTTTATAAAACTCATGGGATACCCTGGCTACACGATAAAACAAAAACGGAGGATCCGGACTTTTTTTTAAAAGGCGAAATGCAAAATCCACAAAGAATGTTGCGGGCCCTGGAAGTGAAACTATCTACAGGAAAGTCTATTCTTGATTTTCATTCAGGAGGAAAAATAAAACGGAATTTTAAAATAAAAAATATCTTTCTTGAGCTTCCCCGGCAGGAACTTTACAATAATATTAATAAGCGGGTAGATGAAATGATGGAAGCAGGGTTATTAAAAGAGGCAGAAGGTTTATTCCCCTTTAAAACCCTGAATGCTCTACAAACAGTGGGCTACAAAGAATTGTTTGATTATTTTGAAGGAAAATTTTCTCTTAAAAAAGCAATTGAAGAAATTAAAAAAAATACAAGGCATTATGCAAAAAGACAGATGACCTGGTTTAGAAGGTATGGGGGTGAGTTATCAGGTTTCAGGTAACAGGTTTCAGGTAACAAACAAATAACCAGGATTTCTAATTATAAAAAAAGTCTTGAATTTAAAAATTAAAACACAATCCAATGCCCTTTAAAACTTCCATTAGAATATTCTAAAGTGGGCGCAGGGAATTTGAAAGAATTTAATACAAACAATAAAGCTTTTATGCCTTTTTTGTGGGTCTTTATTTTTGAAAAATCTATGTCCGGGGAAAGGTACCATTGCCGGTAACGCTTAATATCGGTGCGTTTAAAAACTACATTCCCATTATCATCATAGCCAATATTCTGTGTGCCTCCAAACATTCCTTCTGCACCATATCCTAAAGAAATATTAAGCCAGCGCGGCAATTTTGTTTCCGGGAAGAATGATTGAATATTGGCGCTTACCCAATAGGACTGCCCGTTATAATCTTTTATAAATCTTTCAATTTCTGTTTTGCCATAAAACTGATCAGCTCTCACATCCAAATCTGGCTCAACATAATTTTTTTTATGAAAAGAAAACTTGAGTTTTATTTTTTGTTCATTCCATGCGAGTTCCTGCGAAATAAAAGTTGCTGATCCTAAAATATTAGCCGTAAAATCTCCCGGGCTGAAACCATATTGAGAAGAAAATCCATCCAGAACTTCAATGATAGATTGATAGGCTACGCCACTTAATCCGCCAATCCAAATACTTTTTTTTCTTGATAATCCTGCCCATCGCCACGCTTCCATACTCGCCCTGCTTTCGGTGTAGGCACTGTAAACATGACCTGCTTTATCCATTTGTTGCCATTCTGCATCGTCATTAAAAAAATGGAAAGCCGACCTGGGATATTTTGCGTACCAGATTGCATTTAATCCGATAAGTGTGCCGCCATAGCCTACGATATTCGCGGCTGTTACCAATCTGATTCTTTTTTTATTGTAAGGATAAATTTTAAAAGTATCAATTGTTTGGTAACTATTTAATGAATGAAAAACAGATTTATTAAAAGAAATATCTCCTTTGAAAGTATCTTGTGAAAATGTTTTTTGAGGAATAATAAAACCAATCAAAAGAAGAGAAAGAAAAACAGTTATTTCTTTGTTTACTGATAAAAACATCGGACAAAAATAAGATGATTGAGTTTTAGAAAATTGAAATAAATCAAAAAGAATATCTTTAAATTGTAAAAAAATTATACGATGGATTCAAAAACAGAAAATAAAATAAACGAATGGCTTTCGGGTAATTATGATGAGGCTACTAAAAAAGAAATTCGCCAATTGCAGAAAGACGATGCTGCCCAATTGGAAGATGCGTTCTATAAAGACCTGGAATTTGGCACTGGCGGCCTTCGTGGAATAATGGGCGTTGGCGCCAACAGGATGAACAAATATACTGTTGGGATGGCAACACAGGGTTATGCCAATTATTTAAAAAAATCCTTCAAGGAAGTGAAAGTAGCTATTGCGCATGATGTACGAAATAACAGCAGGCAGTTTGCAGAAATAGCCGCACATATTTTTGCGGCTAATGGCATCAGGGTTTATTTATTTGAATCTATAAGGCCCACGCCTGAACTGAGTTTTGCAATTCGTTCATTAGGATGCCAGGGTGGCTTAGTCATTACTGCTTCGCATAATCCGAAAGAATATAACGGTTATAAAGCTTATTGGGATGATGGAGGACAATTGGTGCCACCACATGATAAAAATGTAATCACGGAAGTAGAGAAAATAAAAAATATTGATGATGTAAAATGGAACGGAAATGAAAATAATATTATTATCATCGGAAAAGATATTGATGACGCTTATCTTAAAATGGTAAAAGGATTGAGTGTGAATCCGGATGCATGTAAAAAGCATCATGATCTCAAAATTGTATATACTCCTATTCACGGCACTGGAATTATGTTGGTTCCAAAAGCATTGGCAGCATTCGGATTTGATAATGTTCATATTGTGGAAGAACAATCTACTCCCGATGGAAATTTTCCAACGGTAATTTATCCTAATCCTGAAGAAAAAGAAACTATGAGCATTGGCCTGAAAAAAGCCAAGGAATTAGATGCCGATATTTTGTTAGGCACTGACCCTGATGCAGACAGAGTGGGAGTTGGAGTAAAAGACAACCGGGGAGAATGGGTTTTATTGAATGGGAACCAAACTGCGCTGCTTGTATTTAATTATATTATTGAAGCAAGGAAAAATAAGGGAATGGCAAAGCCTAATGACATGGTGATAAAAACCATAGTTACCACGGATATGATTGACGCAATCGCTGAAAAAAATAATATTAAATGTTACAATGTGCTTACCGGTTTCAAATGGATAGCCGAATTGATAAGAGAAAAAGAAAATAAAGAAAATTATGTGGTTGGCGGAGAAGAAAGTTTTGGGCTAATGATAGGCGATAAAATACGCGATAAGGATTCAGTAAGCGCTGTTGCTATTATATGTGAAATGGCCGCAGTGGCTAAAGAAAAAGGCAAAACGCTTTTTGAAAAATTAATGGAACTATATGTGCAATATGGATTTTATTTTGAAAAATTAATTTCCCTTACCAAGAAAGGTATGAATGGCTCCAAGGAAATAGCCGACATGATGCAGGGATACCGGGATAATCCACCAGAGGAGATCGCAGGAAGTAAAGTGAAATTTTTATTGGATTATCAACTGCAGATTCAAAAAAATCTTTCAACCGGAGAAACGGGAAAAATAGCATTACCTAAAAGCAATGTTCTGCAATTCGTCATAGAAGATGGTAGTAAAATTTCTGCAAGACCAAGTGGTACTGAGCCAAAAATTAAATTTTATTTTAGTGTCAGTATGCCATTAAAAAATGTGGCTGAATTTGATACAACAAAGAAAAAGCTTGATGATAAAATTGACCATATTATTTCATCAATGAATTTACATTAACCGGTAATCAGATTCGGAATCTTTACAAGTAAGAATTCCTCATGATTATATTGTAAGGAGACGTGCCCATCACAATTGCAAATACAAGTCGTAATTCCTGAGTATTCAAAATCCTTTTTTAAAAATTATTTTAAAGTCAGTTTTTGGAATAAACCAGGTAAAAAAGGAGTAGTTTTTATTTAGAAAAATATCAATTCAATTTTTAAATTTCTTAGTCTTTTAATAAGATAAGGCAATTTTTAGTGTAAATTAAACAATTAATATTTATGTATCAGATTGATTATCAATATATTAATTAGAATTGACTTTTTGGCAGCATTTTTGCAATATAATAGGTATAAGATCATTGAAATAATATCATTTTCAATCCAATATCTTAGCAGTTTTAACTCCAATTTTTATGATTTATTAAAAGGTTCAATTAGTTTTGAAAGACTACCAGTTTTAAGTTATTATTGAAGAACCTACGAATTTAAGGGCAACAAATTTTGTTGCCTTTTTTTTGTGAATAGTATTAGGTCGCCAGCAACCTCAAATCCTTCAAAAAATAAAGGTCAAACATTAATTTTCCTGTAACCGAAAATCACAAATTAATTTACCTATTATCATCAATACTCTATAAAGTAATTATCAAAGAGCGCACGATACAACAGTTGCCGGAGAAATTATTGATACGGTTTGTAAATGCTCCATTGAAATTTCCTATCCTGAAAAAAGATTCTTTAGCTCAGTCCTTCCGCTTTATAACCCGCTTTTTCAAGCGCATTAATTACCTCGTCCTTACCGGCAAATTCTGATGTAATAGTAAGAATCTTTTTTGGGTCTTTTATATCTACTTTCCAATTCTTTTCTCCAAAAGTTTCATTGAGTACCGGCGTTACTTTTGCAATACAGGAGCCGCACATAATATTTGTTTTTAATTGTATAGTTTTCATTTTGTTTATTTTAATTGATACTTATAATTTTTTTCTTTTTAATCTCAAACTATTACTTACCACACTCACAGAACTCAATGCCATGGCAGCGCCTGCAATCATTGGGTTCAGAAGGAATCCATTGACGGGATACAAAATTCCTGCCGCAATGGGAATCCCTATCATGTTATAAATAAATGCCCAAAATAAGTTTTGTTTTATGGTAGAAACCGTATAACGGGAAAGCCTGATCGCTTTTGGTATTTTTGACAGGTCAGAAGAAATGATGGTCATCCTGGCTACATCAATCGCAATATCACTTCCCTTTCCCATAGCAATGCTAACATCTGCCTGGGCCAATGCATTGCTGTCATTAATACCATCACCCACCATGGCTACTACTTTACCCTGCTGTTGTAATTCTTTTACAAATTCAGCCTTTTGACCAGGCAATACTTCTGCCTTGTAATGATCTATGCCGGCCTGGTCTGCTATTGCTTTAGCAGTAGTAGCATTATCGCCGGTAAGCATATATACTTCCATGCCTTCCTTCTCTAATTGTGCAACTGCTACTTTAGAATTTTCTTTTATTTTATCTTCAATGGCAATCACAGCAAGAGCCGTCTTTTCATCTGAAAAATAAATAACAGTTTTAGCTTCACTAAGCCAACTATCTGCTGTTTTTCTTAATGAGACATCAATAAAAATATTATTAGTTTTTAACAATGAAGCATTTCCTACATAAAAAATTTTATCATTCATTTTTGCTTTTGCGCCAGCACCGGTAATACTTTCGAAATCGGTAACAGGTAAATATTTATTTTCTTCCAGGTAATTTACAATTGCTTCCGCTAAAGGATGCTCAGAATTATTTTCTATTGACGCTAATGCATGCAAATATCTTTTATCATCGTTCAACCAAAGTATATTCCTAACCACAGGTTTGCCTTCTGTAATGGTACCTGTTTTATCAAGAATGATTGCATTCACTTTTTTTGCGAGTTCAAGGCTTTGAGCATCTTTAATTAATATTCCGTTGTCCGCGCCCTTGCCAATTCCGGCCATGATAGCCGTGGGAGTAGCAAGGCCTAACGCGCATGGACAGGCAATTACAAGTACGGTAACCAATGCAAGAAGTCCGTGAGTGAGTCCTTCATCTCCTCCAAAAATGATCCATATTATCATACTTAATACAGCAATGATGATAACAACGGGGACAAAAATGCCTGCGATTTTATCCACTAATTTTTGCACCGGCGCTTTACTTCCCTGGGCGTCCTGCACCATTTTAATTATTTGCGCCAGCATCGTATCGCCACCCACTTTTTTTGCCACAAATTGAAAACTTCCTTTTTGATTAATGGTTCCTGCAAACACTTCTGCATCTTTTATTTTCTCAACCGGCACCGGCTCTCCGCTAATCATACTTTCATCTACAAAAGAATTTCCCGAAAATACTTTCCCATCTACGGCAATTTTTTCTCCCGGCTTTACCAAAATCGTGTTACCTACTTTTACATCAGTAATTTTTATTTCCATCTGATGACCGACTTCATGAATAATAGTGACTGTTTTCGGTTGTAGCCCTATTAATTTTTTTATAGCTGAAGAAGTATTTCCTTTCGCTTTTTCTTCCAGCATTTTCCCCAATAAAATAAATGCGATCACCACGCCTGCAGCTTCAAAATACACATGAGGTTCTATGCCTCTGCTTGTCCAAAATTGAGGATACAAAATATTAAACACGCTGAACAAATAAGCGATACCTGTACTCATAGCTACCAGCGTATCCATGTTAGCGCTGCGATGTTTCAATTGTTTCCAGGCGCCTGCAAAAAACTGTTGCCCAAATACAAAAACAACGGGTGTAGCCAATGCCCACATTATATAATTGGCATAAGGCAGGTGCATAAAAATCATCCCGATTGCCACTAAGGGAACGGATAAAATAACTGCGCTTAAGGTGCGGCGTTTTAAAGTTTTATATTTTTTTTCGTGCAAATCTTCCAGTGCATCTTTGGCATCTTCCGATTCTTCAATCATAAGATCGTAACCTATAGATTGCAGGGCTGACTTAAATTCCGAAGGATTGGTAAGTGTTGGAATATATTCCACGTTGGCTGTGGCATTAGCGTAATTTACTGTCGCGTTCATTACGCCCTTCACGTTTTCCAAGGTAGTTTGAGTACTGCTTGCGCAGGAAGCACAACTCATATTTAAAACAGGAAATGTTTTTTTTACAGTTGGCACATCATAACCTAAATCGCGAATCGTTTTTACTGCATTGGGAATTACTTCAATACCGTCATCAGTATCAATGATCGCTATTTTATTGTTCAATTCTACTTTGTGGTTGTGAATCCCCTTCACTTTTTGTAAATCTTTATCAACTTTCAAAGCACCATGTTCACTATCTACACCAGAGAGAGGTATTTCAACAGTAATATTGTCTTTCATCTTTTTTACAATTGGTCAGATGTAAATTTCGGATGAATGGTTTTGTTCCCGTTATATCCTTTTGTGAAAGATGTATATTTAATTGTAAATATTCTAAATAGCCCGCGGTCTGACCTGCGGTACCGACCGCTAATCAGCTAATTGGTCAATGGCTTTCCTATGTTCTGCACCTAAAGATTTGAATTGTGTTGACGTCATCCCTGTAAGTTTTTTAAACTGCCCCGAAAGATGTTGGGTGCTGCTGTAGCCAAGATTGAAAGCAATCTGGCTTAATGAGAGTTCATTGTAGATAAGCCATTCTTTGGCTTTTTCCATTTTTTGAAGAATAAAAAATTGCTCTATTGTTACACTTTCCACTTCTGAAAATAATTTGCTCAGGGAAGAATAATCTTTAAATATTTTATTAGTTAAATATTTTTGAATACTGAAATGCTGCTCAATATTACCTTCCTGCACTTTTTGAATCAATAAAGTTTTTATTTTTTCTATTAATTGTGTTTTTGAATCATCCAATAATTCGAAACCTACCTTGCGTAAATCACCGGAGAAATTCTGTAACTGGTTTCTGTTTGGAATTTTTATCAATTCAATTTCTCCAAGACGCACATACTTTGCTTCAAATTTATTTTCTTTCAGAATTTGTTCCACACTCGTGATGCAGCGAGGGCAAACCATATTTTTTATAAAAAGTTTCATTCGCTAAATTTTAAACATTCTATTTCTGTATCGCTTCAGCCAATTCGAAGGCGGTAGTAAACAAACAAATTTGATAGATTTTGTATTAATATTCAATCCCACCTCTACAAATTTCATAAACTTTCAAACTATTAAACCTTAAACTACTAAACCCTGAACTTCTATTTATTTATTGATACACTCTTACATAATCCACGATCATTCGTTGAGGGAAAACCGTGGTATTATCAGGGCTCCCGGGCCAATTCCCCCCTACCGCTATATTCAAAATAAAAAAGAAAGGTTTATCAAAAGGATTGTTCCCGGTTACATCTGATATATTACCGGTAAAATACTTGTTGCCATCAACATACCATTCTATTTTTGTAGAATCCCATTCAATACTAAACACATGGAATTTTTGAGAAAAATCTCCGGAAGGCATCGTATAGTTTCCGCCAAGTTGTGCTTGTTGGCTTGAAGCATCCGCAAAATGCATAGTTCCATATATTTCCCCCGGTTGTTGGCCGAGTAATTCCATCATGTCAATTTCACCGCAGGCGGGCCATGGCGTTGTAGAAATATCACTTCCTAACATCCATATTGCCGGCCATATTCCCTGGCCTTTTGGAAGAATGGCCCTTACATCTATTCTTCCATAATTAAATTGCTGTTTGTTCATTGTAAGCAATCTTGCAGAAGTATAATTGTTGGAACCCATAGCTTCCTGCCTCGCTTCCAATACCAGGTAACCCCCATGGGTAATAAAAGAATTCTTTGTGCTGTTGGTGTAATATTCTAATTCATTATTGCCCCAACCGTTGCCGCCGATATCATAATTCCAGGTATTATTATCTATTGCAGTATCATTAAACTCATCACTCCATTTTAATGAAAGCCCCGGATAATTTGTTGGCGCAACATATCCGGAATCATTTACGGGCAAATAAGTACCATCACAAATTATGGTTCCTGTGCCTTTTCCATTACCATAAATTTTCGCGTCTACAGGATTGCTTAACTGCACATAAAATATGAGTGGAGACTCCCTGAGGCTATCGCCTTTTACTTCGATATCTATCCCGGCAGTATTCTGGTTTGCAGGAATGGTTAATGTGCTCGATTTTTGCGTGTAATCATTATCGTTAGCTGTTCCATCCACTGTGGCATAATCTACTTTTATTTCGTTTGCAGAAGGATTTTCCACATTTATTACAAAATGAAAAGTAGTAATTGCAGAATTGTCCCTGGATTGTTGTACGTCTGTAATACTTAATAAAGAGCCTGAAGTTGTCGTATCCCCGTTTGTTTTTTTACCACATGCACTTGTTAAGGTTAATATGCAAGCCATAAAAAATATTTCTCTTTTAATCATAATAGTAATTTTAAAATTGTACAAAGCGAAAAGTCAAAGGGCTTTTTATTAAAAAACTAAAGTTTGAATAGAATGTGGCATTGAAGTAACTGCCGCAGCTTTTCCATTTACCCAAAGGAAATAATCAATCTTCTTATCGCCTTCATTCAATACTACGGTTGCGATGCTACCATCTTCATTCCTGAATGCAGTAGTTTGTAAAACACTCCTGCTTGAAGAACTAATAATTCTTTTAGCGCCCGGATGAATAAATTTTGAAAACTGCCCTATATAATAAAATGAATTGGTATAAATAAGTTCTCCGGTTTGGGTATTGGCATGTACCGGAGCAAAACAAAAATTACCAACATGATTAGGTCCGCCATGTTCATCTAATAATATATTCCAGTCTGTCCATCCCACGGTTCCGTTATTAAAATCATGAATCATTGATTCGCCATACCTTTCACCCAGGCGCCATTCTTGAATTTTATTGAAATCAAAAGCTTCATTACAACCTTCGGTAAATAATAAATTTTTATTAGGGAATGCTTCGTGTACCAATTCTACATTATCATACATGGGTTTGCCACCAGTCCAGGTTTCATACCAGTGAAAGCCGATTCCCCATAAATATTTAGCCGATTCCGGATCATTCAATAATGTGGAAGCCCGCTGGTATAATAAATCGCGGTTGTGATCCCAACCTATTATTTTTTTACCGCCAAGGCCTTCACTTTTCATCACAGAGCCTAAATCATTTTTTAAAAAATCTCTTTCCTGATCTGCAGTATAATTGCACGATTCCCACGTTTGTTTGGCCATAGGCTCATTTTGAATGGAAATCCCCCAAACAGGGATTCCTTCTTTTTCATACGCTTTAATAAATTTAGTATAATACATAGCCCAGCTATGATAATACTCTGGTTTCAACGAGCCTCCATGAAGCAGGTCATCATTGGTTTTCATAAAAGCCGGAGGACTCCAGGGTGTTGCGAACAAAGTGAGTTTCCCTCCTGCCGCTTTCATCACGTCTTTAATAAATGGAATTTTAAATTGTTTATCATGGTCAATACTAAAAGTTTTTAACGCTGAATCACCTTCCTGAATATAGGTGTAGCTCGCACTTGAAAAATCACAACTACCGATATTGGTTCTCGCCAGTGTATATCCTATTCCTTTCTCTTTGCTATAATAAGCAGTTAGTATTTCCTGTTGTTTATCAGGAGGAAGTTTATAAAAAGTTTCTGCAGCGGCATCAGTTAACGCACCGCCTATTCCCATAAAAGTCTGAAAAGTTTTTGTAGGATCCACAAAAACACAAATCTGCGTTTCTGCAGGCTGGCCAAAGTCTTTAAATTGTAATGTATCTGTAGGGGATATACGAAAACTTGTATTTTCCGCTGTGGTATAAACAGTTATTTGTTTTCCGTCGGCGTTATATGGCTTCGTATTGGCAACCGATTTCCCTTTCATCATTTGATGATTACATGCCAATAATGTAATGGATAAAAACAGCAATAATCCCTTTTTGATTTCCATGGTTTATTTTTTTATTTATTAAAATTCTTGTTTTTGTTTAATCAGGCAATTTAATTCTATCTGCGTTTATAAATCTTATTATTTTATTTTTATTTCCTTCCCGATGTAAAATATTTTTCAATTTCTTTGAACAATAATTCAGGTTCATCGGTTGTAATAAAATTAAAACCTTTTACCAAAAGCCAATTCATTTCTTTTTCTTTGTTTACTGTCCACGCATTCAAATCAATATTATTTTCTTTGGCAGATTGTATCCATTCGATATTATTTTTAAAAACAGAATAATGATAATCAGCTCCTTTGATTCCATCCTGTTTTAATAGTGCCGGTGTTTTATCACCATTCAAATATTGCACATTAGCTGAAGGCTCCAATCTTAAAACTTCTTTCAGTATTTCATAATCGAAACTGATGTAAATAATCAAAGGTTGTACCTGCATTTGATTAACAGCATTTATTACTTTTTGCGCTATTGTCTTTATCCAATCCTTTTCCTTTTTTGAAGGTTTTATTTCTAAAACCAGTCGGGTCTTTGATTGCTGTTGAATAATTTTTAAAAAGTCGGTAAGTAACGGCAATACTTCGCCATTGAAAAGCTTTGTTTTTTGCAGTTCCTGCAAAGTATTTTCATGAATTTGTAAGCCTGCCCAAACTGAATCGTGATTTATAACCAAAGCACCATCTGCGGTTATATGCACATCGGTTTCTGAACCTGCACAGCCCAAAGCAATGGCCGCTTTCAAAGCTTCTATAGAGTTCCGGGGAAGTCCTGCTTTCTTCCAGGCACCTCTGTGAGCGATGACTTTATTATTGAATGGATTGTTCAAAGGAATGAATGATTTCCGGAATATTATTTTTTAAACGGAAGTTGAATTGGAGTTTTAAAACCCTTTTAATAAATTTATTTTTTATGTAAATATCGTTTCCGTTAAGCAATAACCCTAATTTATTTTCTTATCGTATTACTCTTAACAATGCCGCTGGTGTGGATTACCGCAAATATCTTTTTTAAAAATTGCCATTGAACTTTGCAAATATTAATCAGATCAGTTGAGATGCCATCAAACCAAATAAAAAATTAGGAATCACTGTTATTTATTCATTTGCTGGACTAATCACATTCTGGTTTTGAAAACCTGGAAGGTGTCTTTAGAAGATACTTGTCCCATTAAAATCCCAATGATGCGGTGAAATCAAAAACAGATTGCAACCTGTAGATTCCAACAAGGTATTGCGAACCTGTTTGCGTCCATTTACCGGTAATAGTAGGTATCGAAATGCCTGCATTTAGAGCAATGTTGCTAAATGCACCAATTAAATCTCTTTTGAAAAAACATTTCAAACCTAAACCGGTAATAATATCAAAATCAATTTTGCTTCCATCTAATGTTTCTTTATCAGAAGATTTTCCCAGTAAAACATAGCTATGCAAATTATATCCCAAAAATGGATAAAAATAAGTCCGTTCAGCTTTTGGCAAAATATCACGGCCGTATGTAAGTGAGATATTTTCTGTTCTGAGTAAAGAATAGCTTAGACCTTTACCAACAAATCCGCCTGTAACACTGATTTCCGATTCTACAATTCCCCTTTTTGTAACACCGCCATAATCAAGGCCAAAAATATAATGAGGAGAAACTAAATTGGGGAAATTATTAGCAGTAAGCCTATCATTCAACTTTATTGTTGCCGGTATTAAACTGTAGCCGGAAACTATATTATAAAACCGATGCTTTTCTTGTTTAAAACTAGATTGAGCCTGTGTTTTATTGAAAGATAAAATTATAAGAAAAGCAAAGAAAAGTTTTAGGGTTTTCATAAAGAATGTTTTTTATTTTGGCAATTAGTATTCACATAATAAAAGTGCAATTTTTCAACGTTATTGCAAATCAACATGTTTGTTTTACTAAAAGTAAAATAAAATCCGGATTATTTGTTCGTTTACTGGATGTAAAATTTAATTCTTCCAAATTCGAAAATGGATAGCTCAAAGATCAAAACAACCCATACAATTGCGCATCAATCTGGTTGATGATGATACCAAGATCTTCATCGTTCTCGGCAAATTTGTTTTTATCTGCATCCACTATCAGCAAAGGGCCTTCCTTATATTCCCCAATCCATTTATTATAAAATTCATTTAACTTTTTTAAATAATCGAGACGGATATTCTCTTCATATTCGCGACCTCGCTTTTGAATCTGTGCAACCAAAGTTGGTACCGATGCATTTAGATAAATTAAAAGATCCGGTGGCTTTACCATTGATTTTAAGGTCTCAAAAAAAGTATAATAATTAGTAAAGTCTCTTTTATCCATCAATCCCATATCGTGTAAATTAGGCGCAAAGATGTTGGCGTCTTCATAGATGGTTCTGTCTTGTATTATGGTTTCGGTGCCATTCTGAATTTCTAGCAACTGGGTAAGTCTGCTGTTCAAAAAAAATACCTGTAAATTAAAACTCCACCTCGGCATATCTTCATAAAAATCGTAGAGGTAAGGATTGTGATCCACGTCTTCAAATTGCGGAATCCATTTATAGTGCTTGCTTAGTAATTCTGTTAAAGTGGTTTTTCCTGCTCCAATGTTTCCAGCTACTGCAATGTGTTTAGGTTTTTTTGATTTTGCCATTTCCTGATTTTCGAATTTATAATTTCAACAATATAGTTTTTTTTAGCTATCAGCCGCCAGCTTTCAGCTTGGAGCAATCAGAAGCCAGCTTTCAGAAGTCAGCTTTCGGCTCATAGCTGATAGCTCATCGCTCACCGTTCCTTCAAAAATAATTCAGCCCCATTGCATTTCTTACTTTGCGCATTGTTTTTTCTGCGTTGGCAATTGATTTCTCAGCGCCCTGTTTCATTACTTTTTGTAAATATTTTTCATCGTTTAAAATGGCGTTTACCTTTTGCCGTATAGGCGAAATAAATTTTACCATATCCTCTGCTAATTGTTTTTTCATATCGCCATATCGAATGGAACACTCATTAAATTTCTCCTCAAAGTATGCTAAAGTCTCTTTAGTGCTAACTAATTTCATCAGCAAAAATAAATTTTCAATATAATCAGGTTTTACAGAATTATTTTCTTTTGGACCTTCATCCGTTTTTGCCTTCATTATTTTTTTCCGGATCGCTTCATCCTCATCCGCAAGGTACAAAGTGGCCATTTGATTTTCGCTTTTGCTCATTTTGCCACCGCCGTCTAATGAGGGAACTTTTGCTAATTCATGATTAAAATTAAAAGCAAAAGGCTCCGGAAAAACTTCTCCATAACGGTGATTAAATCTGTTTACATAATTTCTGGCAATTTCAAGATGCTGCTCCTGGTCTTTTCCTACAGGAACATATTTTGCTTTATGAATTAAAATATCTGCCGCCATTAACACCGGATAAGTTAATAAGCCTGCATTGATATTATCAGGGTGTTGGCGTACTTTTTCTTTAAATGTAGCAGTTTTTTCAAGCTCGCCTTTATAAGCAAGCATGTTAAGATAAAGATATAATTCTCCTGTTTGCAATAAATGGCTTTGGCAATATAAAGCCACTTTTTCAGGATCGAGGCCGCAGGCGATATTTTCGGCTAACACACGATGCACGTTAGCCTTCAGGCCTTTGGTATCAGGATGGGTAGTGAGAGAATGCAAATCGGCCACCATGAAATAGCATTCATAATCTTCCTGCATTTTTACATAATTACGGATAGCTCCAAAATAATTACCCAGGTGCAAAAAACCGGTTGGCCTTATACCACTCATTACAATTTCTTTCTCCTTTTTCATAAGTAAGCGAAGATAAAATAAAATCGTTTCCTGTTTTGATCTTTAGATAAAAAGGGGAAATCAAAAAAAGTTAGTTCACTGATTAAAGAAGTATGATTGATCCGGTTCCTGCACTTTTGTTTAAAATAAAAAATAATTTTTATCACTGCTCGGGTATCAGATCATTTTCCCCTTGCTGATTCGATTGCTGGCTCTTGTTTTCCTTACGTTTAAAAAGCTGGAAATTTTGCTTACCAAAATTGTAGGTAAAGTTCAATCTCACAAAGCGGGAAGCTCTTTTTTCTACACTGTTTTGAAAAAATACATCCGGAATTTCATAAGTTGTTTCTCTTTCCCGTGTATTAAAGATATCTGAAAGACTAAGAGTAACAGAAGCATTTTTCTTTTTAAGAAAATCTTTTTTCAGGCCCACATCTACATAGCCGAATTCTTTTACTGTTCCCTGGGGAGTAGCTATAGGCGAATTGTAATTTCCATCAATTTGTATGCTGTAATGTGCAGGCAACTTCATGTCTGAATTCAGTTTTGCAAACCAGCTGAATTTACTATTTGAAAATGAGGTTGATTTTATATTGGCGGAGATATTGGTTTGAAACAAATTCATGTTTGCTGTAATGGTCCACCATTTTACAATTGGAGTATAGAGTGTGAACTCTGCGCCATAAGAATTATTCGTATTAGCATTTATGGAATAGGTGATGAGCGTATCGGTAGAATTATTAAAAGGCTCTGTATAACTGGTGATCTGATCAATAGTATTTCTGAAATATACAGTGGTCATGAAATTACTGCTCATTCCAAAGGTTTTGTTATAGGAAAACTCAAAAGAATTAGTGTATTGAGGTTTCAGATCAGGATTTCCCTCAGTCAGGTTTTGAGGATCAGAAAAATTAATATAAGGTATCCGCTGCCAGAAATTAGGGCGATCCACTCTCCTGCTATAATTAAGTTGAAGCTGATCATTATCTGTTAGTTTGTAAGTAAAATAAGCGCTGGGATATAGTCCCGGCTTGTCGCTTACCGGTTTGAAATTGAGAGATTTGCTGGGGATAGTACCATCATATACATAGTCTTCTCCGCGTAATCCAAGCTGGTAACTTAATTTATCCCATTGGCTGGAAAACTGCACATAAGCGGCATAAATATTTTCATTAAAAGTATAATCGCTCGACAGGTAATTATTATAAACATAACCAGTCGAATCAAGGTCATACACATTGTAAGTGCTGTTGTAATCCCGCATGGTTGTTTTCAAACCGGCTTCCAATTTTGATTTGTCTGATAAAGGATTTACATAATCTGCCTGCCCCGTGAAATAACTGCTTTTGCCATTGCTGTTATTTATTTGTGTAGCACTCTCTCCTGGCATTAGGGTGCCGTTTTTATTAAAAAAACTTGTTACGAAATTCCCATTTCCACCATTAGTGAATGTTTGTAGATTGAAGTCAGCTGTCAGCGTATGTCCTTCTTTCTTAAAAGTATGTTTGTAACCCAGGTCACCTGAATAAAACTGAAAATGATTTTTATTATACGTAATCCTGTCGCTGGTAGAATCTGAAAAAAGGGTGCTGTCGAGATAGTTACTTTGCAATGTCTCATTCGTAATAAAATTACCACCGCCCATTCTTCCATTCAATGATATAGTATTTCTATTATCCAGGGAATAATCAAGCCCTAATTGCCCCATTTGAAAAGTCCCGTTTCTTTTTCCGTCTGTATTTTGTTTCAACCAATTATTGCCTGCAATATTTTGCCGTGTTAAGGTTTCTGTAGAAGGTTGATCATGCTGGTGGCGAAAATAACTCAAAGTAAAATTAAACGGATTTTTATAAATACTTACATTCGCTCCCACGTTGCCACCACCACGGCTATCTGCTCCTGCGCGCACCAAACCATTTATGCCGGGCTTACGGTTTTTTTTCAACAGAATATTTATGATGCCCGAATTGCCCTCTGCGTCATATTTTGAGGAAGGGTTGGTAATTACTTCCACTTTATCAATACTTTCTGCGGGGATCTCATCCAATGTTAATACAGTTTGCTTGCCATCAATATAGATTTTAGGGGTGCCATTTCTGAGTGTTACATTCCCATCTATATCTACATTTACCGATGGTATTTGTTTTAGAACATCAGTAGCATCTCCGCCGGAACTTACCAAACTTTTGGAAGCATCAAATACTTTTTTATCCAGGCTCATAGTATAAGCAGGCGCATTCCCACTTATAGTTATCCCTTTCAGTGTAACTGCAGAAGAAGTAAGTTTAAAATTACCGAGATCCAGGCTGTAATTATTGGGTGTGAGTGTAAAAGCGTGATAAACAGTATTACTACCCACAAAATTGATTTTAAGAATAAATTTCCCAAAAGGAAGTTGGTTGATAGCAAAGTCGCCATTATCTTTGGAAATGACTCCTGTAACCTGGCTTGAATCTTTTTCTCTCAAAACTTCAACCGTAGCAAATCCGATTCCTTTATTATTTTTACCATTCAAAACCTTACCGATTACTTCGCCAATTTGTGGTATTTTCCCATTCTGCCGGTAGTTTTGTTGTTGTGGTTTTTGTGCAAAAATGATAGCAGGGAAAATGCATAAACCACAGAAGAGGACAATTAACTTTTTCATTTCATAAATATTATTTGAGTTTTACAATTTTTTAATTTGACAAAGTTGTTGCCAGAAAACTGTGGAGGATTGTTAAAATGGATAAACAAACATTTTGGCTGATTGAAGGCAAACAGGATTCATCTAAATGAAATATTGGAGGTTAAAAAAAATGATAAATGGAATAAAGCGGGTGTTCAATAACAAATTAAAAAAAATAAACCTGCTATATTTGCCCAATGGAAGTAAATGACGCTTTAATAGAAAAACTAGCTCACCTTTCAAGGCTCGAATTTTCTGAAGAAGAGAAACAGGAAATTAAAATTGACCTGGAAAAGATGATCGGTTTTTTTGATAAACTAAGTGAGTTGGATACAACAGGTGTAGAACCATTATTACATGTAAGTGACAATGTAAATGTATTCAGGAAAGATGAAGTAAAAGGTGAAATAAGCAGAAAAGATGTTTTTAAAAATGCCCCTTTGCATGATGATCAGTTTTTTAAAGTGCCGAAGGTGATAAAGAGATAAATAGTTATATTAGTTATACTTCGCAAGGGGGAAATTAGTGAACTTTTCAAGCTAAATGATTCATGGTTTTGTCCTTTGTAAAGTATCAATTGCCACTAACTTTAGTGGAGTTGTGGTTGTGGTTCCCGGCTTTAGCCAAAAATTAAAAGGCTATGTACTGTAATGAATAATAGATTTTGGCTAAAGCCTTTGAAGGCATTTCATTATCCACGGGTTGAAACCCGTGGCCTTGGCATTAGCTTATAACTCGCAAGGAAAAAATTAGATAGTTTTTCAAGCTAAATCATTCACGATTTTGTCCCTTGCAAAGTATAAATGGAAATTCAGGTTATTTGTTTGCTGATTGCTAAAAGTTGAATTAGTTTTATTAGTTAAATTGAAATTCAGGTTATTTGTTTGTTTGCTGATTGCTGACTGCAGAAGCCTGAAACCCTAAATAAAAAATATGTCTGCAATCATACACTTAGAGAATATTCAAAAAAGTTATTACCTCGGTAAGCAGGAATTAAAAGTGCTGAAGGGAATTACAATTGAAATTTTTAAAAACGAATACGTAGCCTTGATGGGGCCGAGTGGTAGTGGTAAGTCTACTTTAATGAATTTGCTGGGATGCCTCGACTCCCCAACTGCGGGGAAATATATTCTCAATGGCGAAGATGTGAGTAAAATGCAGGATGATGATCTTGCAGATGTGCGTAATAAAGAAATTGGTTTTGTGTTTCAGCAATTTAATTTACTGCCTCGTTTAACAGCAGCAGAAAATGTAGCTCTGCCGTTGATCTATAACGGCACTACAAAAAAAATAAGGACCGAACTGTCGCTTGAAATGCTCGACAGAGTTGGGCTGGCCGACAGAAGTCATCATAAGCCCAATGAATTATCAGGTGGCCAAAATCAACGTGTGGCCATTGCCCGTGCTTTGGTAAATAATCCTTCCATCATTCTTGCAGATGAACCTACCGGAAACCTTGATTCAAAAACATCTGAAGAGATCATGCACATTTTTGATAAGATACAGGCAGATGGGAATACCGTAATTTTAGTAACTCACGAAGAAGAAATTGCCGAATATGCGCATCGCATTATACGCCTGAAAGATGGAATTATTGAAAGCGATCATAAGAATGTAAAGAATTTGGTAACTGTTGGGTAAGATCAAATATGATCTAAAATAAAATCGGCATCAATATCTAATTCCTTTCTCACACCTTTCAGGAATCTAATATCTGGCTTTTGCTTGCCGCTAAGGATCATAGATAATTTAGTAGTACTTAGTTTCAGCTTTTTTGCAAGTGTGGCCTGGTTGATTTTATGCTCATACATTTTTAATTCAACCATTCCTTCTATTGTTTGAGGCATTTCAATTGGGTAAATGTTTTTTTCATAAACCTGGATTGCGGAAGCAAGCAATTGAACTCTTTTTCTTTCTTTTGCAGTTAGATTTCCCTCTCCTTTATTCATCAAATTAAAAACTTCTTCTGCAGCGTTTTTAAATTCTGTTTTTGTTGTAATTATCTTCATTAGTGATTATTTTTTATACTTAATATTTTTAGCATCTATTCTGTCATACTCTTTGTGCGTTCCCACAAATAATACATAAATTGTCCGAATATTAAAATGTATCATCGTAACTAAACGATATTTATTCCCGGAAATATTAAATACATACCTATCATTTCTAATATAATCAACAGTATTAAAAATCTCTTTTAATTCGTTTAAATTAGCAAAATCATTTTTTTCAATCATCAAACGCCAATTTGCAAAAACATCTTTTACAGATTGATTTGAGTTTTTATTTTCTAAATAATCCCTGATTGTTGTATAAACGATTAATACCATTCTTTGATTATCTAAAATTACTAATATTGTTTAGCTTTTCTAAATCTTATTCCATAACTGTAAGTTAAAGATAATGAAGTTGGATTAAGTAATTGAACTCTCTTTTTTTCTTTTTCAGTCTGATTTCCCTCTCCTTTATTCATCAAATTAAAAACTTCTTCGGCGGCGTTTTTAAATGCTGTTTTTGTTATAGTACCTTTATTATTTTTTGTAAATATCATTGTTTTCTTTTCATAATTTTGGGAAAGGAACTATGTATGCCAAACCAATTAAGAACTATTTAATTTACTTTCAGGTTTCCTAATATCATTTACTTCTGTTTCTTATGTTTACTTCATTGAATTTTAGAAAGTCTTCTTTATTAATAATCCTGATCGTGAGCCTCTTTTTTATTGGGATTGAATGTATTAATAACGGGGCTGATAAAAATGCGGCTTCCCCACAGCAAGCTGATATATATCATCAATATGCAGGCTCTGCCGCTTGTGCAAAATGCCATAAAAACATTTACGATAGTTTTATTGAAACAGGCCATTTTTTAACCTCCCAAATTACCAATGCAGAAAATATAAAAGGTAGTTTTGAAAAAGGAAAAAATACCTTCAATTACTATCCGGAACTTTTTGTTTCTATGCAAAAAACAGACAGCGGATTCTACGAAGTTGAAAACTTAAAAGGAGTTGAAAACATCGCGGGACGTATAGACATTATAATTGGATCAGGCATCAAAGGACAAACTTATTTATCATGGAAAAATGACCATCTGTTTCAATTACCTGTTTCCTATTTATCTTCAATAAATGGTTGGGCAAATAGCCCCGGCGGCTCGGGTAATATTGTCCTTAACCGTACCGTTAATGTAAGATGTCTCGAATGCCACAGCACTTATGCAGAGGTAATTTCATCTCCTCTATTAAACAAGGCAGATGAATTTAATCACGACCGGATATTGTATAGAATTGGTTGTGAAAAGTGCCATGGGCCAGGCGCAAAGCACGTGGCTTACCAAACAGATAATCCGGGAGAGACAACTGCAAAATATATAATCAATCCGGGTACATTTTCAAGAAAGTTAAGCCTTGATCTATGCAGACAATGTCATGGAGGCAGGCTTGGAAATCTTAAGCCTGCTTTTACTTACACTCCAGGCAAAAAGCTGCAGGATTTTTTTATTATAGATGAGATGACAAATAACGCCAACATAGATGTACATGGTAACCAGTATGGCCTTCTTGCTGAAAATAAATGTTTTAAAACCAGTGCCACATTAACCTGTGTTAGTTGCCACAATCCGCATGATAATGAAAGAGGGGATTTTGCTTTATTTTCTCAAAGATGCATGAATTGTCACAACACCGAACATGGGACTTTTTGTAAAATAAAATCGGAAAGCATTGCTGCTATCAGCTCTAACTGTATTGATTGCCACATGCCTGCCCAGGAATCAAAATCAATAGTTATGAAACTTACAGACAGTATGAAACCGACTGCTGAATTATTGCGCACACATCTTATTGCTATCTATCCTGAAGCAACAAAAAAGTACCTGGCACATAAAACTTTCCCTGGTTCAGCAAAATAAAAATTATGAAATAAGAAAATCAGTAATCCAGTAATCCAGATTACAATCGAATTACTATTTTGATGTTAATGAAAATCAACCATTCTTCTTTTGCCGGAGTTATTGGTTATCTCAACACTTTTCATATTTGAATTTACAATTAAAAACCTTGCAGATTGGGATAAAAATGAAGATCCGTAATAAAATTCCTGCTTTTGAATGGTTCCGTTTTTATAAGTGATCATTGCATACATATCATCAGAAAGAATTGGTATATGATTTATCTTTCTTCTAAGTTTAAAAACTTTAAGTACATCTCTGTTTTGGCTGGCAGCTACCATCAGATTTCCTTTATTGTCTAATAATTTCACAAGTGCTTTGCCATTTCCTGGAATATAGATGCCGCTTTGCAAAATAGACTTAGGCTTAAAATTTCCTTTACCATCTCCTTTCAATACTAATCCATTCAATGCATCGTAACGCCCAACTGAAACTTCTGTACCATAATCGTTACCATTAATAGCAACATCAAGGTTTCCATCACCGTCAAAATCTCCAACTACCATTCCGTTCAATACAGAAACCTGTGCTTCTTTAGGCAAAGGTATCATAGTGAATTTTCCATTTCCATCGTTTCTTAAAAAGCAAGATTTAAGGTAATTGGCCTTTAATCTTAATGATGCTTTCATTTGATCCGGGGATAAAACATCCTGCATTGTTGCATTGGCATAAGATTTATAATCAGGGAATTTATTCCTTAAAGATCCAAGTTGCTTTATCATATCATCCCTGCTGAAAAGAGGAAACTCTTTTTTTACTCCACCATTTTTGTCGGGTAAATACAGGGATATTATGGCATCATAGGTTCCATTGTTATCATAATCGCTGGAAGTTATATACATAGGGAAAGAATCGCTTACATTAAAAATTGTATTTAATCCAAGGTTGCCAACTATGTAGTCCATCCTTCCTGTATGCCTGAAGTCTCCCGCCACTATAGAATTCCACCAACCCAATTTATTTTCTATTCCTGTATTCACTTTTTTAAATATTCCATTTTCATTTTTCAGAAAAGTAATCGGCATCCATTCCCCTACGAGGATCAAATCTGTTTGCCCGTCATTATCAAAATCTGTGAAAAGTGCATCGGTTACCATTCCGATATTCTTTAAATCAGGAGCTACTTTATCAGTAACATCCGTAAATTTTACAACTCCGTTTTTGGTATCATTTCTAAAAATAAAACTACTTACTGCCTTAGGATAATTCCATGGATCCACGCGTCCAGAGACAAATAAATCCATCTTTCCATCGTGGTTATAATCGAATGCTCTTACACAAAGTTTGCTGGTATGGTTTTGTGGTAATGCCAAAGAATCTAATTTAAAATTTCCTTTACCATCATTGATGTACAACCTGTCCTGGTAATATTTACTTCCTGGAGCATTTTGGTATCCGCCGCTGGAAATATATAGATCAGGCTTGCCGTCGCCGTTAGCATCAAAGAGAAGAATCCCTTCATCTTTATAATTATCCATTAAGTTTTGTTTACTGGGGTAAACACTTTTTTGAATAAAAGATCCATCTTTTTGCTGTAAAAAAACCTGCGCAGCATTAAATGAATTACCTCCGATTACGAGATCATCCAATCCATTTCCGTCTATATCACCGGAAGCTAATGCAGGACAATATTCCGTGAACTTATGTGGTAAGATTGATTGAATATTAAAGTCATTAAAATCAAAATCCCTGTGCCTGTAATCAATCCCGGGAGGCCCGGTTACATTATTGAACAAGGCGGTGGTATCAACTGCCGGGTGGCTATAGGAAACTGGCTCATTTGCATCTGCAATATTAACTTTGATCAACTGGTTTGCTTTCACATTTTTTATCGTTTGCGCTTTACCGTTATACCATTTTATTACAACAGAATCAACCATTGTTGTTTTACCAAGTCCAAAATGAGCTATATCCTCATCAGTAGAAATGTAACCGCGGTAAGGATTGTTTTCGTAAGTCTGCAGCTTACCATGGTTGTAATAAATAGTTGCAACTGCTCCAGTTCCATTAATGTTTTTCTCGCCTCCTTTAAATTTTATTTGCAAATAATGTGTATCAGTTGTGTCTCTGTCCCGGGAAGTATTTCTATACAAAAGCGCTTCCCCATCAATGTCATTAATTACCATATCCATAGCTCCATCATTATCAAAATCGGCATAAGCGGCGCCATTGGAAAAGGTAGGTTCATCAAGCCCCCAACTGGAAGTAGAATCGGAGAATGTAAGATTGCCATTATTATGAAAAGCATAATTATGAATTTTTACCTGGGGTATTTTCTTAAGAAGATCCATTTTGCTTACTAATCCTGTCTTCTCTTCCCTGTAGGCCTGAAAATCATGGTCTGAAACGTCGCGTGGAAATCCGTTGGTAATAATAATGTCGCGATAACTGTCATTATCAAAATCCATTACTAAAGGACACCAGCTCCAGTCTGTTTGAGATATACCGCTCATAAAACCAATATCGCTGAATGCGGGCGGCCCGATAGAATCATTTTGTAATGTAACCGGGCCCTGGTTAATTTGCAAAGTATTTCTTACATACTGATATTGAAATCTAAAATTGTCAAAGTTTTGATAAGTGATATAATTGTTGGAGGCTAACATCATCTTTTTTCGATAGTTATCCGGCGGATTCATATCCAGTTCAACAATATCCGGAAGGCCGTCATTATTGATATCCACCACATCCTGCCCCATCGAATTGAAAGAAGTATGTTTAAAATATTCTTTAACCCGGTTAGTAAATGTACCGTCATGGTTATTTATATATAGAATGTCATTTGATAAAAAATCATCTGATATATAAATGTCTTTCCATCCATCATTATTAATATCGCAAATAGTGGCTGCATGCCCGTAACCTGTATAAGCAATACCTGCTTGTGCGGAGACATCGTGAAATACAGGATGTTTTAATGTACTGTCCCAGTCATTACGATACAATCTTCCATAACTTGGGCGTAAATTCCTGTTATTGCGTTCTAAAAAAACAGATGGATCGTTATTATTGGAAGCCTCATTAACGGTAAGATACATATCCAGATCCCCATCGTTGTCATAATCAAAAAAACTGGCCATTGTAGATTGTACTTTAATATCCAATCCGTATTCTTTGGCCATATCTTTAAAATGCGGAATGCCATCTTTGTCTATACCCTGGTTTACATAAAGTATGTTCGTTCTTTTAGTAGAGTCTGTAGAAATAGTGTTGGAGATGTAGATGTCCATCAACCCATCATTATTTATATCTATGACAGATATACCTCTTTCCCATCTGCCTAAACCGGCAACACCGGCCTTTTTCGTAACATCTTCAAATTTAAAATTGCCTTTATTGAGGTATAACTTTCCCGGGACCATGTTGCCTCCTAAATAAATATCCTGTAAACCATCGTTATTAAAATCACCGATTCCGACGCCTCCCCCATTATAAACATTTACAGCATCAAGTGGATTGATTGAATCGTTTTCTACGATTTTGTTATTAAAAGTAATATTTGAATGAGATGAAGGAATTTTCTCAAATAAGGTATGTTTCTTATTGTTGTTGCATGCATATAAAAGCAGTAAAGGCAGGATTATTATAAAGAAATGAAACTTTTTCATACCAAAGAGAAATATATAAATGCCAAGGAAGAAACTTAAAATTAATAGAAAAAAAATGAAGGCCTTGCTAAAGTAGCAAATTGCCTTCATTTCAAAATGTCGCCGGTTCGTGAGACACGAACCGGAGCGGCTCGCCGTGGGCGGTGTCTTCACCGCCCACTATCAGCCAAGCCATGCGACATTTTGAAATACACCTAGCAAATTGCCTTCATTTTTTTTATTAAGTTAACTGTTTAGTAAATCAATAATTAGGATTCTGTTGTAAAAGTGGGTTTACTGCAATTTGCGCCTGGGGAATAGGCAGTAAATCATGCCCTGCAGGAATTGTAATATTGAAATTATCCTTAATATACTGAATTTGTAGCCCGGTTCTTCTCAGATCATACCATAATGACATTTCACCCCCTAATTCATGTCTATATTCCTGCAACATGATTTGCATAAAATCAGGACCAAAAGCAGATGGAGGCGCAGTTGTATTACCCCATGCACGATTTCTTACAATTGCAAGTGATGCTGAAGCGTCCGCCTGGTCACCGGTTTTAAATTGTGATTCCGCAAGGCTGAGATAAATTTCTCCGAGTCGTAGCATCGTTACATTCTGATCGCCAAATATATGAGTCTTGCCGTCAATAGCGCTGGGTGTGTTACCGGAGACATTAGGATCGCGCCATTGTTTCATTCCATAATATCCGGAACGGGGTTGGCCAGGCTGGTCGCCAGTCCAGAGATCACCTACCTTTCCACAAGTATTAATAATTTTTCCATCTGTACCTGTAAAATGAGATTTGGGAAGAGAAAGTGTACCTGCAAATCCTGCTATTACCTGAGCATAAGATTTTATACCCCCAATAGCAACTATGCCCGGACTTGCTATCGTATCACCCGGTCCTATTATTGTCGCAGGTTTGCGGGTATCTCCTGGTTCAAAAGAAGTATATAAAAGTTTGTTAGCATAGGTATAGCCAAAATTTGAAGTTTCCCATGGCCACATGAAAGATGACATCCATGTAACTTCGTTATTATTATAGCTCCAATCTGGTGTACTTCCTCCCGGAAGAGCAAATTGTAACTCAAAAATTGATTCAGCATTATTTTGATGATTATATTCTGCGATGTCCATATAATTCTGCATTAACTGGTAATGCGGAATCAATTGTTGAAAATCTATTATTGCGGAATCATATTGCTTCAACCACATTTTAGAGCTCCCAAGGTAACCTAAAGCAGCGCCTTTTGTGGCTCTGCCCAAATCTGCCGGCGCAAGCTGCTGTGGCCAAGGTAATAAACTTGCAGCAGTAGTCATATCAGACGCCACCTGCATAAATACAGAATCCTGGGTATTCCGGGGATGCAACCCATTTGTCACTACATTTAATTCCAAAGGAACGCCCCCAAAAGTGCAGCCAAGGTAATAGTAGTAAACACCACGCAAAAAATAAACCTGCCCCGTAAGAAAATTAGCCAATGAATCTGTAATTACCTTATTGGTACGCATCTGTGCAATTATAGGAAGAGCAGAGTTAGCCCTGGCTATTCCCTGGTAAGAAAGCACCCAATAGGCATTCAGCGATGCAAAATCTACAGGAAACAGATAGGTATTATAAGATACATCAGCTCCCCAGTTGAAAAAGTCCTGGCTGCAATAGTTGGCATTGTACCAAAGTGCTTTTAATACAAAACTTTGGTTATCATGTTGAAAACCATCATAGATGGCGTTTACCAGGCTTATTCCGTCCTGTGGCGTTTTGAACAGAGTAGCTGCACTGATACCCTGGGTATCTTTTGGATTCAGGAAAGTTTTTGAACAGGCCAGGGGCAATATCATAACGATTAGGGCCACGAGGTAAATATTTTTTTTACTTTTCATATCTTTTATTTTTTTCAATTAAATTAAAAGGTCAGGTTAAACCCTAATGTATAAAATTTGGATGAAGGATAGGTACCCACATCAACGCCGGAAGCCGTTACATTTCGAACTATAGCGCCTGTGGTAGGATCAGTTCCTGCTGGTATCCCAATTTCCGGATCAAGTCCGCTATATTTTGTGAGTGTGAATAAATTTTGAGCTGTAAAATAAACTCTAACTTTTGTAATACCAGCATTCCTTAAAGTGGCTTCGGGCAATGTATATCCTATGGAAAGATTTCTTAATCTCAGGTAACTGCCATCTTCTACGTAAACATCAGATGGCCGTGTATTTGCATTAAATTCATTGGCATCAATCTGAGCATACCTGTTGGAAGGATTTGTAGGCGTCCAGGCATTTTGATAATACTTCTCGCCTATATTTTCAATACCAACTGAACCTGTGGAAGATCCAAAACTTTCGAGGGTCCTTTCCTGGTAATTAAATATTTTATTGCCATACACTCCGTTAAGAAATAAGCTGATATCAAAAGCCTTGTATTCTGCGCCAAAAGTAAATCCCCCATAAAATTTAGGAATTGGGCTTCCCAAAGCTGTTTGATCGTCTGCAGTAATTCTTCCATCGCCATTTAAATCAACAAACTTCCGGTCTCCAGGTACTGCACTGCCCTTAGGTCCTGATGTGGGTTCGTAAACATTTCCTGCACCATATTTACTTTCTGCTATTGCATTTAAAGCATCTATTTCTCCCTGCGACTGGAAAATACCTGCAGATTTGTATCCATAAAATTCACCTATCGGCCCTCCAACTTTTGTCTGGCTGTAGGTTCCCCAGTTATTGCTGCCTGTAGTTGAAAACCCAAGACTAGAAAGATTATTTAAAGTATTTAAGGAATTAGTAAGGCTTAACAGTTTATTATTAACAGTAGTTATATTAAAGCCAACATTGTAATGAAACCCGGAATTTGTTTTGTGAGAGTAGTTTAATGCTAATTCAATTCCACTGTTTTCTATGCTTCCCACATTCTGATAGGCAGTAGTAAATCCAGACTGGGATGGAACTGGAATATTAAGTAAAAAATCTTTTGATGTTTTTTTATAATAATCTGCAGTAAGTGTTAAATCGCCGTTCAAAAAAGCTGCATCTAATCCTATATCTGTTTGGTCCGAAGTTTCCCATTTCAAATTAGGATTAGGTATTCCTGTCAACACCAAACCAGGTTGATATACTTTATTAAAAGGGTAACCATTATTGCTCTGATTATTTGCTCCGGGCCCCGAAGTATATTGAGCGAGATATTGAAATGCGCCCGCATTGAACTGATTACCGATTTGTCCATAACTGGCCCTGAATTTGAGATCTGTTATGGCATCAACATCTTTTAAAAAAGACTCCTCTTTAGCACGCCAGGCAATAGAGCCGGAAGGAAATACACCATACTGATGGCCGGGTGCAAACCTAGAAGAACCATCCCGTCTTACTGTGCCCGTAATAAAATATTTATCATCATAATTATAGTTCAATCTTGCAAATTGAGATTCCAATGTGATTGTTGTTTGGTTTCCATAAACATTTGTAACAGCAGGAAGATCTTGCAAGTCCCTCAATTGATCACTCACCAAATTGTTTCCTTGCCCCCCTATCTGGCGAAAAGTATTATCCTGAGCAGACACGCCACCCACAAAATCTATATTATGCTTTCCAAAACTTTTGGTATAGGCAATTGTATTTTCCCATAACCATTCAAAAGTATTATTCGCTGATTGGGAATAAAAATTTAAAGTAGTTTGCGTGCCGGTGCCATATTGAGTGAGCGCCCGGGTATCTGAAGGTGTGAAGTAGTAACCAGAATAATCATTTGTGTTAATGCCAAAGTTTGTTTTAATTCTCAGTCCGGAAACGATGGTTGCTTCCAGTGATGACGATACCAAAAAATTATTGGTCAGATTTTGCTGATCCTGTGTTTCTATACCATAATAAGGGCCACTTCCCCAGTTTCTAACGGACTGGTTGTTCGGATTAAAAAAACCATAGTTCCCCGATCCGTCTGTAATCTGGTTAGTAAGCAAATTCCCTCCGTCCAGTGTTGGTGGAAGTTTAGTTAAATAACCGACACCCGCAGAAGCACCCTGGCCCCCGGTACCATAAGCAATCTGGCTATTACCTCTTGTATATTTAAAACTTGAAGAAGATCTTAACCAGCTTTTGGGTGTGTAATCAAGATTTGCGCTTAAATTGTACCTTTTAAAATCAGAACCCAATACAATACCTTTCTGATCGAAATATCCTGCTGAAAAAGCTGATTGAACTTTTTCTGATCCTCCACGGATAGCAACATTATAATTTTGTCTTAAGCCTGCCTGGTAAATAGCATTTTGCCAGTCAGCCTCATGTAATGTGTCAGGATCAGCCCAGTTGGGTAAAGCAGTATATCCATCTAAAGCAGCATGTGCGTAAGCAAGAGTCCCGAATTGCTGAGCGTTTAATATATCATATTCTTTAGGTTTAGACTGAATAGCAGTATTGGCATCAAAAGAAATCTGAACACCGTTGTTTTTACCCCGCTTGGTAGTAATAATAACTACTCCATTAGATGCTCTGTCACCATAAATGGCTGTAGCGGATGCATCTTTAAGTATAGTTATGGATGCAATATCATCGGGATTAAGTGTGTTGATTCCTCCGCTTAATGGATAACCATCCACTACATATAAAGGATCATTGGTGCCCAAACTACCAATTCCTCTTATCTGAACCTGAACTCCGCCGCCGGGAGCGCCATCATTATTCGTTACCTGTACACCTGCAGATCTTCCCTGAAGGGCCTGATCTAAGGTAGTAACGGGTACTTTTTCTATTTGTTCAGAACTGATACTGCTTACAGAACCGGTGAGGTCTTTTTTCTTTTGTGTTCCATAACCTACAACAACTACTTCATTAAGCGCTGAATTGGAAATTTGTAAACTGACAGAAATGTTAGTCTGTCCATTTATAGATACATTTTGAGTTTCAAAACCTACAGATGAAATAATTAATGTTTGGGCTTTGGAATTTACCGAAATAGAAAAATCTCCGGTTGCATTGGTTTGTGTGGCCTCTTTAGATCCTTTTACAGTAACGGTAGCTCCAATTAAAGGCTGGCTTGAAGTAGAATTAGTAACTTTTCCTGTAATTGTTTTTTGCTGAGCGAAAGACTGAAAGAAACACAGTAAAATGAAAATACTGCTTAGGAATATTTTTTTTCTCATAAAAAAGTAATTGAAGAATGAAATGATTGGATAAATTAGTATGAATCTTATTTGAGGAAATCTGATTTTAAAATAAATTTAAAGTAAAAGTTAACTTCCGACCAAAAAAAGTTAATGAAATATTAAAATAATACCGAAAATGGATATAAATATAACTGCCTATCCCTTTCGGTCAAGTAAAAATTTATAATTTTGCTGCATGAGTATTATTGAGCAATACCCGAGACATTTTCAAGAATTCCTTGCACAATTCAAAAACGAGAATGACTGTTGGGATTATATATTTCAAATAA
>DATCFT010000048.1:0-18973 GCA_036509335.1 Hanamia sp.
CTATTCAATGGAAAATGTTAAATGACAAAATATTTACATGATCCGGAAAATATTGAAAAGGTAGAATATTGGACGAACTCTGAAAAGATTTTTGATTTATCTGTACGACAACTATTTTGAATCATTTTATTATTTTATAAAGAGGGTACTATGCAAATATAATTTCTATGAAAAGTTAAGTTGCTTCATTATGAAGGATTCAAATAATTTGTCATTAAATTAGCATTTTTGCGATTTCTTCTATAATGGAATAATCAATCTTAAACAATTTTCTAAATGGAAAACGAAATCTTCAACCTTGATTACAAAGATCAGAATTTAAAAATCGAAAGGTTTGACTTAGGCGGCCCAGGCATTCTTCTGCATATCTTTCCCTGGTAAAGAACCACCTCTCACTATTTTACGTGCTGTAAATTTTAATGGCGCAAAATTCTGGACCTCAATGCCGGAAGGAAGACAGAAATTAGCCGAAGAAATAGGCATACTAATTGAACAATATTATCGTGCAAAAAAATAACTATTATGTGCTACTATAATGGACAAAAAGTTACCCGGAGCGAATTCATCAGGCATAATAGTCTTGAAAAAATAGTTGCAAATCATTCATTTTCTAGTTGAGATCCACTTTTTGGATTCGATTATGTACTAAGTGCTCTGCTAAAAAAAATTGAAGAGGAGAAAAATTTTGAAATGGCGGAACGATATACAAATGGTAGATATTTCTGTTTTTTATTGAATCAATAAGATGTCTAAAAAAACGAATAACGTCTTGTATTATTTATTGAGTACTTAATTGACTGATAAAAGTTGACGGACTCATTCCAAACTGCTTTTGAAAATCTCTTGAAAAATTAGTGGGCATAGAATAACCGATCATATAAGCCACTTCATTTATTTTGTACTCTCCGCTGGACAACAATTCTGCAGCTTTTTTTAATCTTGTTAGATTAATTAGTTCATTAGGTGTAAGATCCGATAGACCCTTAATTTTTCGGTATAGAGTGGCTTTGCTCATATTCATGATTGTTGAAAGATGATCTACATCCAGCTGAGTATCTGTAATACGTTCATAGATTGCATTATTGAGATGCTCAAGAAAATCTTTGTCTGCATTAGAGCAGGCAATGCCTTTAATATGTGTGAGCGGTGACTGAGCAAAATAATTTTTAATAATATTTCTGTTCGAAAATAAATTATTGATTTGGGCTTGCAAATGGTCCAAAGAAAAAGGCTTTTCAATATAAGCATCTGCACCTACTTCAAGACCTTCAATTTTTGATTGTAGCGAATTTTTTGCTGTAATTAGTATAATAGGAATATGGCTATGCTGAAAATCATTTTTTATTTTTTTACAAAGTTCTATACCATCCATAACGGGCATCATGATATCACTAACTACAATATGTACATTTTCATTTTCCAAAACATGTATCGCATCCTGGCCATCAGCAGCAGTTATCACATTATATTTATCAGCTAATTCATTTTGGATGTAATTTAAAATTTCTTTATTATCCTCCACAAGTAGTACCACCGGCCTTGTTGAATCAATCGGTTTTAAAGGACTTTCATGGGGTATAACATCTGCATTTTCTTCTTCCGTTTTATGCAAATTGATCTCTGTCTCCTGGTGGATTGGCAGAGAAAGTAGAAAAATATTCTGGTTATCATCCGATGTTTTTATGACGATAGATCCGTTATGCAATTGTGACAGCGACCTTGCCAGTGGAAGCCCGATACCTGTGCCTGCTTCCTTTTCAGTTTCTTTGATTCTATAAAATGCTTCGAATATTTTTTCTTTGTATTGTTCCGGAATTATGTAGCCGTCGTTTCTCACTTCGATATTAAAAAAAGTATCCTCACTGCTAAAAGGCAGTAATTTTAAAGATACTTTTTCATCGGCATACTTAATGGCATTATTTAATAAATTGCTCAATATCTTTTTCACAGCCTCTGTATCTACATAGGCATGAAGCGTTATTCTTGGAAGTTCAAGACGGTAAGAAATATTTTTTTGATCAGCAGCCGGTTTAAATATTGAGAACACTTCAGTTATCAATTCATTCATATCAGTTTTTGAAAAACTGAGGCTGAACTTATTGGCCTCCGCTTTGCGAAAATCAAGGAGCTGGTTGGTAAGATCTATTAATCTGTTAGTATTTTTTTTCATAATGTTCAGGCTTTCGTTCACATTTTTATCAGCAAAATAGCTGTTTAATAATTTATCCAAAGGCATCTTTATCAATGTCAGCGGGGTTCTTATTTCATGTGCTACGTTGGTAAAGAAATTAATCTTAGCGTTATAAATTTCTCTTTCTGTATTGATCTTTATAGATTCTATCCGCCGCTTATTCTTTTCTGTTATGGCCAAATGATAATATCGGAAAATCGTGAATATAATAGCTGTTGCTATTAAGGTATATAAAAGATAAGCCCATCCGGTGTCCCACAACGGAGGCAGGATGTCTAAATTTAAGACAGTTTCTTTATTATTCCATACCCCTTCGCTATTCGATCCTTTAACCCTGAAAGTATAATTGCCAGGTGGCAATTTAGTATAAAATATCTTCCGGTTTTTCTTTAAAATAGTCCAGCCTTTGTCTATTCCTTCCATTTGATAAGAGTATTCATTCATCTCGGGAATAATGTAGCTTAAAGCAGCGACGTCGAGACTGATGTTTGAACTATTATAAGGCAGGGTGATTTCATTAGTATAGGTTATGGATTTATGAAGCCCCGTTTTTTTGTTTCCTATAACAGCCTCTTCATTGTTGATTTGCAGGCCGGTGATATAAACTGGCGGTATATAAGTATTTTTTACAAAATCTTTGGGATTGAAACTAATCATTCCTTTTACGGTTCCAAAAAAAAGAGTGCCATTATCATTTTTAAAGGAAGAATTATAATTGAATTGTTCCGTGGGTAAGCCGTTGGCACTATGATAATTATTGAATTCATTCGTCGAAGGATCAAACCTGCTAAGTCCTTTCGCCGTTGAGATCCAGAATTTACCGGAATCATCCTGCATTATGCGGAATATCTGGTTGTCAGGCAAGCCGTCTTCTGTGGTATAATTTTTTATTTTTTTATTTTTCGAATTATAAAATGTCAGGCCGCGTTCTGTACAAAACCAAAAGTTTTTATTCTTATCTTCAAATAGATTATTTACGTAATTATTGATGAGCCCGTTGGTAATTCCAGGGCGGTATTCCATTCTTCCTTTTATATTTTTTTGATCATTCAGATAATAAACGCCATCGCCATAAGTGCCTACCCACAAAGTGCCGTTTTCATCTTCATGGATGCATTGTATATGGCTATTGAAGAAAGGCATTGCAGTAAAATTATTTTCCTTCCTATTGTATCTAAAAAGCCCATTCCACGTTCCGGCTAATATGTCACCAGCACGGGTTTTGTAAAGTGAAATAATAAAATTACTTGCCAGCGAATGGGGTTTGTTTGATGCGTTATAATGCCTGATAACTTTATTGGTCCTAAGGTCCATTACATCAAGTCCATGTTCATAAGTGCCGATCCATAATTCATTGCTATCAGCTAGGATACCGTGAATATTATGGTAAGAAATACTTCCTTTCTTATTGTCAGCTTTGAATTGAGTTATGGTACCGGTCTTCAGATTGATTCGATTTAGCCCGGCATCTTCAGTGCCTACCCAAAGTTGGCCAAATTTATCTTTACATATTTCATGAACAATATTTCCGCTTATACTTATTTTATCCGGTTCAGGGAAATACTTTTTAAATTCGTTGTATTGTTTAGAATAATAATTAACGCCGCCAAAAAAAGTGCCGATCCATATTCCTCCTTCTTTGTCTCGTGAAATTGCAGAAACCACATTATCACTTATCGAATAAGGATTACTGTAATCCTTTGAGACGATTTTGGTTTGGAATGTTTTGATATTGAAAATATAAATTCCATTTTCTGTTCCCAGCCAGTATTCATCTCCCGATTTCCTGAATATTTTATGAACGTGAACATCGTTAGTAGCAGTATTATTTTTAAAAATATTTTTGAGAGCAGAAGTTTTGTAATTGAACAAAAGTACTTTGTTCATGCACCCGATTAATAAAGCGGAATCACCAATAGGATAGAGGTCTTCAATTGGAGACAATTTATTTTCATTATCAAACTGGTTAATCTTGTAGTTAATGAATCCGTTTGTTTTAGCATCGTAATGTTTTACAAATCCATCAGCAGTAGCAGTCCAGATGTCTCCTGTTTCAGAAATATGTAAGGCAATTGTCTGATCCTTTTCTAATTTATAAGAGGTGATTTTAGAAGTAAGCTGGTTGAATTTATAAAGTGTCAGATCAGAGATGATCCAGATGTTATGTTCTTTGTCCCCAGCAATGAATCGCACTTCGCCCGGTGGAATTAATTTGAAAGCGCTAAATCGCTCCTGCTGAGGATTGTAAAGATAAATGCCACTATAGGTTCCTACCCATAACTGTTCTTTTTCATCTTCAAATAAACTAAAAATGGAATTGCTTCCGAGGCTTTGTGCATCGGATAAAACGTTATGAAAAACTTTAAAAGTATTACCATCAAAACGATTCAAACCATTTCGGGTCCCAATCCACATAAAACCTTTTCTATCCTGTAAAATAGTAGTGATCGTGTTGCTGGAAAGGCCGTTTTGTACCTGGTAGTTTTTAAAATAATAGGTATCGTTTTGAGCATGGCAAACTACTGAAAATAATATAAACACTAATAAAACATTTAGTTTTTTCAAAGTGTCGTTGTTTATAAAATAATGATCGAATTAATGAAATGTGAGGTCAGTTTATTCATTAATTAAAGTTATTTCATGGTAAAAGACCATCCAAATAAATTCTGAATATTGAAACATTTTGAATATAAATTGAGGCCTCCTGATTATCCTTCGTTAGATAAGATACTTATTTTTGGGTAGCAAAATTCTTATAAAATTCTTTAACAATCTACAGAATAATACTTTAAACAAAACGATATGAGTTATTTTTTCTATAAAAGAAAGAGCGTACTGTCGAAAGTGAAAATATTCGCAGCAATCTTTTTATCAGCAATGATTTTTCCTTTTAATGGTTTTGCTTCAGGAGGTTCAGGACATAGAAACCTAGCCTCTAAAAATTACAAATACTGTAATTATGATTTTCAAACTATAAGAATATCTGGAAAAGTAACAGATGAAAATGGGCACCCTTTGGAAGGGGTGAGCGTCAATGAGAAATCAACCAGCAATGGAACAGTTACCGATGCTAATGGAAATTTTGAATTGATTGTATCATCAGAGAAATCAATATTAGTAATAAGTTTTGTTGGTTTTGGCACGCGTGAGATATCAGTTGGGATGCTCAATACATTTAATATTGTTTTAAGTAGAAACGCGAACGCCTTAGATTCTGTAGTAGTAGTAGGTTATGGTACCCAGAAGCGTAGTGATGTTACAGGGGCTATATCTTCTGTTAAAAGTAGCAATTTTGCTTCGCTGCCTGTACCTGATATTGGCGAGGCTGTTGAGGGTAAAGCAACGGGAGTACAAGTAATCGCATCAGGTTCTCCTGGCAGTAATGTTACATTCAGGATACGTGGTACTGGGACTATCAATGATGCAGATCCTCTTATAGTTGTTGATGGAGTTCCTACTGATGCGCCATTGAATAATATTAACCCCGATGATATTGCTTCATTTGATGTATTAAAAGATGCTTCTGCAGCCGCGATATATGGCTCGCGTGGTGCTAATGGAGTGATATTAATTACAACTAAAAAAGGACGAAATGGCGCCGGGCAACTTTCATTTAATTTTTTTACAGGGTGGCAAAGTGCTGGGAAAGTTGTTCAAATGCTTAATGCTTCACAGTTTGCTACTTTAAATAATGAAATGCTTACCAACGGTAATCAAACCCTTAATCCTGCATTTACAAATCCTGATAGTTTAGGAGTTGGAACAAATTGGCTGAATGCTTTATTTCATACAGCGCCCATGCAAAAATATTCGTTGTCTTATTCGGGTGGTTCGGATAAATACAATTATTATGTTTCAGGCTCTTTTCAGGATCAGCAAGGGATTGTCATTAAAACCAGTTATAAAAGATACACCCTTCAATTCAATAGTGAAGCAAAAATAAAACCCTGGTTGAGGTTTGGAAATAACCTTACGCTGACCGCGGATGATAAACCAAGCGGCTCTTATGATATCCGAAATACGATGGCCTCCAATCCTGTTCAGCCAATTTATAATAAAGATGGTTCTTATTCAAATGTATTAGGAAGCAATACACTTTGGTATGGTGATATTACGAATCAAATAGGCACTTCTAATATCAATCAAAATGATACAAAAAGTTATGATATTTTGGGAAATGTGTATGCTGAAGTTTCTTTATTGCCGGGCCTTACATTTAAAACTACCGGAGGTTTGCAGGCAGAATTTTATAACAGCAGATCTTGGGCGCCTGTATATAATTTTCAGCCAAACCCTCAATTGCAGGCTTACTTAGCGGAGCAATATAATACAAGTCTTACCTATTTGTGGGATAACTATTTTACATATGATAAAACATTTGGAATCAATAGCCAGCATCATCTAACAATACTTGCCGGAACCAGCGCGCAAAATAACCGCTATGATTATTTGAGCGGAAATATTTCAGATTTTCCCAGTAGCGTTACGCAACAATTAAATAATGGAACAATTTCACCCAATGTTGGCGGCGATGCTTCCGAACGGGCATTATTTTCATTAATGGGCAGAGTGAATTATTCTTATAATGATAAATACCTTGTAACGGCAACGATTAGACGAGATGGATCATCCCGTTTTGGCGCGGATAATAAATATGGGACATTTCCTTCGGCTTCTGCAGCGTGGCGTATTTCGAAAGAAGATTTTTTTAAGAACGCCAATTTAAATTTTATTAATGATTTAAAATTAAGAGTAGGTTATGGTGTTACAGGAAATCAGAACATCGGCAACTATTCTTTTGCCGCCGCTCTTAATACTGCACAATATAATTTTAATGGTAATGTTGTATCTATTGTTTATCCATTGATTTTACCCAACCCAAACGTGCAATGGGAACAGGTGCAGCAAGGTAATGTTGGCATAGATGCTTCGATTTTTAATAGTAGGATAAATCTTACGTTGGATGGCTATATAAAAAATACTTCAAAAATGCTGGTGCCAGCAAATGTTCCTATCACAACAGGCTATTCAAGTACGACAGTGCCTTCTGTTAATGCAGCAAGTATGCAAAACAAAGGGATAGAAATCACTATTGATTCAAAAAATATAATCGGCGTTTTTTCCTGGGCTACTAATTTTAATATTTCATTCAACGAAAATGAAATTAAAAGCCTGAATGGTAGCACACCGCTATATGTGGATAGTTATGGGCTAAATGCGCTTTTAGGAATTGATCAGACAGGACATCCGGCTAATGAATTTTACGGGTATGTTGCTGATGGAATTTTTCAAACACAAAAAGATGTAGATGTACATGCAGTACAGACCCCAGGTATTGATGCGCACAACAGCACTTCACCGGGTGATATCCGTTTTAAAGATTTGAATAATGATGGAGTTATCAATGCCAGCGATCAAACATATATCGGCAACCCCAGCCCCAAATTTATATACGGCATGAATAACAGTTTTAATTATAAAGGCTTTGATCTTAACATTTTCCTTCAGGGTGTTTATGGCAATAAAATTTTTAATGCAAATAATATTAATCAGGAAAGTATGTCAACTGGTGAAAATGAAACAACAAAGACCCTGGAACGATGGGATGGCGATGGCACAAGTAATTATATGCCGAGAGCGGTTTATGGGGACCCTAATAATAACTCACGCATATCTACCAGGTATATAGAAGATGGCTCATATCTGCGAATAAAAAATATAACATTGGGTTATACATTTCCTAAAATTATTTTACAACGTATGAAATTTTCAACGCTTCGTATTTATGCAGCTTGCGAAAACGTGTATACGTTCACGAATTACAGTGGTTTCGATCCGGAGGTTGGCGTTAATGGTGTGGATTATAGTGTTTATCCGGTAACAAGAACAATCAGTATAGGATTAAATTTAAATCTCTAAATCATTTTAATTATTTGCTATGAAAGTTATTAAGTATGTATGCATTGTTTTAATAGTTATAGCATTTGGAAGCTGTAAAAAATATTTGGATAAAGTGCCATTGGATTCTGTAAACACTTCTAATTTTTTCCAGGATTCCACCGATGCCATCAATGCTATTAATGCTTGTTACCAACCAATGCAACGTCCCAAATTATTTAACCTGCGCATGTGGACATCGGATATTTACGCAGGCAACAGTGTTACAGGTGGTGGCGGTGGCTCAGATGGTATTGAAACAGTTGAAGAAGCTAATTTTACGACAGATGCAAGCAATGCCGGAGTACTTGACTTATTCAGGGGGCCCTATCCAGGTATTCTTTATTGCAATTTAGTTATTCAAAATGTTCCAGGTATAAATATGGATACCACATTAAAAAACAGGATAATTGGCGAAGCAAAATTTTTACGTGCTAATTACTATTTTATTTTGGTTAGATATTTTGGAGATGTGCCGTTGATACTTACTCCGCAATCACCATCGTCAGCTGATTATTTCCCTACTCGCGCTCCTAAAGCGGATGTGTACAAACAAATAATCCAGGATTTAAACGATGCAATTGCTTTATTGCCGCCAAGGGAAAGCTATACAGGCTCTGATGTTGGGCGTGCTTCAAAAGGCGCTGCTGTAGGCACTTTAGCAAAAGTAGATCTTACATTGGGTGATTATGCGGATGCACTTACTTTATGCAAGCAAGTAACATCAATGGGCTATACATTAGATGCTAATTACTCGGATAATTTTAATCCTGCAACTAAAAATTCAGGAGAATCCCTTTTTGAAATTCAATATAGCGGAGCAACAACATATGGTTTTTTTGATGACCTTAACCAGGCCTCCTGGACAAGTCCTTACATGGGTCCGCGTAATACAAATTTTGTAGGAGGCGCTTACGGATGGAATCAGCCTACACAGGAATTTGTAGATAATTATGAACCCGGTGATTTAAGAAAAGATATGACAATTCTTTACCAGGGATGCCCCGATTTTAATGGAAATGTTTATCAAAGCAGTTATTCAACAACAGGCTATAATGTGCGCAAATTTTTAGTGCCATTATCTGTTTCACCTGATTATAATACAAGCGCTGAAGACTTTCCTGTGTTAAGATATGCTGATATTTTGTTAATGGAAGCCGAAGCAATGAATGAGTTAGGTATGACGTCACAAGCAGAAGCTCCTTCCACATCAATAAATGCCGGGGGGCCTTTAAATCAGGTTCGCAGAAGAGCTGGCCTTCCGGATGTGCAAGGATTGAACCAAACTGATTTAAGAGAAAAAATATTGCATGAAAGACGTATGGAACTTGCATTTGAAGGGCAACGCTGGTTTGATTTGATACGTATAAATAATGGCCAGTATGGATTAGATTTTTTGCATTCGATAGGGCATACAAATGCAACTGCTAAAAATTTGCTGCTGCCAATCCCGTTAACGGAAATTCAAGCCAATCCGGATCTTACGCAAAATCCCGGCTATTAATTTATACTATCAAAATAAAATTAAAAAACATGTTTATACCATCAATAAATTTTTATCGGATAGGAAAAATTGTTCGTCAAAACAATAAGCCAGGAATTCTAATAACTTCTTTTTGTTTTTTTATATTGATGTTATTTTTTGGCTGTAAAAAAACAGAAAATTTTTCACCTATTAAATTTAATACAAAGTTGGCTCTTTCTGCATCAGATTCGTCAATAGTATTAAATGAGGCCAATGCAAACAATTCGGCAATAACATTTAACTGGACTACAGGAAGTAATTATGGCACTGGAAGCTCTATTTCATACACGCTTCAAATTGATAAAAAGGGAAATAATTTTTCTAAGGCTTTAAAAAATCAATTAGGTAAAGCAATCTATACTGTAAACTATACAACAGCCGGGTTAAATACTTTATTGCTAAGTTATTGGAATGCTTCGGCAGATACAGCCGTGCAAATGCAAGCAAGGATAATTGATTCTGTTTCCTCAGGCGGAAGAGAAGATACTTCGGCCGTAATAAATTTTACCATCACACCTTATAAGCCAGTTTCAAAAACATTATATATTTTAGGTGATGCTACATCGAAAGGATGGGATCCAACTACTGCAATAGCTTTAACTTTGGATTCATCTGTTGCGGGTCTTTTTCATTTCCAGGGAACATTAACACCCGGGCAATTTGAGTTTATTACAACACTTGGATCACTGTTACCTTCCTATGTTGAAGGAACTGATACCGCACATATAATATTAAGAAGCTCAACCAATCAACCAGATAATAGATTTACTATTACAGCGACAGATGTATATCAGATTGATGTAAACCTTGTTGCTCTAACCATAAATGTTACCAAATTTGCGGCTCCTGCTTTTTCGCAGATGTGGATTGTAGGTGATGCTACTCCTAATGGATGGAACATTGATGCGCCAAACAAAATGAAACTTGATGTATATAATCCATATATTTTCAGGTATAATGAAGTTTTAAATGTTGGTGAATTTAAAATGCCAACTGATACCGGTAATTGGAATGGTGATTTTTACCGGCCGTTAATAAACCACCCGGCTATTACTGATACTGATGCAATATTTGTACTTGGCAGTACCAATCCTCCTGATAATAAATGGCAGATAACAACTGCTGGCCCTTATAAAATTCAATTGAATATTCAATCAAATTCAATCCACATAATGCCATTTGTTCCATATACTTCTTTATGGATGGTAGGTGATGCAACACCTGCAGGCTGGAATATTAATACGCCAACTCCAATGTTACCGACACCTGGCGATCCTTACACGTTTACTTATACCGGACCTCTCGTTGTTGGAGAATTCAAAATTCCAGTTACGACAGGTAATTTTAATTGTCCTTATTTTAGACCGGCTACCAATCATCCACCCATAACCGATACATCTGCACAGTATGTACCTGTAAATAGCAACCCGGCAGATGTAAATGATTTTAAATGGTACATTACAACCCCTGGTAATTATAAAGTTACATTCAACCAGTTGTACGAAACCATTTATATTCAACCACAATAGTTTTGATGTTAGATAGATTAAAAAAAACTAAAATGAATTTGCTTACTGTATGTTATTTATTAATAGGATTATTTTTTGGTAAATGTAAAAAACCAGCGTCAGCATCTGAAATAACTAGGCCACCATCAGGTGATACAACGATAGTTATTTCAACGGATAAAGTGTCTTATAATCCTGGAGATAATATTGTTTTTACGATTGATAGGCCGTTGCCATCAAATAGTAGAATAAGATACAGGCATTTAGATAGTACTGTTGCTGAAGTAAATGCTTCAGGAAGGAGTTGGCAATGGATTGCGCCTGTCAATGATTTTACCGGTTATATGGTAGATATCTATTCTTTACAAAATGGGAAAGAAAAAATATACGGAAGTACGGCGGTTGATGTATCATCTGATTGGTCGCGCTTCCCACGCTATGGTTTTCTTTCCTCGTTTGGGCAAATTTCAACCACCCGGATGGATTCTGTGATCAATAGTCTTAACCGTTATCACATGAATGGAATACAATTACAGGACTGGGAATACAAACATCATATGCCATTAGCCGGAACTGTTAGTAACCCGTTGGATACCTGGAAAGATATCGCCAACCGTGATAATTACAAATCAACTGTACAATATTATATCGCGGAGGCGCACGCGCATAATATAAAAACAATGTCGTACAACTTGTGTTATGGTGCTTTAGACGATGCAGCTGCAGATGGTGTTTCGGATGAATGGTATATGTACACAGACCAGCAACACACATCAAAAGAAGTGATACCATTACCAATGCCACCTTTTAAAAGCAATCTCAATTTGGTTGACCCATCCAATACTGGTTGGCAAAATTATATTGCCGCTAAAACAAATGATGCCTATGCTGTTTATAATTTTGATGGATATCAGGTTGACCAGATGGGCAACTTAAATAAAAATCTTTACGATTATTCGGGCAATCCCATTAACCTTGATAATACATTCCTTTCTTTTTTAAATAGCATGAAAAGATTATCTCCTTCAAAAAGATTGGTCATGAATGCGGTAAGCCAATATGGAGAACAGGTAAGTATTACAAAAGCTCCGGTTGATTTTTTATATACAGAAGTATGGCCTCCAACAGAAGCATACAATGACCTTAAAACGATTATTCAAAATAATGATGAATGGAGCAATGGAAAAAAAACTGTATTGGCCGCATATATGGATTATAATGTAGCTAATAAGCCTGGCTATTTTAATACTCCTGGTGTATTGTTTGCTGACGCAGTAATTTTTGCATTCGGAGGCTCGCATCTTGAATTGGGCGACCACATGCTTTGCAAAGAATATTTTCCCAATACGAATTTGCAAATGAAACCTGATTTACAGCAAGCAATTATAAAATATTATGATTTCCTTACTGGCTATGAAAACTTGCTGAGAGATGGCGGTAAATTTAATAATCCAACTATTATTTCTTCTGATGGTAAAACGGTAATTAATAACTGGCCTCCGCAATCGGGTAGTATATCTGTTATTGCAAAAGATATGGGTACATGCCAGGTTATTCATTTAATTAATTTTGCCAATGCATCTACGTTTGATTGGCGCGATACGAACGGCAGCCAAACCTACCCCAATACATTTCAAAATATTTCTTACATACTTACTACTACAAAAACAGTAAAAAAATTATGGATGGCTTCGCCTGATATCAATGGTGGTACTCCTCAGCAAATATCTTTTACAACCTCCGGCAACAATATTTCATTTACACTTCCTTCATTGCAATATTGGGATATGGTTGTGGCTGAGTATTAATAAAATAATAATTTTTAATTTTCTTGCATGAATAAAAATATATTCCTTGTACTCATTATTGGTACCATTCTTAATAGTTGTAAAGTGATGAACAATAATATTATATATCAATCAAAAGAATTTTCCGTTTACAGAGACAGCGTTGCGCAGGATTCTTTTGTTGCAAAAGCAATTTCAAGAACTGAAATTGTTTCCAATTATGTAAGTCCGGGTAATGAATATGTAAGCCCGGAAGTGAAATTTAAATTCAGCATCAATGGCGCCGATAATGCGGCACCTTCGGGAAAAGATAATGGGGTTATTTGTGCCGGTGGGGTTGGAAACTATGAATCACCGGTCATAAAATTTGGCGATCAGTTTGTTGATTCAACAAAAGTTCCTGCTGGTGAATATTTGAAAAAGGATACCAGGGTTACTTTGCGGGTAGATATGAAGGATGTGATGAAATCTTTTAAGGATAAAGGATTTTATATAACATTCGATGGGAAAAAAATTTATAAAGATGATTTTAAAGGCGTCTTTGTTGCGGGAAATATTGCGCCCCTTACCTGGGATTTTAATAACCTGTATTCTCATAAAGATTTAGAATTGAAAGATGATAATAATGATGGTATTTATGAAATTACATTAACGCTTAATCAGAATCCTGAGGTAAATAAAACAGCCAACTCCTGGAAATTATCAAAAGACATTAGCGCATTTCCTCAATATCATTCGCCGGATATTTTGCCTGATGCATTGTATAATCTTGATTTGGAAGAAATGCAAAATGCGATTGAGCCTGACAGCACTTTTCGTACAGGCAAAGAGTGGGCAGGAGTGTGGACACGCGATATCAGTTACAGCATTATTTTATCCATGGGAATTCTGCAACCGAAAGTAGCGATGATTAGTTTGAAAAAGAAAGTGAAGAATGGAAAGATCATTCAGGATACAGGTACCGGTGGTGCTTACCCGATTTCAACAGACAGGGAAATCTGGGCAGTAGCTGCGTGGGAAGTATATAAAGTTACTGGTGATGAAGATTGGCTTAAATATGCATATGAAGTAGTTAAAAATTCCATCAATGACGACCTCCATAATATTCATGATCCGGAAACAGGTATGATGAAAGGGGAATCTTCTTTTTTAGACTGGCGCGAACAAACATATCCTACCTGGATGCAGCCGGCAGATATTTATGAATCAGAATGTCTCGGGACCAATGCAGTGCATTTTGAAGCAAATACCGTTTTGGCTGAAATGGCTGCTGAACTTGGTTTACAGAATGATGCAAAAAAATACAATGAGGTTGCTGCCCAAATAAAAAATGGTGTGAATCAATATTTATGGCAGGAAAATAAAGGATATTATGGGCAATATTTGTATGGCAGAAATGATAAAATCCTTTCTCCAAAATCAGAAGCATTGGGCGAAGCTCTTTCGGTAACTTTTGGAGTAGCCGATAAAGCGAGGCAACAAAAAATAATTTCAAACACACCGGTTACTCCTTATGGGATATCTTGTATTTATCCGCAGATACCGGGTATTCCACCCTATCATAATGATGCAGTATGGCCTTTTGTAGAATCCTTCTGGGCGCAGGCTTCAGCAAAAGCAGGTGATGAGGAATCTGTTGTAAGAGCGATAAGTTCTGTGTATCGCCCTGCGGCTTTATTTTTGACAAATAAAGAAAATTTTGTGGCTGGCAATGGAGATTATGCAGGCACTCAAATCAATTCAAGCAATATGCTTTGGAGCCTCTCCGGTAGTATCAGCCTTGTTTACAAAGTTTTGTTTGGGATGCAATTCAATACAGACAATCTTTCTTTTGAGCCTTTTGTTCCAAAGATTTTTAATGGAAAAAGGACATTGGATAATTTTAAATACAGAAATGCTGTTTTGAATATTGAAATGGATGGATTTGGAAATTCAATAAAATCTTTTTCAATAGATGGAAAAGAATCTGATAAGCATGATATTTCAACTGGATTGAAAGGGATTCATACTATAAAAATTGTTTTAGGAGATATTAATTTGCCTGCTGCAAAAATTAATAGTGTTGAAAATGTTTACAGCCCCCAGATGCCTGTTGTCAATTATGAGAAAGGATTACTTTCCTGGCAAGATACCAGCAAAAATATTAGTTCATATAGAGTTTTGCAAAATGGTAAATTATTAGAAGAAACATCAGGACCCTCAGTAAAAATTGATACCAATAAATATGGAAATTACCAGGTGATTGCCATTGCCAGTGACGAAACACAATCCTTTGCAAGCGAACCTTTGCAGGTGTATCCCGCAGTAAACGCCCGCCCGACCGGGCCATTCGGGCAGGAACAAAAAATACAAATAGAAGATTTTGCGAAAAAATCTGACAAACCTTACCAGGGATTTACGGGTACCGGTTTTGTTGAGATCAGTAAAACTATCAATCGGAAAATTGATTTTACAGTGAATGTAAAAGAAGATGCAAATTATATTCTGGATGTAAGATATGCCAATGGAAATGGTCCAATAAATACAGAAAACAAATGTGCTTTCAGAACTATTTCGATAGATAATAAAGATTTCGGGACTTTAGTTTTCCCACAGAGAGGGAAAGAAGAATGGAGTAATTGGGGTTGGAGCAATTCTTTGGAAGTACCTCTGTCAAAGGGTTTAAATCATGTTGTTATCAGCTTTGAAGATTGGAATGAAAATATGAATGGAGATATTAACCAGGCGATGCTGGATTGTGTGAGATTGATAAAGCAGTAAAAATATAAAATTCCATGCCTTTTGGTATCCTTTGCTTTTCATAATTAGTGTTGATAATATAAGCATTTGTGTATTCATAACCCTCATAAATTCATCATGTTTGGTTTTACAATTTCATTGTCGGCTCAAACATCTTCCTATCATGGAAGATTCTTTTTCAAAACATGATCATAAATATCGCCTAATCTAAATTGAATATAGAAGTTTATTTATTGAAAGAAAAATGAATTTAGTTGGTTTTAAATGTGATTTGCTATGGAATTAAAATAAATTTTATACGATGATTATCTTTGCTCTGTTATAATGTAGGAGGCCAGGCATTCTTCCGCATATCTTCCCCCGGTAAAGAACCACCTCTCACTATTTTACGTGCTGTAAATTTTAATGGTGCAAAATTCTGGACCTCATTGCCGGAAGGAAGGCAGAAATTAGCCGAAGAAATAGGCATATTAATTGAACAATTTTATCGTGCAAAAAAATAACTATTATGTGCTACTATAACGGACAAAAAGTTACAAGAAGCGAATTTATCAGGCTCAAAAATCTTGAAAAGGTAATTTCAAAATATTCTTTTTTAAACAAGGATCTTCTGATAGGATTTGACTATAATAAAAGTGCAGTTCTGAAAAAAATAGAGGGACAGGAAGATTTTGAAATAGTGGAAATGGAATGGGGCTTTTTGCCCTGGTTACATCAGGAACAGAGAACAGGCAGAAAAATTCCGCGCCGGTTATAAGAAAGAAGATGGCCAGTGGCAACAACCTATCTTAACACTCAATGCGATGAGTGAGGAAATGTTGCTACCAAAAAAAATGTACAGGGACGCAGCATTAAAAAGAAGGTGCCTGGTCCTGTCAAGTGGTTTTTATGAATGGCGCCATGTATTTACTGTTGGTAAAAAAACAGGTAAACCCTTAAAAACCGCGATAAAATATCCTTATCATATTGGAGTAAAAGACCGGGAGTATTTTTTCATGGCAGGAATCTGGCAACCATGGAAAGATACAGAGACAGGCGAGTATGTAGAAACATTTAGTATCGTTACAACTGCTGCCAATAAATTAATGGAACAGATCCACAACAGTAAAAAAAGAATGCCAACCATTCTTACGGAAGACCTTGCCTGGGAATGGATCTTTGACGACCTTGATGAAGAAAGAATTAGTGAAATAGCCAGGTATCAATTCCCTTCGGAACAAATGGAAGCTTGCACAATTTCTAAAGATTTTAGAAGTGCATTAGATCCGAAAGAACCTGTTGTTTATGGAGATTTGAATACTTTGATATTAGTATAAATTGTAACTATTCAGTTCCGAAAGTAGCGATTAAAAATAATGAGTTTAAAACATTTTGCCCGGATTTTATTGTCGTATCAATCACAGATCTCAGAATAGCAAATACGTTTGCATTATCAATGGATTTAAACTGGCCTGATATTTTTTGTTTGACCTTTACATTTCTGACGGCCTTCTCCGAGCCATTATTGTGGGGAGGTACGTTGGGTTGTAATAAAAAATACAGAATACAATCTTGCTTTGCCAATAGCGATTTTTGCAATGATTTGGATTGCGGGTAATCATCCGGTATCGGGTAATGTAGCCATTGCTCCAATTTGTCAAATAAAACTTGCCGCTTTTCATTTGGGCAATAATAATCAGCAGGACTAAATTCTTTTTTTAGTTGGATAGCTTCCTGAAGCAAGGTTTTGAGATTGCCAGACCAATCACATTTGTGGTTATAAAGTTCCTTAATATAATTGAGGTCTCTTAATAAATGCACTATACATATCTGATGCGCTTTGGCATCCATTTTAAAATGACAAGCCCATCTGTCGTGTACCAAGGCTGCATTAGGCAATCCGTTTTCAAAGGCTTCTTCTATAGTTTGAAAACCTCTGTTGTCCGAACACACGATATAAGTCAGTTCACTATTTTGCCATGTCCACATCCAATGTTTTTTCCCATTCACATTTAACCCTGTTTCATCTGTACCTATGCAGGTTGCCTGTTCTATACGCTCTTTTATTGTCTCATAAAAAGGCTTCGCTTTTTTTGCCAGACGCTGCAAGATGTTATGAATGCCACCCGTGCTTACAGGCAATCCCATTACATCTCCCAGGAACTCCTGCATCCTGGCGTAAGGAATGTATTGTCTCGAATGTAAATAACCCACCAGCGCTTCTACATTAGGCCCCTACTGAACAGGGTTTGCTACATAATCAGGAAAGGTGCTTTCCATGGAATGGCCACAACTGCACTGCTTTTTAAATACCTGATGTTCAATACGTTTAAGTGTTATTGGTGGGATATCTATCAACTGCCGTGATGATATAAAAGTTTCTGCTGTAGCACTTAAATCATTACCGCAACAATTGCAAAATGCAGGGCTATGTTTTATCACTTCATCAACTTCAATACTGCACTCCAATGTGGTTCCTTCATGTCCTGGTTGGCCGCCTGCTTTATTATCCGTTTTTTCCCGAAGGCTTTGATTTTTCTTTGGACGATTTTCATCTTTGGACGGCGGTATATGACTATTGTTGCTGTTCTTTTTATTTTTTAAAACTGCAATTATTTTTTCCAAATCTTCAATTTTGCTATTTTGCGTTTTTATTATTTGATCCTTTGTTTCTATTGTTTGATCCTTTAAGGCATTCCTTTCCTGCAATAAAATGATCATTTTCGATTTATCATCGAGCGTGTCTTTTAAAACGTGTACTAATAAATGCAAGTCCATGAACAACAATTAAGATGAACTGCAAAGATGAAACTATAAATGGCTACAACCTAATATAGCAGCGCGTTTTAATACCCAAATTCAACTTTTTTTTAACGAAAAATGTGAACAAAAAACAGATTTTTTAAAATGACCAAATAAATGTGCATAACTTTCAGAATATTCTAAAAAGAGGTTAATTTAGATATTTATAGATTATATATGAACGTTGAGTAGAGTATAATTGAATTATCATCTAATAGACTGAATAGTTACTATAAATTTTAATGCTTTATATTATTTTCAAAACTTTCTACACTGCTTAAGTTGGAAAAGCTATACTTTGAAGTTAGAAACTTTAGAAAGCCAAATTAAGAGCGTGATTGTATATTCCAATTCAAAGGCGGTTAAAAAATACAAATACAGATTATTTGTTGGTTTACTGGTAATAGTTTAAAGAAACCTTTTCTAAAAAGTATACCTTAGGAAAGATATGAAAAAAGTCTACCTGTTTCTTATTGCAATTATTATTGTTGTTGGCGGCGCCTAC
>DATCFT010000049.1:0-4536 GCA_036509335.1 Hanamia sp.
GACATTCTGTAGGTAAATTTTTTAGTGCTTTATACAAGTCGCTATAAAGTTCTGCACGGATAATATCTGCTTCGCAATTATCTTTTGTGTCACCAATGGTAAGGTATTCTATTTCTTTTTGTGTTCTGTTTCTCCTATCATTTTGTTGCAGAAATTTAAGGCAATCATTTCTCACTATTTGATAAAGATAAGCACGGATATTTTTAGCGTTATCGAATTGATTGTGTCTCTTCCAAATCTTAATAAATGCGGCTGAAGCAATGTCTTCTGCTTCACATTTGTTATTTACCATACGGTTTGCAAAAAAACAAAGGGAAGGAAATAATTCTCGAAAAAAAAAGTCAAAACCTTTTTCTTCTCCTCGCTGAAATGCAAGAGTATACTCATTCTGATTATATGTAGATTCGATTCGCACGGCTGCATTAGATATTTTTAATGCGGAGCCATTGCAAGTAGTTCAATGAAACTTTTTCTCCAGGAAAAGAAAAAGGACGTGGAACTCCACTTACCGTCTTGAGGCCCTCGGAGAGCCCGGCCACGAATAAGGGAGCCCACGCCTTAGCGTGAGCTCTTGCTTATCATCTCGCGGCCTTTGAAATTTCCGAGGTTTCAAGACGAGACTCCAAGCGAAAGCTTCAATTCATTATGAAGATTCGCAAAAATAATTTTTGAACAACAGAATCAAACACATTGATCCTATTATAATGCAAAGATACAAAATTGCATATATCTATATAGGCACAAATAAAATATTCTTTGATTTCCTTGCACAAGATGGGGAGGAAAAATCTAAAACATAAAATTGATTGGTTTATTGTTAATCGTGTAAGAGAGATGCGTTTGGCTAAGGGTCTGTCTCAAGATGATGTAGCAATACATTTAAATTTCTCAAAAGGTTATATTGGTCATATTGAAAGCCCTAATTTTATAGCAAAATACAATACTTCCCACATCAATGAACTTGCGAAACTTTTCAACTGTTCTCCAAAAGATTTTTTTCCTGATCTGCCTTTTTAATTTCAATTGTTCAATTGATTTCACATGGAGAAGTTTATATGGTTCTAAAAATAAAATCTTCATTATTTGTCCATTTACTACTGAGACATGTTTGTAATTTCCAAAAATTATTTTCTCATTTCAAATGATTGATGTTTTATAAGTCCAGATTTTAGGAACTTGCTATATTAGTAATTAATTCTTGTCAGATCTTTTGTAATAAGCTCTTCTTGATTTTCTTTACCTTCATGAAGTATAAATGCATGATAGAATTTATATAAAAAGTTATCTCTCTCCTGTCGTGATAAAGCCATGACCTTTTTTTTAAACTTTTCACTTTCATTCCTAAATTTTAATACCAAAAGAGTCATTTCGGATTTGGCAAAGAAATCAAAACGATTAAATTCCGGATTCATCTTAATTTTTAAATTTTTTAAAAAATTAGCTTTTTAAAATTAATACTTCCCTTTTAATACTACAAACATCTCACAGTAAAAGTACAAATAACTGGGATTCTGAATTTGACAATATAATTCCAAAGAGACAAACAAATGCTCATGCAGTCAATGTATATTATTCTATGAATATTTTTATTTTCCTTCAACAATTTCGTTTTATAAAAAGATACTGATTGCAAATCTTTTTATTCTCCTTGCAAATCTTTTTTATCACTTTGGGTATTTTTTTTGAGACATTATTTCGGTTTTGAAGGATTGAAGAAATCAGCGAATAAGATGGCTTATGGAGAGATTTGTTTAACCGACGATAAAGCGGATGCGCATTGATTTTATTTTCTAATTTGAAATGCACCGGCCAAGAATATTAGCTAAATGGTTTCAATTTATTCAGTAAATTTGTCTGTAATACCACTTCCTTAGCAGGGTAAGTAGTGAAATAAAATGTTGTTAGAAAAAAATACTTTTGTAACCTTATTCAAATAGTAATATGGAATTAATAATAGAATTTGACAATATAAAGGATACTTCCAAGAAAAAATTTCTCCTGGAGACACTAAAGTTCCTCGGCATTCAATTTAAAACATCAGAAAAGCGCCAAACTCTGGAACAGTATAACAAAGAACTTGAAGAGAACGACGCTGAAATAGAAAATGGAAAGTATATCACAATGGAAGATTTGCTAAAAGAAATAGAGCAATGGTAGTTGTATGGAATTTGAATGCTAAGCAAGAATTAAAGAAGGTTTATGAATACATTTTAAAGGACTCCTATCAAAGCGCCATAAAAGTTCGACAGGAAATTATTGATGCTGTTTTGAGCCTGCCTGAACACCCGGATAAATATCATCCTGATAAGTACAAGACAAATAATGACGGAACATTTAGGGCATTTGAAATATACCGTTACAGAATTTCATATAGAGTTAAAAAAGATCAGATTCGCATCATTCGGCTTAGGCATACCAGCAGATCGCCTTTGCCCTATTGAAGTGAAAAATCATTGAGAAAAGAAGGAAAATTAATAAAAGTGGAAAAAGGAAAATTTGAAAGATACAAAGGAAACTAAATTAAAAAGCGTACTGGGTAAACAGGCAGAAGTAAATCTGCAATTAACAAAAGACTTTGCAAAAGCAAAGCTTGACTGGTCTCCTGACAGTGACTGCCCATTACTTCTGTCATCTTCAATCTAACCACATAACCCAAAAAGCAGACTATTACGGTTTTTTATAAAACCACTTTTTCAAATCTGAAAAATAAAAAGCACGAAAAAAAGTTAATTCGTAAACCAATCAGAATACTATAGAATACTCAAACATTTCTGCTGATAAAATGCATCAAACCAAAGATAGGGTTTGTCAAAATCATTTTGCAGGTGAAGCAGACACACTTATCCTGGCCAAATACCAAAAAGCAAAAAATGAAATAAGCCTCTGAATATTTCATTACGCCGTGATAAATTAATGTTTTGTCACCCTACGATTTATGAGCTTGCTTTATCAGTATTTAATTCTTGTCAAAGCTTTTGTAATAAGCTCTTCTTGATTTTCTTTACCTTCATGAAGTATAAATGCATGAGAGAATTTATATAAAAAGTTGTCTCTCTCCTGTTGTGGTAAAGCCATGATCGTTTTTTTAAACTTTTCATTTTCGTTCCTAAATTTTAATACAGAAGAGTCATTTCAGATTTGGTAAAGAAATCAAAACGATTAAATTCCGGATTCATCTTAAACTTTTAATTTTTTTAGTTTTCTAAAATTAATATACCCTCTTAACACAACAAACATCTCACAGTAAAAGTACAAATAACGGGAATTCTGATTTTGAAAATATAATTTCAAAGAGACAAACAAATGCCCATGCAGTCAATGTAAATTATTCTATGAATGCTTTATTTTCCTTCAATAATTTAGCTTTATAAAAAAATCCCGATTGCAAACCTTTTTATCCGCCTTGCAAATCTTTTTTATCCTATCGGGTATTTTTTTTGATATATTATTGTGATTTTGGGGGAATTGGATTTTGTTTATGGAGAATAAGGTCGCCTCTAGCAAGCAAAATACAGGGCACTAATTAATTTTGACGTTATGATTAAAGCTACAAATAAAGACAGAGAAAGAGTGATAGACATTCTTGCAAAATCATTTAATGATAACCAGAGTGTGAATTATATAGTTAAACAGGATCAGAAAAGAAACCAGCGAATAAGAAAACTTATGGCCTACTCATTTGATGTTTGCTACTTATATGGAGAGGTTTACTTAACCCACGATAAAAGTGGATGCGCATTGATTTTATTTCCTGATAAGAAAAAGAATAACCTTAAAAGAAAGCAATGAAGCGGGAGTCGAAAATAAAAGATCTGCAACCAAAGAAATTGATGTATTATTTATGGTTCATCGGCGTAGATTCTGAAAAGCAAAATAAGGGGATTGGCAGTTCCCTAATTAAGGAGGTAATTAAGGAAGCTCATTCCAGACAAAGACCTGTTTACCTCGAAACCTCAACTTTAAAAAACATTCCCTGATACGAGAAATTTGGTTTTAAAATTTATAATGAACTCAATCTTGGTTACACGTTATTTTTTATGAAGAAAGAATAAATAATCAGGTTTAGATATGTTGTTGCCCGGAACTCAAATGTATATTATCACATTTATGTTTGTGAACATGGAATTAGTAATTTTTTTCTATCTGCTTATCTATAAATTAGCAAGGTCCGATGATAAAACAACGATTCTAAACATAGTTTTAATTTTCTTAGTCCGTCGGCCCTATCACACTAAAGAAAGGAGTAGACCGCTTTGCTAATATTTATCAGGAATGGAATCTGGCTCAAAACGAATAAAAAATGTGTCCTAACGGTAGCTCCAAAGGAAGAGGGGGAGGGAGAAACGGTAGTGATATCAATCCTACCAACAAATTTAAAAATATCCCCAAAGCATGATAATAAAAAAGTACGGGCATGGCTATACGAAATAAAATACAGGATGATGCAAATGAGCTATTTCACGAATACAACAGGGTCGAACTAATAAAGAAATACATTCACGACAATATTAAAAGTGATTTGCGCGCTACCATAAT
>DATCFT010000050.1:0-2722 GCA_036509335.1 Hanamia sp.
GACATTCTGTAGGTAAATTTTTTAGTGCTTTATACAAGTCGCTATAAAGTTCTGCACGGATAATATCTGCTTCGCAATTATCTTTTGTGTCACCAATGGTAAGGTATTCTATTTCTTTTTGTGTTCTGTTTCTCCTATCATCTTGTAGCAGAAATTTAAGGCAATCATTTCTCACTATTTGATAAAGATAGGAACGGATATTTTTAGCGTTATCGAATTGATTATGTCTTTTCCAAATCTTAATAAATGCAATAGAAGCAATGTCTTCTGCTTCGCATTTGTTATTTACCATACGGTTTGCAAAAAAACAAAGGGAAGGAAAAAATTCACGGAAAAAAAAGTCAAAACCTTTTTCTTCTCCTTGCTGAAAGGCAAAAGTCATTTCAACTTCATCATTTATTTTTCGAGTTGTCACTTTTATATTGTTTAAATACTTCCTTATAGGTGATTGCTAAACAAACAACATAAGTTCAACTTTACCAATTATAAATTCTATGTGAAAAGCAAGATTGATCAATATGTAATTAGTCGGGTCAAGGACAAAAGAGTTGAAAACAATCTTTCTCAAGCTGATTTAGCCTATGAACTTGGAATGTCAGTTGGCTTTATAGGTAAAGTTGAAAGCACAAAATATTCTTCACATTATAATCTAAAGCATTTAAATGATCTTGCTAAAATCCTTAAATGTAGCCCACAAGATTTTCTTCCAAAAAGACCAATTTAGTACACACTAACTCATTTGTAATTACAAATCTATTTAAAATTTTTGAATTAATCACCTATAGGTGATTGTGTACGTGTTTTTGTAAACAGACTTTTGCAATTACCAATAGGTGATTGATGCGAAGTCCAATTCAACAATATATTATAGACCGAGTCCGTGGGAAACGGCTGGCAATAGGCATGTCGCAAGAAAAACTGTCAATTGCCTTAGGTTTTGAATCGCAGGGATATATCAGCAAGATTGAGAGTAGTAGTGAATGCTACGATGATCATTATAACATAGACCACCTGAACGAAATTGCGAAAATATTTAAATGTTCTTCACGGGAGTTTTGGCCAGAGAAACCGCTCTAAAATTATTTTTTCATTACGCCGTGATTAATGTTTTGTCAGTCCACGCTTTATTAACTTGCTTTATCAGTAATTAATTCTTGCCAGAGCTTTTGTAATAAGCTCTTCTTGATTTTCTTTGCCTTCATGAAGTATAAATGCATGATAGAATTTATATAAAAAGTTATCTCTCTCCTGTCGTGGCAAAGCCATGACCTTTTTTTTAAACTTTTCATTTTCGTTCCTAAATTTTAATACCGGAAGAGTCAATTCAGATTTAGTAAAGAAATCTAAACGATTAAATTCGGGATTCATCTTAATCTTTTTAAAGTTTTAAAAATTTTATTTTTTTAAAATTAATATATCCCTCTTGACTTTCAAACTATTATTTATTTAAAGAGGAGGATTTTACTGCCAAGACAAATTTTTGGATAGGCTGATATTCTGTCAAGGTCACAATCAAAGACGTTTGAAAATACAAAAAAAGAAGGTAATTACAAAAAGCTGGTATTTGTTCGTTTGCTGAGACTACTGCCGATAGCGATTTTTAGCTCATTTTTATTCTGCCAGCCCATTAGCAAACAGGTTTGTTGTGCCTCGTTTTTTTTGCGTTTAGGGTATTATACATTCATAATTTTTGAAGAGTAAGAAGGATCAATGTTTAGAGGTTTATGTAGTTCGCCAAAAAATCCGTATTATTTGGGTGTTTTTATTTATTCAATAATTTAGTTTATTAATAAAATGCCGATTGCAAACCTTTTTATCCGCCTCGCAAATCTTTTTTATCATATCTGGTAGTCTTTTTTGATATATTATTGTGATTTGGGGGAATTGGATTTTGTTTATGGAAAATACGGTTGCCTCTAGCAAGCAAAATACATCGTACTAATTAATTTTGACTTTATGATAAAAGCTACAAATAAAGACAGAGATAGAGTGATAGACATTCTTGCAGAACCGTTTAATGATAACCAGAGTGTACAGTATTTTCTTTTTGTAATAGTATATTCTGCAATAAACAACCTGGAGATTGCAAAAAATTTATTGGTGCTTCCGGTACTATATGCGTTATGGATTATTTATTCTATTTTAAAAGCTATTAAATATAAATACAGAAATAATTTCAGCAGTAAAGAATCTAAAGAAGAAGTTACAGTTCTTTTTTTTATTATCACACCATGGATTGGCTTACCAGGTGTTTAATCAAAAAAAAATTAATTGTTTAAAAGCCATCAACGAAATACTACAGGGAGAAACAGAAAAAAGTAAAAACAAAAATAATCCGACTAAACGAACGTGGGCAACATGGATAATAGCACGACTGGGAGGGTGGAAAATTTTAATAGCCAACGTCCGCGTGGCCCTATCATACTAAAGAAAGGAGTAGACCGCTTTGCTAATATTTATCAAGAATGGAATCTGGCTCAAAACGAATAAAAATGTGTCCTAACGGTAGCTCCCAAGAGAGAGGAAGAAACGGTACAGATATCAATCTTACCAACAAATTGAAAAATATCCCCAAAGCATCATAATAAAAAAGTACGGGCATGGCTATACGAAATAAAATACAGGATGATGCAAATGAGCTATTTCACGAATACAACAGGGTCGAACTAATAAAGAAATACATTCACGACAATATTAAAAGTGATTTGCGCGCTACCATAAT
>DATCFT010000051.1:0-65164 GCA_036509335.1 Hanamia sp.
AGGAGGAAATGGGGTATTGGTTATTACTACCAAAAGGGGCGATGAAATGTCTGATAATATTGCATCTGTTGGAGTGCTATCTATTGCTCCAATGGGCTTTTACAAAGCAAGAAAGTTTTATTCACCAAAATATGATTATACCAATGCAAATTCAGAACGGCCTGATCTACGCTCCACCATTTACTGGAACCCGGAAATCAAAACCGGAAAAGATGGCAATGCGTCGTTTGATTATTATAATGCGGATGGTACAGGAACTTACAAAGTAACCATTGAAGGTATTGATGATTACGGCAATATTGGAAGGTTGGTGTATCGGTATAAGGTGGAATAATTATTTTCCCTCTTCAATTGCACTATTTCTAAATAAAAAGATTGCGTCGGATGATCATTTAGGATTAGTTTTGCAGCCGGTTTTTCCGTATATTTCAAATTGTTTCTAAGTGAAGAAAGGTTTCCTACTAATCATTACCCTGTTAGCATTTAATTTTTGCTTTGCACAACAAAAACATACCATCAGTGGCACCGTGAAGGATCAGAATACAGGTGAGACACTGATAGGAGCGAGCATTATATTACTCGAAAATCCGGAAATGGGCGTTCTAAGTAATGGGTATGGGTTCTATTCGATTACAGCTCCGGAAAGAAATTACACTTTAGTAGCCAGTTTTTCGGGATATAAAAATGATACAGTGAAAGTTTCACTTACAAAGAATATCATGGTGCCAGTTAATTTATCACCCGCCGGAACTGAATTGCAGGAAGTAGTCATAACCGCAAGAAGAAATGATAATATCACACGCACTTTGCCGGGAATGCAGAAATTATCAATAGAAGAAATAAAAGACGTTCCTGTTATATTTGGCGAAAAAGATATTTTAAAAACCATTCAGTTATTACCCGGTATCAAATCGGGTGGCGACGGATCTACCGGATTTTTTGTCCGGGGCGGCAGCGCTGATCAAAATTTAATTTTACTGGATGAGGCTACTGTTTATAACGCTTCTCATTTGCTTGGTTTTTTTTCTACATTTAATTCAGATGCCATCAAGGATGTAACTATTTATAAAGGAGATATGCCCGCACAATTCGGTGGGAGGTTATCTTCTTTGTTGGACATCACTATGAAAGATGGCGATGACAAGAATTACAAAGTGAGCGGCGGAATAGGAGTGATAGCATCACGGATAAATGTAGAAGGTCCGATTGTAAAGAATAAAGGTTCGTTTATGATCAGCGCCAGGCGTACTTATGCCGACTTGTTTTTGAAACTCTCAAAAGATTCTGACGTCAATAAAAGTATCCTTTATTTTTACGACATCAATGCAAAAGCCAATTACCAGTTAGACAACAAAAACAAGTTATTTTTATCAGGATATTTCGGGCAGGATGATCTTGGGTATAGCAATCAGTTTGGAATTAAATGGGGCAATACTACCGGTACGTTTAGATGGAATCATATTTTTAACAGCAAATTATTTTCTAACACTTCTTTTATTTACAGCAATTATAACTATAATATCAGCATCAACCAAACCACCAATAATCTTGAAATCATTTCTAAAATAAAAGATTTGTCTCTAAAAGAAGATTTGCAATATTTTGCCACAAACAGGAATAAGGTAAATTTTGGATTCAATGTTACCAGACATGTATTTAGTCCCGGCGAGTTTCAAACTTCTGCAACATCAAGCTATAATCCCCTGATACTTCAGGATAAATATGCCCTGGATGCTGCAGCTTATGTATCGGACGAGTGGAGTGCTACGGATAGATTAAAAATTATTTCAGGCCTGAGGTTATCTTCTTTTAGTGTATTAGGACCTGGTAATTTTTACACTTATGATGTATATGGTAATGTAACCGATACGGCTACTTATTCTTCGGGAAAAATAGTGAAATCCTATTTAAACCTTCAACCCCGGTTTGCGGCTACTTACCTGTTAAATAAAATAAGCTCCCTCAAAGTTTCCTATTCCCGTAATGTGCAAAATCTTCATTTGCTTTCCAATTCTACAGGCAGCAATCCTACCGATTTGTGGATACCCAGCAGTAACAATGTAAAACCAGAAATTTCTGACCAGGTTTCTACTGGTTATTATCGAAATCTCCGTAATAACAGATATGAATTTTCGGCAGAAATTTATTACAAATATTTACAAAATCAAATTGATTATAAAAATGGAGCACAGTTGGTCGCAAATGTAAATGTTGAATCGCAATTGCTGTATGGGAGAGGCAGGGCGTATGGATTGGAGTTATTTGCGAAAAAGAAATATGGAAGATTAACGGGGTGGATAAGTTATACGCTTTCCCGCACTGAACGCCAGATAGACGGAATTAATAATAATTTATGGTATCCTGCCACACAGGATCAAACTCATAACGTAGCCATTGTAGCCATATTTAAAGCTAATAACAAATGGACCTTTTCAAGTGATTTTGTTTATAACACAGGGAATGCGGTCACCTGGCCTTCCGGAAAATATACTGTAAACGGGCAAACTATTTTTTTATATACAAATAGAAATAGTTACCGGATGCCTTCCTATAACCGGCTTGATATAAGCGCTACTTTGCAAGGGAGGAAAACAAAAAAATTTGATGGAAGCTGGAACTTCTCAGTTTATAATGTTTACGGCCGTGAAAATCCTTATTTTATACAATTTCAAAATGACCCGGAAGATCCGGAAAAAACACAGGCAGTACAATATTCATTATTCAGATGGGTGCCGTCTATTACTTACAACTTTAAATTTTAAAATGCATGCGATATTTTAAAATAAAATATTTAATAGGAAGTTTATTTATTCTCTCCGCTTTGTATGGTTGCAAAAAAGTGATCAATGTAAAACTGGATAATGCGGGCATACAAACTGTCATTACAGGAGAAGTAAATAACGATCCGGGGCCTTACAAAGTAAATATATCAAAGTCGGTAAATTATTCCTCAGACAATATTTTTCCTCCTGTATCCGGAGCATTTGTAACTATTACGGGTAATGGTTTGATTGATACTTTATCAGAAACATCGCCTGGAATTTATGAAACACATAATTTGCTTGGCATACCAGGCAATAGTTATTCATTGTATATTTCAATAAATGATACGGTATATACTGCTACATCAATAATGCCACAACCTGTTCCTCTGGATTCCATTAGTTTTATTGCGGGAAGAGATAATAATATTTATGCAGTTGCTAATTTTCAGGATCCACCTGGCGTCCCTAATTTTTACCAGTTTATTGAATATGCTAACGGAGTGAGATTTAGTAACGGCAGAGGAAATTCAGTCTTTGACGACCGTTTGTCGGATGGGAGATACATAAACCGTCTTTTATATGATGATAGTACTGATATAAAATTGGGTATCACTTTAGAAGTGCAAATGAAATGTATTGACCAGGCTGTATATACTTATTGGAATGAACTTTTGGAGATCTCCGGAGGCGGGGGCTTTTCAAGTCCTACACCTGCAAACCCAATGAGTAATATCAGTGGAGGTGCATTAGGTTATTTTAGTGCCAATACTACAACCAGCAGAAGTGTTTTAATACAGTAGAATGACTTCTATCTCATTTTTATAATTTGGAAAAAGAAAATGGTGTTATTGTAATCAAAAAAAATGTCCCTCGTCAGAAGAACATTTTAAAGAGTTTTACCGCAATAATTTCTGCAGTTGATTTGAGGTTTTAGATTCATTAAAGCTTACACATTTTAGATGTGTTCATTCGTTTTTCGGATAGTTGGATATTTTAAAATTTTTCTTTTGGGTAATGGATAAAATTTGTTTTTGGTTTTTTTACGACTTTCGGATTCAGTTTTTCGATTGATATTGGGTTGATTGGATTTTTTTGTTTTCTTAGGATTTTTGGATGATGCGTTTCGTCCCGCTTTCTGATACAAAGATGCATCGTTTTTGCAAATATTGCCCTGCACTTTCGTTGAATATCCTTTTTATTTCGACGAAATGGAAGATTTTATCGTTTAGCCGTTTTGGGTACCTTTCAAAATAGAAGAAGGGGATCAAATTTTTAAATGAGTCCGATCATATTTAAAAGTCAGTAAAAGAATAAATATTGTGTTTTTCTATTTTTGAAAATAACACTCCTATAAGCGATCCGGCTTTGTAATACCAAACAAAAAAATGTCCCAGGTAAGTGGGACATTTTTAAGATTTTTAATCGCATTCATTTTTTAATTGCGATTGTGATTCAAGATTCATTAAAGCTTACACATTTTTTATGTGTTATTGGTTTTTCGGATAATGGTTTCCGGTAATTACCGGATTGGATAGTGGTTTTCTTTTCAGACAGTTGGATTTTTAAATGTTTTCTTTTTGGGTTCGGATAAAAACTGTTTTTGGGTTTTGTCCCGATAATTATCTAAGTTTTTCTTTTGATACTTGATTCTTTTCGGTTTTTTTTAGGATTTTAGGATTTGGTTAATTAGAAAATTGGTTTTTGGTTTTCTTAGAATAATTGAATAATTGGATAATTGGATAATTTGATTTTTTTGGATTTCTTAGGATCTTTGGATGTTGAAGCATTTTGTTCCCGCTTTCTGATATAAAGATGTAAAGATTTGTAAATTTTTTCTTTCTTTTTCGTTCAATACCCTCTTTTTTTAGATGAAATGGAAGATTTTATCGTTTAGCCGTTTTTGGGTTAATATCAAAATTGGAAAAGATTTACTTTGTTAGTATAATACAAGCTATATTTTCCAGACAGTAAAACAATAAATTTCCTGTTTTTCTATTTTATCTTAAAAAATAGCTGCCTTTTATAGGCGAAATGATCTTTGGGATCTATGTTGTTTTTTGGATTCTGGTTTTTTAGGTTGGCAATCATTTCAAAAATAAAAATGTTCTCCGAAGAGAACATTCATTTTAAATTACCCCGTTAAAAATTAAGCAGTTGGTTTTGTTATTTTGGTTTTTTAGGTTGAGGTAGATTCTGAGATTAATTTAATTTCCATTTCATATTGGTTGCAATGTCTTTTTTTTATTTTTTTTATTTGATCACGTTTTCTGATACAAAGATGGATCGTTTTGCAAATATTTTCCTTCATTTTCGTTGAACGGTTTTTTTATTTCGACAAAATGGAGAATTTGGACGTCCATTAATTTAATCAGGTGTAAAGTTGTTAGACCAGTATGACTTCTTTCGGAAAGCAACAACCACTGTGGCATACAGGCGTTAACAGTAAAGCTAGTTGCAAAGAACCTTTCTGGAAAATTTAAAGACAGGGTTACTTAATAACTAAAATTTTGAATAATAAAGAAGCGTTCATTTCATTAAAATAACATTGATGCACAAACGAAATATAAACTATGTAGTATACCTTATCTTGTTAATTACTTCGCATTAAACTGAACTGAAGCAACACCTGACTGGATTTTTTCATTCTTGCTAATAGGACTATAAATAAAATAAATGTTGTGAAATTTGCCATCTGAAACTGGCTCAATAGCAATATGCAATGTTTCGGTTAAAGATTGTTTCTGAAGATTTTTCACCGAACCTTTTCCTATAATCTAATTTTTTTTCAAAAGGAAAATCATTTTTAGATGCTACAAGATTATTAATTAGAATATTTAAAGACTTGACACCGGTAAGATCAATATGATCTATACCAAACCATCCTTCGTCTTCCGGATATGCTAAACAATTGGCTCCATTGGGCCATCTGATCGTCCTCAGGATTGGTTGCATTCTACATTTTCCTCATAATGTACAGAAACATAAAGGTTAGCAGGATCAATTTTAGAAGTATCATTATCGCTTACGTTCACTGAATATCAGCAACCGCAAAGTTGATGAAGGGTAGCCTAAAAACCACTCCTTTTTTTTGAATTTATATCGAAAAACAATGATTTTTATTTTATTTCGAGGGTGAGTACCATTTCTTTTTCAAAATAGCCTTCGAATGAATCTCCAACAATGCATTCTCCCGTCCCGGCAGGGGTGCCGGTAAAAATAAGATCACCGATATTAATGGAAAAATAATTGGAAATATTTGCAACTACCTTATCAATAGAAAAGATCATTTCTTTTGAATTGGCCTTTTGAACTATTTCTTTATTTTTTGCAAATGAGAAATTGATATTTTTTTTGTCTATCGCCGGAGTAAGTTCAATAAATTTTCCCACTGCTGCTGAATTATCAAAAGATTTCGATTTTTCCCACGGAAGTCCTTTTTCTTTTAATTGGGTTTGAATATCCCTTGCAGTAAAATCTATCCCTACAGAAATAGCGTCATAATAATTAGAAGCATGTTTCTCCTGGATGTATTTTCCATTCTTGCTGATGCGAACTACCAGTTCCGCTTCATAATGAAGATCATTGGTAAATTCAGGATAATAGAAGGGAGTATGACCCTGCACTAGGGCGCTTTTGGGCTTCATAAAAATAATGGGTTCATCGGGTATCCCGTTTCCCAACTCTTTAGCATGCTCGGCATAATTACGCCCTATACAAAATATTTTCATTCTCTAATAGGTTTAGTCAGGGCTTTTCAAAGGTTGTGCGAAAATATAGAAAAACAAATTCAAAAAAGAATTTATCCAAATATATAAAGAAGAATTAGAATATAAGGCTATTTACATAGTTCATTGTTCTATCAATTCCTATGACTGCAAAATCTTCTATTATTTCAATACTTTTTTCAATTTTCAACTTTACGACTCGTTTCTCCTCTGGAAGCCAATTACTTAGGACAAATTCTACCTGTTTCCCCTTTGGAAACTGATTTCCGATGCCGAATCTTAATTTAGGATATTCATCAGTTCCCAAAATATTCTGAATGTCCCTCAATCCGTTATGGCCCGCATCACTTCCTCCTTTACGTAATCTCAATTTATTCAGCGGAAGTGCCAGATCGTCAACAACTGTTAATGAATTTTCAATAGCCACTTTTTCTTTATCAAGCCAATATTTAAAGGATCTGCCACTCAGGTTCATAAAAGTTGTTGGTTTTATACAAACGAATATTTTCCCTTTAAATTTTATTTCAGCAAAATTTGCTAACCTGGAAGATTGAAAAAAAGCATTGTGTTTCAAAGCAAAAGCATCTAATACATCAAAACCTATGTTATGCCTTGTATGCGAATATTCATTTCCGGGATTGCCCAATCCAACTATTAAAAACTTCGACATAAAAGCGAAGATAATATTGAATCTCTTATTTTTTACAGCAAGCAAACAAATATCAAGGATTTTGCCTTTCCAAATAAAAGTAAATTTACGATATCTGTTGTTAGTTAAAATACCATCACCATAGTAAATACGGTATTTGCAAAATTAAGCAGTAACGCTATTGTACAGGCAGCGTGGCTCTATATCTTTGTATCAGAAGTTGATTGATGTTCAACAAACATTAATCAAATCCAAATCCACTGATCCCGATAGCTATCGGGACCTTTAATCCGGGAAAAACCAGAAATCCGATATCAGTCAACTTCTTTTTTTTAATTCAATATCTTTAGAAAAATATAAATCCTCATGAAAACCAACGCTTACTATAAGCGTTATTGCTAAACCTGAAAAACTGCTCAAAACCCCAGGTTACGTCTTTGAAAACTTCTGCTTTATCCGGCAGAAGTTTTTGCATTTAAATAAGTCACTCTACTGGATTCTGTTATTTACAATTCGTTTATTAATCCTAACTTTATCGTAGGCAATTCATATTTTCAACTACTAAATTTTTATTTATGATTGAAATAATTCCGGGGCTTCCTCCCAACGTAGCAGCATTTTATGCAAATGGAAAAATAACAGGACAGGATTATGATCAAATAATCAATCCACTTGTAAAGAAGATTTACATTGATTTTGTAAAAATAAATTACTTGCTCGTGATCAACACATCCCTCAGCGATTACAGTTTAGGAGCGTGGATGAAAGATGCAATTTTAGGATTTGTTTATTTCACGGAATGGAAAAAGATTGGTATTGTTTCAAGTAAGAGAAGCATCATAAACTTCACAGACATCTTTGGGAAATTTTTACCCGGTTCAACAAAAGGTTTTTTAATGGAAGATATTGAGATTGCAAAAAAATGGATATCAGAGTGAAAGCAAAGCTGACACCACACATTTGACGCATTCTCAATAACTTTTCAAAGAAGTCCGTAACACTGAATCTTTTTGTTCAGCGCTAAGTCCATAATTATAATGATACAATGAAAATTCCCAATCCCCATACACAGGATTTGGTAAAACGATAAACCGGTTCCCGAATTGGGTAGCAAAATCATCGGCTACTTTTGATCTTTCATCCGGATATTTTTTTTCAAACAAAGAACTAAGGTCATTCATGTTATCGCCCATCAGCATTACAATAGTATGAGTTTCGGCTATCTGATTTTTTCTTTCTTCTTTGGAAGATGATTTTCCTTTCAATAATAAATGTTCATTATCCGCATTGGGAAAATTAAATTTTTTCAAATTTTTTAAAGTGCCTTCGCGTTCGTTTTCCCCCCGGTTAGTTACATAAAATATCTCAATGCCTGATGCAGAGGCAAATTGTAAAAAATGCAGCGCTCCCGGAATAGTATCAGCCATCCCCATGGAAGTCCAGTTAACCCATGATGTATCATCATAATCTTTTCCTTGCAGCAACTGGTGTGCTTCATAAAGACTGTTATTTAAAATGGTTTCATCAATATCAGTCATGATGGCTTTTGGTTTAGGCGATCTTTCACGATTAAACTGTTCAATTCTTAAACGGGCGATATTAAAGGCCTGGTAGCAAAGCGCTTTATATTCTGCAGACCTTTGCTGGTATGCAGTAGCAAATAATTTACCATCAATTACAGTACGTGAAGAATTCGAATTCATATTTGTGATGCTCACACGAGGACCTGCACATGATGTCATAAATAATACAGTGATTAAAGCAATTTTCTTCATTATAGATTTTTTAAAGATTTATTATTGAAATGAAGCATTAATTTTGATACCATTTTATGTCAATTAAAAGGTATAAATCAATATTCGGGTATTGTTATTTTTATATCTCTTAATTTTATTCAAATATTTTCAAAGCTAAAATAAGAAAATGGATTTTGTTGATTATTATAAAACGCTGGGAGTTGCTAAAAATGCCTCAGCAGATGATATTAAAAAAGCCTATCGTAAGCTGGCAAGAAAGCTTCATCCGGATGTAAATCCCAATGATAAAGAAGCTCATAAAAAATTTCAGCAAATCAATGAGGCCAATGAAGTGCTAAGTGATCCTGAAAAACGAAAAAAATATGATCAGTACGGCGAAAACTGGAAACATGCTGATCAATATGAACAGGCACGGAAACAGCAACAACAGCAGGGTGGGAGAGGATTTGGTGGAAGCGGTTTCGGAGGTGGGGAATACACGTATTCATCAGAAGATGAAGGAAGTTTTTCTGATTTTTTTGAATCACTTTTTGGTGGAGGCGGAGGAAGAAGAAGCCAGGCAAAATACCGGGGCCAGGATTTTAATGCAGAATTACAATTATTGTTAGCGGATGCTTATACCACACATAAGCAAACCTTAACGATCAATGGGAAAAATGTTCGTATCACTATTCCTGCAGGCGTGGAAAACGGACAAGTTATAAAATTGAATGGCTATGGAGGAGTGGGTGCAAATGGCGGCCCAAATGGAGATTTATTAATAACTTTCATAATAAAAAATGATAGCACTTTGAAACGCGTAGGAAATGATCTGCATATAAATGAAGACCTCGATCTTTATACTGCCGTGCTTGGCGGAGATAAAACCATTGAAACGATGAGTGGAAAAATAAAACTGAAAGTGAATCCTGAAACACAGAACGGCACTAAGGTGCGTCTTAAAGGGAAAGGGTTCCCCCTTTATAAAAAAGAAGGACAGTTTGGCGATTTGTACATTACCTGGAATGTGAAATTACCTACCAATCTTACTCAAAAACAAAAAGAATTATTTACTGAATTATCAAAATTATCATCTTAAATTTTTTGATATGGAAAATGATGAATTAATACCGGCAGAACAATTTTGTATTTACCATAATATTGAATATTCTTTTATCAGTTCTTTGCAGGATTCGGGATTGATACACATTACATCTGTTGAACATTCTTCCTACATTCCGGCAAACGAAATTCAGAGTTTAGAAAAATTTGTCCGGTTGCACTATGATCTTGATATCAATTTAGAGGGAATAGAAACGATTCATCATCTTTTGGAAAAAATAGAAGAAATGCAAAAAGAAATAATGCAATTAAGAAATAGCAACCTCATCTAATGTGCTAAAATCAAAGTAATCCTGCAAAATAAAAATTTGTATTTTAATTTTTAAATTATAACCTTTATTAAAAATTAAAATCAACTGTTATGGAAAATTTAGATTTACTCAACAATGATCTGCAGATCTCACCTGTTTCACAAAATTTATTAAGTGAAGCAGCCAAATGGGGGAAATTCCTTTCAATTATCGGATTTATCTTTTGCGGATTTATGGCGATAGGCGCTTTCTTCGCTCCTGCTATATATTCCAGGTTAACTGCTTTTAACGAATTGTCTTCTGAAATGGCAGGAGCCTACACTACTATTATTACAGTAATTTACCTTGCATTTGCTGTTATTTTATTTTTTCCTTGCTATTATCTTAATAAATTTTCTGTAAAAATGAAACTGGCTTTAAAATCAGTAAACCAGGAAAGTTTTGAAAATTCGCTAAAGAATTTAAAATCACTTTTTAAGTTTTATGGCATCTTTACCATCATCGTTTTATCCTTTTATGTTTTGGTCTTTATTCTTGCAATGCTTGGTTTAGCTATGAAAGGGTAAGTTTTCAAATTGGTTTGGGGCTTCCGTCAGATTTTTACAAAAACGATTACTTTCAAATTGTGGCGAGATAATTATAATCGGCCAGTAAAGTTTCCAAAAAATTAATCGAATACATATCTGAATGAATAGAACCAATTCCTTTTTATCTACCAGAAATAAGTTTGCATAATAATTTTTAAATTATAACCTTTATTCAAAATTAAAATAAATGAAAGACTTAGATTTACTCAGCAATGACTTGCAAGTATTTCCCGTTTCACAAAATTTTTTAAGAGAAGTGGCAAAATGGGGGAAATTCCTGTCAATCATAGGATTTATTTTTTGCGGGTTTTTGGCAATAGCCGCTTTCTTTGTTAGTGCAATATATGTTTGGTTATTGGCAATAGTCGCTTTCTTTGCTCCTGGAATATCTTCTAAGTTAAATGCTATATGCGATTATTCTTCCAGTTTGATAAGGGATCTTGGAACGACGTTTACAGTAATTTATCTGGGTTTGGCAGCTTTATTATTTTTTCCCTGTTATTTCCTTAATAAATTTTCTATAAAAATGAGAATGGCACTAGACTCAGTTAGCCATGTAAATTTTGAAGATTCACTGAAAAATTTAAAATCACTTTTAAAGTTTTATGGCATCTTTACCATCATCGTTTTATCTTTTTATGTTTTGGTTTTTATTCTTGGTATGCTTGGTATTGCGATGCAGCATAGAACCGGTTTTGCCGCCTCCGTCTGACCGAAACACAGTCGCACGGAGACCGTCAAACTGTTGCCAGGTAATTATAATCGGCCAATAAAGTTTCCAAAAAATTAATCGAATACATATCTGAATGAATATTCAATACTTCCTGAACCTTTGAAGCTACACGGTCGCAGGTTTGGGTATTATGTTCCTTGTGATATAAGTTAACGACATTTTTAATGGTGTTGATATCGCGGTCAGAAAGTTTTAAAACTTCCGGAAATGTAACCACATAGCCTTTTTCTGCAATATCCATGAAAATAGTATCATCCACAGAAAAAGGGGATTTAGTATTTACAACAACTGTATTGGCGGCAATATCGCCGAAGCGCTGATTTTTTCGGCTCACAGCAATAATGATTAAAACTACCAAACCCCAAAAACCAGTGATGATAATATAACCCAAAATACTTTGCAAACTAAAATAAGTGTACCCAAAGAAGAAAGGCCATTCAAACACTTTAAACATCCATCTTACTATATATTGGCTCAGTGAAGGTTCGCCTCCATCGAGGCTTATCACTCTTATATTCAATAATTTTTTACCAATAGTTTGCCCGTTCATCCATACTTCGCAGGTAACCGAATACAATAACATCGGAATTGAAATAGTAAGAATATCAAGCCCAACGTGGCTTTGAAGCGTACTGACCCCAACAAGGTTAAAACCTCCATAATAAAAGTACTTCATGCTTGTAAAAAACAGGAGCAGAATGGCAAAGTCAATCACATAAGCCAGCAATCTTTTATGTACTTCGGCAATTTCAAATTCAAGGTCAATATTAAAAGCAGTTTCAATTTCTATCAGTGGCATGAGGCAATTTATTATTTTAAAATAAAAATGGCGATTTTATTTTTTTAATGAATAAATTGTTTCTCTTTGAAGCCGGATATTTGCAATATAGCTTTCTTTTTGCGATATTGACCGGCAATAAAATGCCTTAATAAAAAAATTATGCGGGAAGCAAGATTCATAAAAAAAAATGTTGAGAAATGGAATCAATACCAGCATGAGGAAACCAAAGACCCTGATGAAATGGCAGATCGTTTTATTACTCTGTTAGACGACCTCTCCTACTCAAAAACCTTTTATCCAAAAAGTAAAGTGACTCGCTGGATCAATGGGATTGCAGCAGGCATTTATCAAAGTATTTACAAAAATAAAAAACAAAATTTTTCACGTCTTGTTCTTTTCTGGAAATACGAATTGCCATTATTATTCAGAAGATATCATAAAGTATTTCTTTTTACTTTTTGTCTTTTTCTGGCATTCGTTTTTATTGGAGTTATCTCTTCTACAAATGATGCCGATTATGCCCGGCAGTTTTTTAATCATCAGGTTCAGCCTGGGTATTATGACCAAACCATAGCCAATATTCAAAAGGGAGATCCTTTTGGAGTGTATAAAGATGCCAATCCGTTTTCGATGTTTGTACGTATTGCTTTTAATAATATCAGTGTTGCTTTTAAAACTGTAATTTTTGGTATTTTGTTTGGGATAGGTACTATCTTATTTATGTGGACAAATGGAGTAATGCTCGGATGTTTTCAATACATATTTTTTTCACAGGGATTAGGCTGGCAATCAGTTTTAGTTATTTGGATTCATGGCACTATTGAAATTTCGTCTATTGTAATTGCCAGTTGTGCGGGCATTATTTTAGGAACAGGATGGCTATTCCCGGGAACGTATAGCCGGAAACAATCTTTTTTACGTGCGGCCAGGGATGCTATGAAAATATGTATAAGCCTGATTCCATTTTTTATTATTGCCGCTTTTTTTGAAAGTTATGTTACTCACTTAATGAGCAATACGTTTCAGAAAAATTCAGTTGATATCGGGCTGCCGGTTCCATTCAGCATTATGATCCTCGCCGGTTCATTTTTTTTAATACTTTGGTATTTTGTTTTGTACCCTGTGCGCTTATACAATAAAGGCTTTGAATTAAAAGAAGGAAAAATAGTAAAGGAAGGTGTTATATATGAAACGTAAATTCAAAATATTTGTTTGTTTACTGGCTTTCTTAATATGTTTTACTAATAACGGTTACGCACAAACGAATGATACTTTGAACCCGCCCGATGACAGGATTGAATCGCCATCTAATCAGAAGGATTCTTTTAAGGATTTAAATGACACAGCAAACCTTTCTTTGGATGACAGTGATAAAATTATGAGATGGAGACACAGCCGCGAATTTGCTTACATTCATTATCTGGACAGCCTTTTAAGAGAACAAAAAAATATTAGAGCCGATACGGTAAGTATCAATGAAAATTCAGGAAAGATAATTCGCAAACATAAATCTGAAAATCAGATTTCTGCGTTTAATAAGATTCTAAATAGTTTGCCTCTTAAAATATTTTTCTGGATATTGGCGCTTATTTTTATTGGTTTTACCGGATATAAAGTTTTGTTTAAAAATGGAATCTTTTCTGCAAAGAAAAATAAATCAATAGAGGAAAGTGGTGAAGATTTCTCTGCGGATTTAGATGATATTTCAAAATATGATGTGTTGATATCTGAGGCTGAAAAACGATATGATTACAATTTAGCTATAAGGTATTTCTTTTTGAAAACACTTAAAACCCTTTCTGAGAGAGGCCTTATCAGTTTTGTGCCCGACAAAACCAACCAGGAGTACCTATCTGAAATGAGATCAAATAATTATTTTGAGGAATTTCAATCATTAACTCGCAATTATGAATATCTATGGTATGGAAAATTTTTGATTGAAGAAAAAAACTATCTGCTATTAAAAGAGAAATTTATTCTTTTTAATAAAAAAGTATAAAGCCCATTGAAAACATTTTTAAAATATAGTTTGTTTGTTTTGCTGATTTTTTCAGTGGTATCGGGTTGTGATTTTCAGAAAAGTAAACGGATACCTTCTTTGGAAGAAACCTACCGCAATACTGATAAATTGCCTTTCGGCTCATATATTGCCTATAAAGGATTTCAGGCCGAATTCCCTGACTATTGGATCAATATTGCTAACAAGCCATTTGATAAAACCTGGGAAGAAATTAAAAATAATTCCACAAAATATTGCGTTTATTTTTTGATTACAAAAAACCTGATCCTTTCTGTTGATGAGGTAAATGCGATGATAGCATATATCAAAGCAGGCAATGATCTTTTTATTTCTGCTGACTATATTGACACTAAATTACTGGATGCCGTTTATTGCACACTCAACCGGGAAAATGAAATAACAAATGAAGTTAATGGCAAAATGCACGATACCTATTTAAGTATGTATTATGGCAATGATTTTAAAACTGCCAAATATGGATATTATTATTTCCCTTTCTTAAATTATTTCAACAGCTTCGATACTTCTTATGCAAGAATTTTGGGAGTAAATGAAAAAGGCCTCCCCGATTATATAGTCCTTTTTTCAGGGAAAGGCCGTCTTTACCTTCATCTTGCGCCACGTGTTTTCAGCAATTATTTTTTATTGACCAATAATAACTATCAGTATTTTGAATACGTAACCGCTTATCTCCGATTTGATCCCCAATATGTATATTGGGATGAATATTATAAAAACATTTCTTCCACTTCTGATAGAAATAATCTCAGGAATAATAATAACGACGATCATTTTTCCTCATTAAGTGTGATAAAGAAAAACCCGCCGTTGTTATGGGCTTTTTACCTGGCCGTCGCCGGAATTTTATTGTTTGTAATATTTAATATAAAAAGAAAACAAAGAGTAATTGATACTATAAAACCAAACAGCAATGCTACAGTCGCTTTTACCGAAACAATTGGCCGGCTTTATTTACAGCAGAAAAACAATAAAAATATTTCAGAGAAAATGATTACTTATTTTTATGAGTATTTACGTAAAAAATATATGATTGCTACATCCCTGATCAATAATGAATTTATCAATTCTCTTTCGCGGAAAAGTGGTATTTCAAATATTGAAACCAATGAATTATTTGACCTGATTAAATATATTCAATTACAGGAAAATGTAACAGATGAAGAATTACTTGGACTAAATACAAAGATTGAAAACTTTAAAAAAATAAAATCCTAATGGAAGAAAATTTGTACGAACAACGAATAGATATTAACACATTGAACAATGCGGTTACCAATATCAGAAATGAGATTGGCAAAGTAATAGTAGGGCAAAGCAAAATGATAGATCTGTTGCTGATAGGTTTGCTATGCGATGGCCATATATTGATAGAAGGCGTGCCCGGTGTTGCAAAAACGCTTACCGCAAAGCTACTTGCCAGAATAATTGATACCAATTTTTCAAGAATACAATTTACTCCGGACCTAATGCCGAGTGATGTTTTGGGTACTTCAGTTTTTAATCCTAAGGATGCAAAATTTGAATTTAAGCGCGGCCCTATTTTCAGCAATATCATTTTAATAGATGAAATAAACCGCGCTCCTGCAAAAACGCAATCCGCTTTATTTGAAGTAATGGAAGAGCGCCAGGTTACCATTGATGGCATAACTCATTTTATGGATTTCCCTTTTTTAGTGATTGCTACGCAAAATCCTATTGAGCAAGAGGGAACCTACCGGCTGCCTGAGGCCCAATTAGACAGGTTTTTATTTAAAATTGTAATTAGTTATCCTACAGTAGAAGAAGAAATAAACATACTTTTAAATCAGCAATCAGTAGGGCAAAATCTGTTATTAAATCAAGTACAAAAGATTGTTACCACAACGCAGATTAACGAATACAGAAATATCATAAATGAAGTGATCATTGATCCTAAATTAGTAGAGTTTATTGCAAAGATTGTAAATGAAACCAGGAATAATCCTTCCTTGTACCTTGGTGCTTCACCGCGTGCGTCATTGGCAATTTTAAGAGCTTCCAAAGCTTACGCAGCCATTATGGGAAGGGATTTTGTGAACCCTGAAGATATTATTGAAATGTCAAGACCGGTAATGCGGCATCGTATTATTTTGACCCCTGAAAAAGAAATGGAAGGCATTTCTGCAGATGAATTAATTAATGATATTATCAGTAAAATTGAAGTTCCCAGGTAATATTTATTTAAGTGAATTATAAAATAAAATCAAATAAAAATTGATACAAAAATACTTTGATGGCCTGTTTTTAAAGCGGCGGTTTTATGTTGCAATCGCGGTATTGATCGGTTTGTTTCTGGTCGCCTTTTATATTCCGGTTTTAAAACCAATTGGTGTAGTTATTTTTGTTGTTTTCATTGTTTTTTGTCTCATAGACTATTCTTTATTATTTTTTACAAAAAGAATTCCATCTGTTCAAAGAATAACAGGAAACCGGTTAAGTAACGGTGATGAAAACACGATAGAACTTATTACAAAGAATGAATTTAAATTCTCTGTTCATGTAGAAATAATTGACGAATTGCCACCACAATTACAAATCAGGAATTGGAGAAGAGATCTGGATTTAAAAGCACATCAACAAAAAAAAATCCGGTGGCATTTAAAACCTTTGCAAAGAGGGGAATACCATTTTGGGAATATTCATTTATTCGTATCCACCCCTTTACAATTAATTGCCAGGAGATTTACAACCGAAGCACAGCAAACTATTCCGGTGTATCCTTCTTTTATGCATTTACATAATTACCAGTTATTTTCCGGGGCTGCTTTGAGAAATGAAAACGGCAACAGGGGAATGCGTAAAATAGGTCAGAGCATGGAGTTTGAGCAGATTAAAGAATATGTGTCGGGGGACGATATCCGCAATTTAAACTGGAAAGCTTCTGCGAGAAAAGGAGGTTTGATGGTGAATAATTTTATGGAAGAAAGGTCCCAGCAGGTTTATTGCATCATTGATAAAGGAAGGCTGATGAAAATGCCTTTTAACGGAATGACACTTTTAGATTATGCAATAAATAGCTGCCTGATATTGAGTAATGTTTGTTTGAGAAAACAAGACAAGGTAGGAGTAATCACTTTTTCGAACGAGCCGGGAAGTTTGTTGGCAGCGGATAGTAAGCTTTCGCAGGCTGAAAATATTTTACAATTGCTTTATAAACAAAAAACAGATTTCCTTGAAAGTGATTTTGAAATGCTTTACCAACAAATACGAAGTAAAATAAAACATCGTAGCCTTTTGATTTTATTTACCAATTTTGAATCCCTTTCCGGATTGAACAGGCAGATAGATTATTTGCGTTCTTTAGCAAAGAATCATTTATTACTCGTTGTATTTTTTGAAAATACCCAATTGGAACAATTGACAAATACGACAGCTAAAAATGTGGAGGGGATTTATATAAAAACGATTGCTGAAAAATTTACTTTTGAAAAAAAGATCATTACCAAAGAGCTTTCAAAATATGGAATTTTATCAATTCTTTCATCACCCAAAAATCTTACGATAAATACGATTAATAAATATTTGGAATTAAAGGAAAGACGGGCGATTTGATAAAATTAATTTTAGAAACAAGAGAAAATGGTTGAAAATACTTTTGAAGAAGGAAAGGTTTTATTAATAGATAAACCTCTGCAATGGACATCTTTTGATGTTGTAAGAAAAATCAGGAATACATTAAAAATAAAAAAAGTTGGCCATGCTGGCACGCTGGATCCTTTGGCTACAGGCCTTTTAATAGTTTGTACAGGAAAATTAACTAAAAAAATAAATGAATTTATGGCGCGGGAAAAAGAATATACCGGAACAATAACGCTGGGCGCCGTTACTCCTACTTTCGATTTGGAAAGTGCACCTATCAATTTTAAATCATTAGACGATATTTCACAAGAGTTAATCCAAAAAACTACTAAAAAATTCATTGGGGAAATTTTGCAAACACCTCCTATTCATTCAGCTATTAAGCAAAAAGGCAAACCGGTTTATCTTTTGGCGCGTAAAGGAATAGATGTTATACTTGAGCCTAGAAAAATAACGATTCATGAATTTTTTATTCCAATTATCGAAATGCCGGTAGTTTCTTTTAAAGTGGTATGCACAACGGGAACGTATATACGGAGTTTGGCAAATGAATTCGGAGAAGCTCTTGGATGCGGCGGTTATCTTAGCAAATTGCGTCGCACAAGAATAGGAAATTTTAAAGTTGAGGATGCAATGACTATGGATGATTTTGCTTTAAAATATTCCGGAAAGAAATAGAAGAAATTAATTATTGGGATTGAAAAATGCAGTAAAGAAACAAATAAGGCATATTTATCTTTTTTATAAAATGCAGATTGGTATTGCACAAATCAGGGAGAGTGGTAGTAAACAAATAAATAACCCGTATTTCCTTTTTTATTTATTCTAATATTTAAATATGATCGTTTAAGTATTGGGACTGAGATTCCTGGCCATTATTTAGAAGATGAATCCAATTTCTATAATTCATGTTAAAAATTTATTCCCTGATAAAAATGAATCATTAAAAAATGAAATTCGTGAAATATAATTAGAAATGCAGCTTTATAAATTTTCCATTCCTGTCCTTATTTCTTTATTTTTTTCTTTTCAAGCTTTTTCACAAAAAGTAACGATGCATGTTTTTATGGAACATAAAACGGCACCTGAAAATAGTGATACTATTTATTATGATTTCAACAGAAAGCTTACTTGGAATGATTTCCAGGGAAAGGTACCCTCTTCAGTTCCCTGGGGCGCCATTACTGCTTCGGGATTTTCTTTCGATTCCGAATTGAGTGAGGATGGAAATATTATTGATATTACAGTAGACGTTTATACTTTCTTTCTTAAGCATGATTCGTGGAAAAAACCGGATATCAATTCTGCATATCATCTGGAACATGAGCAGCATCATTTTGATATTACCCGTTTGAATGCTCAACAATTAATAGAAGAAATAAAAAAGGCGCATTTCACCTCGGATAATTATAAAAAATTATTGACTTCAATTTTTGATAAGGTAAATGATGAAAACACAAATATGCAACAAACTTATGACCGTGAGACTAATAACAGTATGAATGTAGATAAACAAAAAGAATGGAATCAAAAGATTTCGGAAGAAATTGAAAAATTAAAAGAAGACAAAAATTAAATCATGAAAGATATAAAACGGCTTTTCAGTTCCGGTGCTGTATGGGAAACTGTTGTAGGTTATTCCCGTGCTGTGAAAGTGGGAAACGTGATTGAAATATCAGGCACTACTGCAGTAGATGGTAATTTGATTATTGGAAAAGGAAACATGTATGAACAGGCTGTTTTTATTTTCAAAAAAATTGAAAAAGTTTTAATTGAAGCAGGAAGTAGCTTGAAAGATGTCGTACGCACAAGAATGTATGTTACGAATATTTCCGAATGGGAAGAAGCCGGCAGAGCCCATGCGCTTTTTTTTAAAGAAATAAAACCTGCAACTACTATGATAGAAGTGAGTAAACTAATCAATGAAGATTTGCTTATTGAGATAGAAGTGACGGCGATTATTTTGTAGTAGGAATCTTATATGCCGGGCCATTTTTTACTCATATTTTTTTTAAAAATTAATATTAGCTCTAAATGTGCGTAAAAAATACACAATGGGTGCGCCAAAAAAATAAATTTCTTATTTTTTACGTTTATCTTGCGCCCTCAATAAATAATGTTGGCTACCATGAGTTTTGAAAATTATGTGATCCCTTATGAAATCAATGAACAATACCAAAAAAAAGTTGCTTATTTCTCAATGGAATTCGCTATTGATCAGCCTTTAAAAATATATAGCGGAGGGCTTGGTTTTCTATCAGGTTCGCACTTACGCAGCGCTTATGAATTACGTCAGAATTTGATTGGAATCGGCATTTTATGGAAAGAAGGCTATTATGACCAGGCAAGAAATTCTGATCAGACGTTAAAGGTTATATGGATTGAAAAAATATATAACTTTTTGGAAGATACAGGAATCAGGTTCCAGATTCCAATCCACGATCATCCGGTATGGGTAAAGGTTTTGTATTTGAATCCAAAAACTTTCAACAGCGCCCCATTATTTTTGTTGAGTACCGATGTTGCCGAAAATGATTATGTATCCCAAACTATTTGCCATCGTCTTTATGATGGTAACGCTGCCACTAAAATGGCACAGTTCATATTACTTGGTGTAGGAGGCGCAAAGCTTCTTGATCTTATGAATTACAATCCTGATTTGTATCATCTTAATGAAGCTCATGCGGTGAGCGCCGCCTTTTATTTATATCAAAAGTTTGGGAATAAAGAAGATGTAAAAAAGCGTTTGGTATTTACAACGCATACTCCTGAAGAAGCCGGTAATGAAAAACACGATATTTATTTATGTGAAAAAATGAGTTATTTCTGTGGGATGCCTTTAGAACAGGTTCGTGAATTGACAGGAATCACAGACGATCTTTTTAATCATTCACTTGCGGCACTTCGATTTGCACATATTGCCAACGGCGTATCACAATTACATGGAGAAGTGAGCAGGCAAATGTGGAATAAATATGATGGAATTTGTGAAATAAAATCAATTACCAATGCACAAAACTGGCGTTATTGGTCAGATAAACAATTGTACCGGGCAATGGCGGAGCATAATGATGATTGGTTTGATGACAGAAAAAGGCATTTGAAACAACGGGCACTAGCGATAGTTGCCGATCAGACAGGGAAAATCATGGATCCTAACGTGCTGACAATTGTTTGGGCCAGGCGATTCGCTGGTTATAAACGGGCCGAATTAATAACCAGAGACCATACCCGGTTTGAAGCGTTATTGAATAATCCCAAATTTCCGGTGCAAATCATTTGGGCTGGAAAGCCATACCCGCTTGATTATCCTGCGATTACCGATTTCAATCACCTCGTAAATCTCAGTAAGCAATATAAAAATGTAGCCGTGTGCGTAGGTTATGAATTGGCATTGAGCAAACGATTAAAGCAGGTAGCAGATGTGTGGTTAAATAATCCCAGGGTGCCAAGAGAAGCGAGTGGTACCAGTGGGATGACAGCAGCAATGAATGGCGCTGTAAACCTGAGTACTAATGATGGATGGATATGTGAATTTATAAATAATGGCAACAATGGATTTGTAGTGCCACCCGCAGATTATATGAATATGCATGTGGAAGAGCAGGATAATTATGATATGAACAAGATCTATGAAATACTTGAAAATGAGATACTGCCGCTCTATTATAATGATTTTGAAACCTGGAGACAGATTATAAAAAATGGTATGAGGGATGTTCAGGTTACTTTTGACAGCAACAGGATGGTAGATGAATATTATCAAATTTTGTACAAATAAAAATACATCCGGACGGATTTTATTTTCGTAAATATGGAATAAATAATTTCCTGTATTTTGAAAACAAAAAATATTTAAATAAGAATCTAAAATGCTGTTTATTTTCTGTTGAAAATTCCATGCTCAAAAGAACCTCAAAATATTTCATCATACCCTGTGATTCATAACAACTCGGATGCTACTGCTCTTCAATCCTATCTTGCTCCTGAAGATTCATATATGACAGGTCAGTCAGTTTACGCTTCGGGAAGATTCCCCGCGGCCTATCTGTTTAAGAAATCCTGGTAAGAAAACTGCATGTATGCCTTACCGTATTTTAGATTAGTTGTATCAAATCCGGGATCTTTATAGATAGGTTCTTTCGAATCGTTATCCATCGTTTCAGTTCCTTGTGGCGTTACGAATCCGAAACCATTATTAAAGCAATAAAATGCAAATTGCCTGGCAGAAGAGTCTAATAAATCTTTTCCCCATTTAAATTGATCACTTGGAAGATGAAGTTGGTCTAAAATAGTAGTTACAATATCTGTTTGTGATCCTATGTTATTTATTTTCCCTTTCATTGTTAAAGCTCCGCCGCTAAATATCAATGGGATGCGAAATTTAGATGGCCTGTCGTTAGGATCGTGTCCCGGCAAGGGATGCCCGTGATCGGCTACAAAAACGATTAAAGTATTTTTCCATAAAGGGTCTTGTTTTAAAGTACGAATAAAATGCCCGATAATACTATCAGTATAATAAACAGAATTCTTAAACAGTGTGGTTTCATCCTTCCCGGGAAAGCGCGGTTTCATAGGCACATCATAAGGTTCGTGACTGCTGAGTGTGAACATAGCTGCAAAAAAAGGTTGCTTTTCTTTTTCAATGTCTTTGTAAAACCTGTTGAAAACATATTGATCATGCACGCCCCAGGAAGTGGTTCTTTCCGACACAGGAAAAGAATATTTATCAATCAATTGATTGATTCCGATATTGATGAGGTAAGATTTAATATTAGCAAATTCTAATTCACCACCATAAGTATAGCTTGAATGATAGCCGATCTTTTCGAGTGATTGATTGATGGATGGAAGATGGCTGGTTTTAGTCGGTGTTTTTACAATAGAAGTGATTGCCTGGTTGGGATAGCCGCTCAACACGGCAACCTGTCCTTTTTCGCTTCTGTCGCCGGCCGCATAGATATGTGTGAACAATAATCCATCGGCTGCAATGCTGTCCAGGTTTGGAGTTACACCAGGGACGCCACCCAGGCAACCTACCCATTTAGCAGTAAAGCTTTCTAAAATAATAAAAATAATATTGGGTTTTTCAACAGATAAAATGGAAGGAATTCTCTTTGGACCTGTATTGTATAAACTATGTACCAATTCTTCTGATTTTGCCTCAGGGAAATAATCAAATGGGTTATGAGAATTATGCATGTTTAAAATGGAAAACATAATATTCCAGGGCAAATTAATAGCAGCATGGTCTGCGAATATTTTTGGTGAAAAATAAACATCACTTATAATCATTGGAATTTTTTGAATTCCACCACGGATAGGAACAAATAGAAAAGCAATTAAAAACATTGAGAAAAAGGAATCTGCCCAATGAAATTGTTTTTGCTTTCTGTCAATATAAAAATTGAAGTATTTTTTATAAATGAAAATGTAAAGAAAAATAAGGACGATAAAAATAATCAATAGTGGAATCACGGGTGCGGAAGAAACAGTGGTAGCCATTTCTTTCGGTGATTTAAAATATTGGAGCGGAGTCGCGTCCATCCTGTATCCCCACGCTGTGTATAATCCAAGATCGGCAATTAATAAAAATGAAATAATAATAATAAGCACATAAGTATAAATCCTTATTATTTTATTGATTGGTAAACTGGTCGCAAATGATTTTATTAAAAATAATAGAAAAGGAATTATACATAAATATCCCGCAAAAGAAGCATCCATTCTTAATCCATAAAGGAATGATTTAAAAATTTCTGCTCCGCTTAGTGTTTTGGTAAGATGTAAGTGATAGAGTAAAAATGTGGCTCTTGCAATTGCAAAAAATAATAGCCAATACAAAAAATACAAAAGATAGCCCAGATATTTTTTCACTCTGCTAAAGTAATAATTATAAAATTATAGATTGGTCTTGGTAAAGTTAATTTCCTTTTTGCTACATAAAGTATAGAAGGATAAAAATTATAAATCATGGATAATTGTCTGCCTGCTGACAGGTTGGTTTGGTTACTGCAACTCTTTTGGTATTTATTAATATATTTCCATTGGCAGTTCTTAACTCTTATCTTTCATTACCCTATTTATGGTAATGCTTGATTACATATTTTAGCAGACTTACTGCGTCATCCTTCACCATCCTGTTGTCATCCACCAGTTCCCTGGTGTTTATTTTTATCAATACCATATCGGCAGCCAATTGAGCCATATCTTCCTGGTTTAAATTTCGCATTTGTGTGCCTGGAGTGGAGGCGGTATCGAAGGATGCCTCCATATTAGATGGTGTAAAGTGCTGCGTTAAAAATGGATCAAGATAACTTCTCTGGTATTGAAGAGTAATACCTTCAACTGTATGTAAAAGATCAATATGCTCTTCATATATGGCGATATACCTGATTATATCCGAATTGGAAAATTGCTTCAGAGGAAGTTCATTTTTAATGGCAGCAATGGCTCCTCCGGAGGGATGGAATGGCCACATACCGTGTGAATTAGTTATAAGCTTTTGCATTCTTTTCGTATCTGTTTTTTCTAAAGGTTTTTGCAAAAGTTCAATTAAAGAATCGTTGTCTTTCACTAACTGTGTTTCGAAACCCCATATTTTATTTAATCTTGCAGTATCATTTTTAAGGCCTTGTACAAGTTGCGAAGTAAGTTGATTCACATGTTCACTGTCGGTAATATTCACTCTTATATTTTCAGCAATAAAACCCATCATTACGGCAATAAATATCATAAAACCTTCTAGCAGATATTCTTTAAAAGGTTTTGATTTGTGGTCGAGTTGGGGATGGTGATGTACTTCCATTTCGGTTTTGAGTTGTGATTTATTTGCTGAAATTGGTTCCGTGTTTTCACTTGAATTTACCGGATTTGTTTGGCTTGGGGGATGTTGATTTTCAGTAGTTGATTTGTTTCCGATTTTATTTATATTTCCTTCGTCTTTTTTTTCCATTAGTTATCAAAGTTAATAGATATCAGTTTCAATATGTTGCTTTATGTATTGAAATTAGTTCTTTACTGTAAATATTTTTTCTTCTTTTTTTAAGAAATATTAATTTTGAGTAAGATTTTTAAAAATTATTTGTATGCCAATTTACATGGACCGTCACGATGTTTCTGAAATAGTTACAGCTGAAAATGTAGCTCAATTACACCAGGCTGATCTGAAGATACAGGGACAGTTTGGTTGCAGAGGTTTGACTTATTGGTTTGACGAAAAACGAAAAACGGCCTTCTGCTTAATTGAAGCGCCGGATGTAAAGGCAATTCAAAAAATGCATAAACAGGCTCATGGCCAGGTTCCTAATAAAATAATTGAAGTAAATAAAGGAATAGTAGAATCATTTTTAGGGAGAATAGAAGATCCGGAAAAATCACAAAACACGGAATTAAATATTATAAATGATCCTGCCTTCAGAACCATAATGGTAATTGCTCTAAAACAACCAACGCTTTTACAAGAAGATGCTTCGCCACTCAAGTCTTTATTGCATAATTTAAACGATAGCATTCTTAAACTGTTGAAAGATCATGAGGGTACAACTGTGAAACAAACTAAAAATAATTATTTGGTTTCTTTTAAATCGGTTTCAAATGCCGTTCGTGCTGCACAGCAAATTTGGTTGTGGTTCAAACATTTTAAAGAAGAATGTGAGGACAATAACCTCTTTATAAAAATAGGATTGAGCGCCGGAGTGCCGGTCACCGGAAAGAAATCATTTTTTGAAGATTCCATCAAATTGGCGGAAAGATTGTGTGAATTTATTAAAGGAGATATCATCGTTTCTTCAGAAGTAGAAGAATTATATAATAGTGAAAACCCGATGCCATTGAGTGAATTAGGTAATATGGTTTCTCTTTCTTTATCCGATGAAAATTTTCTAACTCTTTTAATGGATTACACAGAATCAGAATGGAGCAACATCAATTTAAAAGTGGATGATTTTAATAAACCTGTGAGGTGCAGCAAATCCCAGTTGTATCGTAAATTGATGGCGCTCACTGGTAAATCCCCCAATACCTTTATCAGGGATTACCGTCTCAATGAAGCATTGCAATTATTAAATAAAAATTCAGGTAGCATCTCTGAAATTGCTTTTGAGACAGGGTTTAGCAGCCCTTCTTATTTTTCTAAATGCTTTCAAAAAAGATTTGGCTTTATTCCTTCCAAAGCATGGTAACAATACGGGTTTCAGATTTTCAAAATATTTGAATTAAAATTACCAGCATTTGAATTAAATGTTACACTGATCTGATCCATCCCAATTTAATTTTGTCAAACACAAAAGATGATTATTTGTTGATCAGCTGTAATTGAAGGAATAAAAAATTGCTGCGAAAATATTTTTTTACAAACTTTAAAATATTATTTATGCCTAATTTAGTAAAGGACTTAGATGCTAATATTATTAAAGAATTTGCATCTCAGATCAGGGGAAGTGTTATTCTCCCCAATGACTCTAATTATGAAGAGTCACGCAAAGTATATAATGCGATGATAAATAAACATCCCGGTATCATTGTAAAATGCGTGGACGTTGCTGATGTAATCTATGCGGTAAATTTTGGCAGGCAAAACAATTTATTAGTGGCAGTTCGGGGAGGTGGCCATAATGGTGGTGGTTTGGGATTATGCAATGATGGGTTGGTGATTGATTTATCCGGATTAAAATCAGTACGTGTTGACACTAAAGATAATACGGCAAGAGTGGGAGGAGGAAATCTCTGGGGTGAAGTGGATCATACTACGCATCCATTCGGGCTTGCTGTTCCGGCCGGAATCATCTCTACCACCGGCGTAGGAGGTTTGACACTTGGCGGAGGAGTAGGGTATTTATCAAGAAAATACGGACTTTCTATTGATAATTTATTAGAGGCAGATATGGTTTTGGCCAATGGAAATTTTGTGACTGTAAATGACACACAAAATGCCGATCTCTTTTGGGCAATCCGTGGTGGTGGCGGAAACTTTGGTATCGTAACTTCTTTTAAATTCCAGGCACATCCGGTAAAAGATGTGTATGGAGGTCCCACTCTTTGGCCCATTGAAAAAGCAGAAGAGATCATGGAATGGTATCATAATTTTCTCAATAAAGCTCCTGACGAATTGAATGGATTTATCGCTACAATGATTATTCCCGGGCCGCCATTTCCTGAATCCCTTCACCATAAAAAATTTTGTGGAATTGTATGGTGTTATGTTGGCGATTTAAATAAGGCAGAAGAAGTATTTAAGCCCATACTTGCCAGGAATCCTGTGTTTGCTCATATAGGCGAGATGCCTTATCCATCTATTCAAAAATTGTTTGACGGCCTTCTTCCTCCGGGCTTGCAATGGTATTGGAGAGCTGATTTTTTTAATGAATTAAGTCAGGAAGCAAGCGCAAAACATTTGGAATTTAGTTTGAAAATACCCACACCACTTTCTCAAATGCATTTGTATCCTATAAGTGGCGCAGCAGGCAGAGTTGCGAAAGACGAAACCCCCTGGGCTTACAGAGATGCCAAATATGCCGGCGTAATTGTGGGCGTAGATCCTGATCCTGCTAACGGCAATAAAATTACAAAATGGTGTAAGGATTATTGGGAAGCACTGCATCCATTTTCTTCAGGTGGCGCCTATTCCAATTTTATGATGGATGAAGGACAGGATCGTGTAAAAGCAAGTTATAAGCACAATTACGCGCGTTTGGCTAAAATTAAAAAACAATACGATCCCAATAATTTTTTTAGAGTGAACCAGAATATTTTGCCGGAAGGGAATAACTAATTTTCTCTTTCATTTTTAATTAAGACCAATATACATTGGAGAGTCGTACTTTAACTCAAAATCCGAAGAAGGCAACTCTTCGAAAAAATATCTTTGGTTCGAAGAGAATTTTGAAGAGCCCCTGATGCTTTAGCGACATTGAACATATTCCACAGTAAACGAGCAAAAATTCCGGATTCCTATTATCCAAAATTAAAAAAAAGCCCTGCAGATTTTGCAAGGCTTTTAACGAGTTTTTTAACGAGTTCCTTAAAAATTATTACAATGCTTTTACTGTTGTAGTTGAAGTTATTTTTGTAGAAGTAGGAAAATCCTGCCCCATTGCAGTTACAGTACCTGAAGCCTCTGTAGTAGAATTATTAGTTTGAACTACTCCTGTGTTGGTATCTACAGTTTCTTCGCCGGAAAATTTACCTGTAGTTTTGGTACTTACTTCCATTCCCTGTTGTTCCATTGTTTTGTCCGTAGATAAGGTGCCTGAAAATGATACAGCCGCAATATTGCCGGTTATACTTTTTATAACATAAGTTGTTGATTTGCTAATGCCGCTATTGTCGTTTTTATCAGTCCAGGTAGTTCCTACCTTTAAATCCTGGGGTAGCGCAAGGAAAGCCATTTCTGCGCCATAACCCGAAGCGTCAAAATTTAATTGTTTGGCAATAGCAGATTCTGAAGATGTATCTGCAGAAGCTTTTGAAATCACATTTCCTGAATTGTCAAGGACAACATCCTTTGGTTGATTGATGTAATCTTTTAAAGAACTTCCCATTTCTCCATTCATATCATCTTTATTATCAGAATCAAAATTGATATCTCTTCCCATCATACTCATATTCATTTTAATATTGGTAATCGTATTGGAAAGATTGAAATTATTATTGTTTACATCCTTTACTTCAATATTATATACAGAAGCAATATCTGCTTTTGTATCCATAGATTGACCCTGCACTTGTGTAGAACTGGTAGTAGAGAGTTTATTTTCCACTACATATTTTTGACCTTTGGTTAATTTTAAAGAACCGTTTGTTTGGGCTATCGCCATCGTCGAAAAACAAATAGCTGCAGAAAAGAATAGTGTTGTTTTTTTCATATAAATAATTTTGTTTTTTTGTTTGCAAATATAAACTTCTTATTGGCAAAGAGTGTTCCACTCTTTTAGTTATGAAAATGCCTGTTAGAGGAATTATTAATTAGTAATCGTTATTTGATTTTTGTGGTTTATTCGCGACTTTTTTACTTTTTTCTTCTTCTGCTCTTTTTGCTGAATCTTTCTTTTCAGGAATATAATTCATAGGGCCCATCTTTTTTACGTCTGACCCGGATTTTTTATCCTTTGGTGCTACTTCACTAAAATCCGATTCTACCGGTACATCTGTTGGAGCAGCATAATCTGCAGCGTCACCATTCCCCTGAACATCTGCAGAATCGCTTCCCTGGCCTTCCTGGCCTATGGCATTAAAGTTTTGATCTGCATAAATGGGATTATTATTCAGTTCAGAAGGTATAGCAAATTGAGCTTTAGGGTCAATATTCAATGATTTATCGGCATATACTTTTTGCATAAAGAATGCCCATTCAGGCATTGCCATATCGTTACCTCCGTTTGTCCAACCATTCCTGAGATGTAAAAAAGGATCATCGCAGCCAACCCATGCGCCGGCCAGTATTTGGGGGGTATATCCAATAAACCATCCATCTGTATTTTGATTAGTGGTTCCGGTTTTTGCACCCATTGCACTGTTAATTCCGAACTTCCATCTCATAGCTCCTCCGGTTCCATAATCAACTACTCCTTGCATCATGCGATACATAGTGTAGGCGTCTGATTCACTGATAACCTGTTTTACTTCAGGTTCAAAGGTCTGTAATACATTACCGTTTTTATCTTCAATTTTGGTTAAATAAATGGGTTCAGTATTAAATCCACGATTTGGAAACATGGTGTATGCTCTCAGCATTTCAATAAGTTGTATATCAGCAGAACCTAAAGCGATGGAAGGAACAATTGGGATATAGCTTTTTATTCCACAAAGATGAGCAAACTCGGCAGTTTTTTTAGGGCCAATCCTGCTCATCAGATCAAAAGCGGCTACGTTGATTGATTTAGCTAAGCAATAAGCCATTGTACCTCCGGGTCCTGTAATGGTTTTTTTGTTAAGAGTGATGGATGTTCCTCCTATATAACTTTCAGGCGTAAGCCCTGCATCTGTTAAAGCCAAAGTATATAAAATTGGTTTAAAAGTAGAACCCACTTGCCTGTTTGCAGTTACATGATCATATTTAAACCATTTAAAATCAATGCCACCCACCCATGCTTTCACTTCTCCTGTTACAGGATCCATTGCGCAAAATGCAGTTTGCATCATTTGTTTGCAATATTTTATGGAATCCAGGGGACTCAAGACGGTATCTGTTTCCCGGTTCTTATTCCATGCAAATACTTTCATTTTTACAGGAACGGAGAATGAATTCTTAATTTCCTGATCTGTTGCCCCGGCTTCTTTCATACTTCTCCAGCGATCACTTCCTTGCATGGCGCGGTTTAAAATATCTTCATGGCCTTTCCAGACATTCTTTGGTAATTGCCGGTTAAATGTTTTTTGCATAGCAGTCATATGCCTTATTACAGCTTCTTCTGCATACAACTGCATCTTAGGATCAATGGTTGTAAATATTTTTAATCCATCCTTGTAGAGATCATACTTATTACCGGTTTGAGGATTGGTGTGTGTGCTACACCAATCGAGTAGTTTCTTTGTCAAAACAGATCTAAAATAAGGCGCTATCCCATTGCTTTCATCTATTTTTTTATATTTAATTCCAAGAGGTTTTTTCTTAAGCATTTCAGCGTCTGAGGCGGAAAGTACGTTATTGGTAACCATTCTGTCTAATACCAGGTTTCTCCTGGCGAGCGCTGCGTCGGGATGCCTTCGCGGATCATATTCCCCCGGGCCACTCAACATTCCTACTAATAAAGCAGCTTCGTCCGGCGTGAGTTTAGAAGGTTCTTTTTGAAAATAGATCAATGACGCATTTCTGATGCCATAGACATTTAACCACGAAACGCGATTGAGATACAATGCAATAATTTCCTGCTTGGTAAAATTTCGTTCCAGTTTTAGCGCCACGATCCATTCTTTCATTTTATCTATTCCTCTTTTCAAAATAAACACACGGTTTTGCTGGTTTAAAATGTTTTTGGCAAGTTGTTGCGTGATCGTACTGGCCCCTCCCTGGTTGCCAAATCCTTTAAGGGCACGGGCAATGGCAATCGGGTCAATTCCTGAATGTTCATAAAACCTGATGTCTTCGGTAGATATCAAAGCGTTAATCACACTTTTTGAAATGTCTTTATAATCTACCTGAACCCTGTTTTCAGTATAAATTTTACCCATGAGAGTAGTGCCATCATCAGCATATATTTCTGTAGCGAGGTTGGCTTGCGGATTCTCTAATTGCTGAAGTGAAGGCAACTTGCCAAATAGGCCAAAAAAAGCTGAAACGAGTACGATTGTAAAAAGTGCAAATCCTCCCAACACAACTGTCCAAAGTATTTTTACTCCTGGTTTTATGTCGCTTTTTTTGTTTCCTTTTTTAGGTAAATTCTTCATTTTGTTTTCTTTAAAAACCGGTAATTTATTACATTCCTTTTTATGAAATTACTAAAATTTGCCGGGGTATTTTTTATTTAAAAGATCAATATAACTCTGTAAATTTTTATTTTGTTTCAGCAATTCAAGGTTGGCATCAGAAATAATATAAAATGCATATTTCTGCGCAGGCAACCATGAGATTTCTGAAGGTGCAGCGGCTTTTAACTGATCACGGTATTTTAAAGCAGCATCTGCATTGTCAAAAGGTGAAAATATTAACAGGATCCTGTCATTATCCAAAGTATCTTTTACGATCTGGAAATTACTTGAATAATTATTCTGGCTGTTGAATCTGTTAAACGCATTCCTGGCCTCACTGCTATATACAGGATCTACTTTAGTAAGCACCATCACTACATTTTGTGGTTCATTAGGATCAAAAATAAACTGGGCATTTCTCACGGGTGGAGGTAATTTTTTATCCGGATTTAAAGTTGCTTTTCCCGGTTTTATAATGCCGGTTTCTGTAATCGGTTTATGATTAATGACGACCGGCCCCTGCACATTATTAACGATTTTAGCATCATCATAAACTATTATTTGTGAATCCGGATTTTCTCTCACCACTTTAAGATTAGTAAGATAATTCTCAATACTATCTCTTTTGCTCAATACTTTAATCATGGTAGCTGCCTTATCTTTCATCGGGGATGTAGGATAATTATCAATTATCTGGTGAAGCGTATTGATGGCTGCACTGTCCTGGCGCTTTTGAATATAGTAAACAGATTGAATATAGAGTAATTGCGGGTTCCAATAGCTTTTACCATAAAGACTGTCAGCAATATGTTTTTCCTGGATGGCCTGATCGAAATTACCTTCAATAAACATGTTATAAATTTTGTCGTATCTGTTTGATGCGGCGGTATCTTTTTCGGAAGGATTAAAACTGTCGGGGTGAAGTACATATTGAGTGTAAATGCTTTTCTTGAAATTATTCAATAAAAGATTTTTATAATAATCTGACTGCTGAATATTTCCGATTTTCCTGTAACAATAGGAAAGGTTCATATACAATTCACCATTGTGTAAGCTGTCCGGAAAGCGCTTTAAAGAACTTTGATAAGTATCTATGGCCGCATAATAATCTTCCAACAGATCCTGGTAATTTTTTCCCAGCAAAAGTAAGGAACGCACTATTTTTGAATTGGATGTATCCATAGCGGGTTTGGTCAAAGGCACATTTGCAAGCAATCCTTCTACAGAAATGTCGTTCTGATAAGGAATGCCTAAATTGATTTTTTCTTTGCCGGAACTTGCCTGGGGCGCCATTGGATCTCCCAGATTTGAATTTGACTGGTTTTGATTAATGGAGCTGGCATTTTGTGAAGAAGCGGATGATTGCCTCCAGTTATCTACATTTTGTCTTTTGCCCCAAACGGTTTTAAATTCAGTATAACCCTTTCCTTTTAAATCACTATTATTGAAATACCATTCTCCCTGCGAACTGTTACTCGAAAATAAATCAGAGGATTGATTTTTTTTGTTGAAAAGATCCGCTGCAGAACCTGAATAAGCCTCTTCTTCATCTTTTATTCCCCGTTCTTTCTTTAATTTTTTGGATAATTTTTTTAAAAAAGCAGTTCTTTCATCTGGTGAAAGTGCCGCAATTGCCTGAAGGCTGTCTTCTCTTTCAATAATATTAAGATTGGTGACTACCTGTTTTAGTGCCATTTTTCTTGATTCAATTTCGGCAACGTTTTTCAGTGAAGTATCCCCGGTTTGAAGACTGTCGTAAAAGTTATAAGCATCTTTATATTTTTTTTGTTGATAGCTTATTTCAGCCAATGTCAGAAAGGCTTTGTTTTTAATTGATATATTATCCTGGTTGTAAAAAGTACTTTTTTTATATAAAGACACTCCCAGGGAAGTATCAGGTTTTTCCATAGCAAGTTGCGCCGCAGAAAAATATACTATGTCGCGGTAAGGCTCAAATTTATCTTTGCGCGCCATGTGTAAGAGCCTGGCAATACTTTTGTCAATTTCTGCAGGATCTTTGCTTTTAAGCATTTTTGCTTTATTGAGATTAGCATAAATATCCATTAGCGGATCTGTAGTAAGTTTTATTGCTCTATCATAATAATGGGATGCGGTATCCTGTTGGTTGCTCATATCATAAAGTTGGGCAAGCAAATATTCCCTTCTTGCTTTATCGGCAACATCTATCGCATTGGGAAGCGCATCCGCAATATAGACGATGGCGCTATCATACATTTGTTGTTTGAAAAACCAATATCCCTGCATTTCTTCAAAATATGGATCCAGGCGTTTGGGAAATAAGGGATCATTTTTCAAAGTATTGATGATTCCCGCTGCTTCGGCATAGTCGCCCAAATCTATCAAAGTACGAATTTGCCATACCAAAGCATCATTTCTGCTTGGCGGCCGCGAAAAGGTTTTTTGAATAATATTCCTTTTTTCACTACTTGATATGCTGAGGGAATTATTGCCTCCGTTTTCGTTGGAACCTACTATCAACTGGTCATCTTCATGTTTCTTTTTGCGGGGATAAAGATTATAATTAATAAATTGAAAAGTCATGTAAGCAGAATCAAAAGCTTTACGGAAATAATAGGCCTCTCCAATTAAGAGATATAAATTGTCCACCCAATCGCTGCGTAGATCATGGAGCAATATTCCTGCGGTGGCTTTATAAATGACAGAATCGAGTTCAATTTTTTGAGCGGCAGTATTTTCTAAAGTAAAACTGTAATAGGATAATAATTTTGAATAATCGTCTGTATTTTGCAGGCGCGCGCGCTCTATTACAGAATTGATTTTGTTATTGGCATTAAAAAAGTAATTATAATGCGATACGGTATTTTGGATGAATCTTCGGGGGACTGTAAATTTTTTCTGGCCGGTCTTTTCTGATTTGAGTGTTTTGTCCTGGAACTTTGCAGGTTTATCCTTATTTACGTCAAAAGATATTTTATCCAACTGGGCATGCACCTCCGGAAGAAGAAAAAAGAAGAATAATAAAACAGATATGAATCTGATCCGGCTATTCATGGATATGATCAATTTTATAGAAGTAAGATTAACAAAAAAGTTCTAATAAAATATAGAAACTTTCTTTCTGCAAAAATATTTTAAAAATACGGTTATTTAGTCTAATATGTCAATAAATGCTTTTGTGTATATTATTTTTAACAACCTAAAAATTAATAACGTAAAAGATCAATATGACATTGCCTGTGAGAGCTACTGTCAGAAGTAATTAAGAATACAAATGGAAATAAAAAAATAAGGAAATAAGAAACCAGGAAGTTTGCATTTTGATTCAGTAAAAGCACAAATAAAGGAAATTTCCCTTTATATCCTGAATGAATAAGTGAATAAATAATGAAAACAAGAAAAGAAACCAACAGGGAATTAATGAAATATGCGGGAATGGGTATGCAATTCCTGTTAAGTATTGCTTTGGGGATATTTATCGGGATGAAATCAGACGAATGGTTACATTTTTCTTTTCCTTTGCTGGTTTGGATATTGCCCTTGATAATTATTGCAGGGCTTATTATAAAAATTATTAAAGACACCGATAAAAAATGACTCAACCCTATATTAAAAAATTCGCCCCGGTAATTATATTATTTATTATCACCAGTATTCTTATCCTTATCTTCAAAAGAAATTTAATCTCTTATGGATTTGATGTTGGATTTTTAGCCTCTGCAAACATCATCCTGTTTTTATTAAGTTGCTTTGGATTTTTCATTCAAATTAAGGGCACAAAATCTCCCAATGTTCATGCATTTATACGTGGATTATACCTTACTCTTTTAATGAAAATGTTTGTAATAATCGGCGCCATTTTTATTTATATTTTTGTAATGGGAAGCAATGTAAATAAACCCGCTTTATTTATGGCAATGGTGCTTTATGTTATTTATACTTCCATTGAAGTTGTCCAATTAATGAAAATAGCCCGAAAAAAAACTGATGCTTAAAAAAGAATCTCCCTTACATCAATTGAATCATTTTTTACCCGATGGCTCTTATGATGATGTGTCATTTTACCTACAGGAGTATAAGGTACATCTTACTGTTACCCGTGAAAGGCTTACCAAACTTGGCGATTACCGTAACAAACATTTGAATAAAAATCACCGCATCAGCGTGAATGGGAATCTCAATAAATATTCATTTTTAATTACTTTATTGCATGAATTGGGCCACCTGGTGGCCTATGAAAAATATGGAAATAGAATTCAGGCCCATGGCGCACAATGGAAAAATGAATTTGGAAATATTCTGACACGCTTTATTACTAAAAAAATATTTCCTGCTGACATAGAAAATGAATTATTGAAAACTTTAAAAAATCCTGCTGCCAGTTCGTGTGCAGAAGCTCCGTTATTAAGAATATTAAAAAGATACGATCCTCATAAACCAGGAGTTTTTTTATTGGAAGAACTGCCGCCGGAAAGTTTATTCAAATTTAAAAACGGACACATTTATAAAAAAGGCAATAGGCAAAGGACCCGTTTTTTGTGCCGGGATTTACAAAACAACAGATTGTTTTTATTTAGCCCGGTAACGGAAGTAGAATTGATAAAGAATGAACCAGGATAGTTTACAGTAAACCAATAAATAACGGCATTTTCTGTTTCACTAAATTAGGACCTGAATAATTATCTTTATCTTTTTCTAAAAATAAAATTATGAGCAAGGGAAGGTTAGAAGCCTTTAGCGACGGATTATTCGCCATTCTTATCACCATCATGGTACTGGACCTTCATCCGCCCGAAGGCAGCTCATTTGCGGATTTAAAGCCTTTGATACCAAAATTAATAAGTTACGTACTGAGTTTTACTTATGTGGCAATTTATTGGAATAATCACCATCATACGTTTCAGGCAGTTACACATGTAAATGGAAAAGTATTGTGGTGCAATACGCTATTATTATTTTGTATTTCACTCATTCCATTTGTTACCGCATGGATGGGTGAAAATCATTTTAGTGCATCGCCCGTTGCTTTGTATGGAATTGTTTTATTAATGGCAGCTTTGTCCTATCCTCTTCTTCTGAAATCGCTAATACAACTTCATGGTAAAGATTCTTTATTGGCAACTTCGATAGGAAGAGATTTTAGAGGAAAAATTTCAATAGTAATTTATATTCTTGGTATTCTAATTTCTTTTTTTAATTCATGGATTAGTTTTGCTTTGTATTGTGTTGTTGCCATTATTTGGTTTATCCCGGACAGACGAATTGAAAAAAGAATAGACAAAGCTCTATAAAAGGTATTCATAAATAAAAATGTCTCCGAGGTATCAAAAGCCTCTATTAATTCAATTCAAATCTGGTTTTTGTCGCCAAAGGTTGCCAACCTTTGTGAAGTAGTTTGAACTTAAAAAATATTTTTCTGAGGTAGTCAACCTTTTAATCTTTCGACTCAAATCTGATTTTGAAAAACTCCCCTAATAAATATTCCTTAAAAAATCATTAACTTTTTTTGTAATTTTATTTCGGGAATATTTTTTTTCTCTACATTTTAGCATATAAGATTGCCGTATGAATGAGCAGGATAGTAGTAACAAAAAAGGAGGTAAAGGAGATAGCAAACAAACACCTTCTTCAGGTGTAGCCCGAAAACTCAGCGACTTTACGATGCCTGCTTCAGTACTAAAATTAATTCCTCTTTCTATAATTATCGGAATCTTTGGTGCAGTTATAGCAATTGTACTACTTGATCTGATTGCTGTCATCTCTAATTTTTTATATTACCAGCGTTTCGATCTTACGCTTACTTCGCCACGAAATAATACCCTTGGATGGCTGGCTGTTTTAATACCTATGGGAGGTGGCTTGATTGTTGGATTCATGGCGCGCTATGGTTCTGAACGTATTCGCGGACATGGAATTCCGGAAGCTATGGAAACTATTCTTGTAGGTGGTAGTAAAGTGGAACCAAGTCTTACCATTCTTAAACCCATTGCCAGTGCAATCAGCATTGGTACCGGGGGGCCATTTGGTGCAGAAGGCCCGATTATTTTAACGGGAGGCGCTGTAGGTTCGGTATTGGCACAATTCCTTAACCTCACCGCTATAGAAAGGCGAAGCCTTCTTGTAGCAGGAGCTGTAGCAGGAATGAGCGCGGTGTTCGGAACTCCGATTGCGGCAGTAATTCTTGGAGTAGAACTTCTTTTGTTTGAATGGAAACCGCGTTCTTTTATTCCTGCAGCTATTGCGAGTATTGTGGCAGATGCTATCAGGCACTGGTTCGTAAACCAGGGATGGATGAGAGGAGAGCCATTATTTCCTGTTCATAAAATGGTGGTCCTGGGAACTACAGGTTTGATGGATGCGGTGATCTTAGGAATTATCTGTGGCGGAATGGCCTGGGTATTAACCACAGCGGTTTATGGCGCCGAAGATGCTTTTCGCAAATTACCTATACATTGGATGTGGTGGCCTGTTTTGGGTGGCTTGATCGTAGGAATAGGAGGTCTTATTGAACCCCGGGCATTGGGAGTTGGGTATGATACTATTGCAGATGTACTTGCCGGAAACATTGCTTTCACTGCATTAATAAGTCTTTTTGTGGTTAAATTAATTATATGGGCGGTGGCTTTAGGTTCGGGGACAAGTGGAGGGATTCTAGCTCCAATTTTAATTATGGGTGGGGCATTAGGTGGTTTATTGGGAATGGTTTTTCCAGGGAAAATACCAACAGAATGGGCTTTGCTTGGGATGGCGGGCGCATTGGCGGGTGTAATGCGATCCCCTTTTACATCTATTATTTTTCCTATTGAACTTACGCACAGTACTGATTTATTTCTTCCATTATTAATAACGGTTACGCTGGCACATCTCATTAGCGTACTTATTTTAAAACGTTCTATTCTTACAGAAAAAGTAGCCCGACGCGGATTTCATGTGTTGAGAGAATATGCCGTGGAACCCCTGAAAGTTCTTTTCGCCGAAGATGTCATGTCAACAAATGTGCTTACAATAAGTTCGGGTACTTATATGTCTGATGTGCAGGCTATGGTACACGAACAGCCTCACATGCGAAGACAACGTTTGCTACCTGTAGTTAATTTGGATGGAATCATACTGGGAGTTATTTCCTGGCAGGATGTATTGGAAAAATCTTTGCAGGGAAAGATTTCCGGAACTGTGGACGATTTTATGATCAAAGACATAATCACTACTTTTCCCGAAGAATCTCTTCGGGCAATTGCAGATAGGATGGCAGCTAATCATGTAGGCGTTCTTCCGGTAGTTGATAGTAGGGAAAAAGGGAAACTTCGGGGATTAATCACTCAATTTGAATTACTCACAGCACGTGATCATATTCTGCAGGAAGAACGCAAACGGGAGCGAATCCTGAAAATGTGGCCTATTTACAAGTATAGTAATCATAATAGATTTTCAGGTTTTTTTTCTTCATCAACTGATACCCAAAAGGAGAATGATAAAAAAAATAAGAATGAGGAGTTGTGATTTTTTTTTAAGGAAAAGAAAATTATTGTCTTATTAAAATCCTGTCAAAATTTCTGTAAAACAAGTTGGACGTGTTTCAGGCTGCGTTCGGATGCGGGTAATTAAGAATCTGCGCTATTTGTTGCTTTACTGTCTTCCGTAGGAGTCCTTTGGGCAAAGAGTTTAGGAGATTATCTCCCGATTAATTAAGAGGTTTATTCGAACAATTTAATAAAATACTTTATTAACCCTTCCCGATAGCCGTTGTGAGGGAAGCTATCAGAGACCCCTGTTCATTGTTTCAAAAGTAATCGCCTGGCAACAATATTTTTACCATAATAGACTAATTAATAGTAATTAGATTGCTTGACTGGACTAATTAATATAAATTAGGTTGGTTGACTGGACTAATTAACATAAATTGCAATAAAATGCAAAAATATGGAAGTTCCAAGGATTACCGAAACTCAAATTTTAAAGCAGATTGGCAAACAAAAAGTAATCCTGCTTTATGGAACGCGGCGTACCGGAAAATCTACAATCGTTGAAAATATTGCGGCAAAGAATGAAAAAAATACACTTTTGTTGCAGGGTGAAGATATGCAGGTAAACACGCTTTTGCAAAAGAGAACAATCCCTAACTATAGACGTTTGACCAAAGGAAAAAAATTAATAATTATTGATGAAGCACACTCTATTCCTGAGATAGGTAAGATTTTGAAGTTGATGATAGATAATATAAAAGGTATCACCATTATAGCAACCGGAAGTAGTAGTTTTGATTTGCAAAATTCGACAGGAGAGCCTTTGGTAGGAAGAAACCAGGTGTATCAATTGTATCCGATTGCACAAATGGAATTGTCTGTGATTCAGGATCATCTTACTACAGTTCATGACCTGGAAGATAGATTAATTTATGGGAGTTATCCTGAATTATGGCATTTGGAGAATAATGATGAAATAGAAAATTATTTAAAACAACTGGTTAATAATTATTTGCTCAAAGATCTTTTGATGATAGAAAATATTAAAGGCGCAGATGTTTTGTATAAATTGTTGCAGTTGTTAGCTTTCCAGGTTGGAAGCCAGGTAAGTACTGTAGAACTTGGTAACAGTCTTCAATTGAACCGGCAAACCGTAGATCGCTATCTTGATCTTTTGTCAAAGATTTTTATCATTTATCCTTTGTCCGGCTATAGTAATAATTTGCGTAAAGAAGTGAGTAAAAGTAAGAAGTGGTATTTCTTTGATAACGGAATCAGAAATGCGCTTATCGCTAATTTTAATCCCGTGAACCAGCGTAATGATGTTGGCCAGCTTTGGGAACAATATTTTTTAAGTGAAAGAATAAAGTATAATAGTTATACCAATTATTTCCCGCAATATTTTTTCTGGCGTACCTATGATGGCCAGGAAATTGATTTGATAGAAATAAACAATAAACAAAAAATGCAGGCACTGGAATGTAAATGGAAAGAAAGTAAGGCAAAAATTCCAACTGCTTTTTCAAAGGCTTATCCCAAAGCCGCGTTTAATCTTATAAATAAAGAAAATTACCTTGACTGGATTACTAAAAAATAGCAAATCTTTCGAAACTCATTTTGGCAATTTTGTTCTATAATAATTTATTTTTTCAGCCATACTCATCCTTGCATATCTTGGCGAAGGCGAAGGCAAACATTCTCCAATTTTAATATCGGGAAATAGTTTCATGAAACTTTTTTCTACAAATTTACTTGTGAAAAATATTTTTTTTATGTTGTGATTCTTTAGAATTAATTTTATCGCCTTGTCATTGAATTCGATTACCTCCAGGTTGCTGTCCATATTGTTACCATCTTTCCTTTTTATTCTCAGAAAAATATCTGCCATACCTATTCCGTGCTTTTTAAAAAGAGTTTGTTTTTGTTTCCTTGTCGGCAAATCTGTTTCATAAACTCCCGAAAGTATTTTCCAAAACTGGTTTCTTTTTGATCCATAAAACCATTCATCTCCTGTAATCACTTTATGAGTTACTTCTTTTCCCGGAAAACTTCCCACTATCATTGTGACTGCATTTTCAGGGATGAACGCTTTAAAAGGATGCGTTTCGATTTCTTCCATTTTTTTATTTTTTGAACCCGTTTCCGGAATTTATTTAATAATGTTGTCTGTTTAAAAAAATTGAAAAACTATTTATTTGTTTGTCTGCTGTAAAAAATCTAAAAGCAATCCGAAACCCAAAGCAGGTTGGCAAAGTAATTGATATGCGTTGAATATTTTATAATTTCAGTAATGGCTATTTGATTGCACTGTAAGCAGCAAAGCAAATATTTTTGTGCAATATCTCTACATTTTTGAAACCTGTTTTTTCCATCAGATTCAACTGATAGTTTAATGATCGGGGGGAATCTTCTTTTTCTACATAAGCCAAAACTTTTTGTTTATATTCTTGACCTCCGGTTTTTTCTAAATAATCACCATATCTTTCCCAAATATAGTTGTTCAGTATTTTTGTATCCTGGGTTATCAAATCAGAGATCATCAGGCAACCTCCCTGTTTCAGAGAATTAAAAAGTTTTTTAAAAACAAAACTCCAATCTTCATCCCCGCGTAAATGATGCAATACAGCGCCTGCTAAAATGATGTCATATTGATCACTTGGTAAATCAATTTCGCGAATATCCCCCTGAATTATCGTTATCTCTTTATCTGTTTCTTTTGAAACTCTTTGAAATGCTTTGTCCAGCATAGGTTTGCTAAGATCTATCAATGTGCAATTGAGATGTGGTATTTTTGACAACATCTTTAATGTGTAATTGCCTGCCCCACATCCAAGGTCTAACAAATTGACAGATTGTGGATTGATTCTTTTTGCTGATTCTGTAAGCAACTCTAATGACAGTTCTGCGTCTATGATTGACTGTTGCCCTGTTTGAAGATTTGAAAACCGTTCTACATCTTTATCAAATCTTTCCCTGATTTCTGTAGTTGTTGATTTATTCATTTTATATTTTGGAGTTTTTAAACTTTTGTGTCTTATTATAAATCTCTCATCATCCATACATCACATCCTGTATGTCCGCTATTACCCAAAGGTTGCGGGATATAACTGAAGCCATTTTTAGCATACATCGCAATTGCATTTACCAATTCCGGCATTGATTCGAGATACATTTTTTTGTAGCCTTCCTTCTTAGCTTCTTCCATGCATTTTTGTAAAAGAATCTTGCCCAATCCCTTGCCACGGAATTTTTTAGAAACATACATTTTTACCAGTTCGCAGTTGTTTTTGGGAAGTCCTTTTGTAGGGAAATAACCACCACCGCCCGCTATTTCATGATGGATCTCTAATACAAAATAGGCGGATCTTTTTGCGTTGAATAATTCGCTTAAATGATCAGTGCTTTCATCAAAATAAACTGTTCCGGGTTTAGCTGCATTAAATTCCAATAAAGAATTACGTATTATATCAGCCATTACTGAATTATCTTCCTCAACAATTTTTCTTATCAACATTTTAAAAAAATAAATATTCCTTTTACCTATTTAATCTTCTGCGGTTATTCTTATATCATACGGTTATGTACGTCATTCACTGGATATTTTTGTTACACAAAATTACTCATAAAAATTTTCCACTGCAAAAAGGAATCGGAACAATGGTTCATTAATCGGCGCATATTTCCAATATAGGTTTGCAGTAAAAGAACAAATAAATGGGTTTCTCTTTTTAGAAAAGAGTAGGCTAAAACCTTGTCTATACATCATTACGGGAATATGAAAAACTTTTAATAAATATTATCCATCTTTGAATGAACTTTGCATAGTGTAAGTGAATTAGGGAATTTAAATCTTCACCTGTTTTGCAGAAGAGAATACAGAGCAGGGAAGAAAAAATAAAAAATAAGAAATGAAAATAAAAGTTTGTGGCAACAGGGATTTAGAACAGTTGAAAGAGCTAAGTGGTTTGGGAATTGATTATGCCGGCCTTATATTTTATGAGCAATCTCCCAGGTATGTTTTGGAAAAATTGAATGGAGAAGAAGTGAAGGAATTGGGTTTATCCATTGAGAAAGTGGGTGTTTTCGTAAATGCAAGCGAGGAAGAGATCATGAAACAAATGGATCATTTTGGTCTGGATTTAGTACAACTTCACGGAGATGAAACCGCCTCTTTTTGCAACCGTATCAGTCAGCATTTCAGGATAATTAAAGCCTTTCGTATAGCAGACTTTGATACTAATATTGATTGGTTAGTTAAAGAATACGATGAGGTATGTGATTATTATTTATTTGATAAGGGTTCTGCGGGTTTATATGGAGGAACAGGCGAGAAATTCAACTGGAAGCTTCTTGAAAATTCAATTATCGGGAAACCCTTTTTTTTAAGCGGGGGGATCAGTGTGAATGATGCAGCGTCTCTTAAAAAATTTAAGCATCCATTTTTTTATGGGGTAGATGTGAATAGCAGATTTGAAACGGAACCCGGAATAAAAGATATGAAAAAAATAAAGGATTTTGTAAAAGAATTAAAAAATTAAACCGTTTAAAAATGTGGGCAGTAGATAAGAATGGCTACTATGGCCAGTTTGGTGGGGCGTACATTCCGGAAATGTTGTATAGGAATGTGGAAAGCCTCCAAAAAAATTACTTAAAAATAATAAATGAGGAAAGTTTTCAAAAAGAATTTAATTCTCTTTTGAAAGATTTTGCGGGTAGACCTACTCCGTTATATCGCGCTCAGAGATTAAGTGATAAATATGGGGCGAATATTTTTTTAAAGCGCGAAGATCTTTGTCACACCGGCGCTCATAAAATCAATAATACCATCGGCCAGATTTTATTAGCTGAAAGACTTGGCAAAAAAAGGATTATTGCCGAAACCGGCGCAGGCCAGCATGGTGTTGCTACTGCTACTGTTTGTGCTTTAAAAAACCTGGAATGTATTGTTTATATGGGCGAAAAAGATATAGAACGCCAGGCGCCTAATGTGGCAAGAATGAAAATGCTTGGCGCAAAAGTAGTTCCTGCAATCAGCGGAAGTAAAACTCTTAAAGACGCTACCAATGAAGCGATCAGGGATTGGATCAATAATCCTGAGGATACTTATTACCTGATAGGAAGTGTAGTTGGCCCACATCCTTATCCTGATATGGTAGCGCGTTTTCAAAGTGTGATCAGTAAAGAAATACGGGTTCAGTTGAAAGAAAAAACAGGAAATGAATTACCGGATTATGTGATCGCATGTGTGGGTGGAGGAAGTAATGCGGCGGGTGCATTTTATTATTTTCTTGATGACGAAGGTGTAAAATTAATAGCAGTGGAAGCTGCAGGTCTGGGAATAGAAAGCGGCATGAGTGCGGCAACAACTCAATTGGGTTCTGTAGGAATTTTACATGGAAGTAAAAGTTATGTGATGCAAACGGAAGACGGCCAGGTTATAGAACCGCACAGTATTTCAGCAGGACTTGATTACCCGGGAATCGGCCCGATGCATGCTAATTTATTCGCTTCAAAGAGAGCGCAATTTATGAATGCAACAGATGATGAAGCGCTTGATGCTGCTTTTGAATTAACAAAAATGGAAGGGATTATTCCAGCTTTGGAATCTGCTCACGCACTTGCGGTTTTGAAAAAAATGAAATTTAAAATTGATGATAAAGTTGTTGTGAATTTGAGCGGGAGAGGAGATAAGGATATGGATACTTATATGAAGGCCTCTGACAGGGCAGCGAAAAGCCAAACTAAATATTGAACAGATGAGTACGATTCAAAAATTGTTTTCTGAAAAGGAGAAAAATATTCTAAGTATTTATTTTACTGCCGGTTTTCCGCAATTGAATGATACGGTAAATATTCTGCAATCCTTGCTGAAACATGGCGCTGACATGATAGAAATCGGGATGCCCTATAGCGATCCTTTGGCCGATGGGCCGGTAATTCAAAACAGTAGTATGAAGGCCTTACATAACGGGATGACCATCAAAATCCTTTTTTCACAATTAAATAAAAAGGAAAATCAGGTTCATGTTCCCTTAATACTGATGGGTTATTTAAACCCTGTTTTGCAATATGGATTTGAAGATTTTTGTGCAGATGCAAAAAACGTGGGCGTTACCGGTATTATCCTTCCTGACCTTCCTATAGATGAATATGAAAGGGAGTATAAAAATATTTTTGAAGAAAATAACCTCAATTTTATTTTTTTAATTACTCCCGAGACTTCCGAGGAAAGAATACGTAAAATTGATTCTGTCAGCAATGGATTTATTTACGCAGTTTCTTCCTCCTCTATTACCGGCAGCAATACCAATATGAATACCCAGAAAACATATTTTGAAAGAATAAAAAATATGAATTTGAAAAATAAGGTCTTGATTGGCTTTGGAATAAAAGATCACGAAACATTTACCAAGGCTTGCCAATATGCTGCAGGAGCCATTATCGGGACTACATATATTAATGCTATTGAGAATGCTGATGACATAGACAGCGCCACACAAAAATTTCTTAACTCAATTTTACAAGCCTGACATTTTCTCCTTTCCTTAAAAATGTTTATTTTAAAAAAATTAAATTTGCCGTAATATTATAAATTATGAAACAATTATTTTTTCTTTTTATCGCGTTACCTTTTTTTGGTTTTGCACAGACTTCTGTGAGCGCGACAAAAACAAACACTAACGATGGGTATGAAATAAGCGGAAATATTTCCGGATATCCCGATAGCACTTCAGTTTCTTTTTTGAACCAGCAAACCGGGGTACCTGAAAAGCAAACTATCTTTGAAAACGGGAAATTTATTCTAAAAGGCCAGCTTTCTGAACCATCCTTTATTATTTTAGTTTTTGGCGACCAGCCACCTGCTATTCCTTTATTTATTGAAAATTCTAAAGTTAAAATTGCCGGTGATAAAAACAACCTCGAAAATCTTTCTATAACAGGTTCCAAAACAGAAACTCAGTTTGCCGAATATTCGAAATTGACGAAGCCTTACCTGGACTTGTTTTCTCCTGATGTGGCAAAAGCCCCTGATTCTGTAAAAGCCGTAGAAAAAATAAGCGAAGATTTTGTAAAAAAATATCCATCATCTTATGTGGCTCCTCTTGCAATTATCAGGATATTACAAACTTCTCAAAATGTAGCAAAAGCAGAAAGCCTTTTTAAAATGATGTCGGGTGATGTGAAAAATTCTTCTCTTGCAAAATATGTAGATCAACAATTGGCAGTAGCAAGAATAAATCCAATTGGCTCCGAGATCATAGATTTTTCACAGGATGATACTTCCGGACATAAAGTGACCATTTCTTCTTTCAGGGGAAAATATGTACTGGTTGATTTTTGGGCGAGCTGGTGCAGGCCGTGTCGCGAAGAGAATCCGAATGTGGTAGCGGCTTTTCATAAATATCACGAAAAGAACTTTACGGTGCTTGGTGTGTCTCTCGACCAGGCAAAACAGGCATGGTTAAGCGCAATTAAAATGGATGGACTTTCCTGGACTCATGTAAGCGATTTAAAAGGCTGGGGAAATCAGGTAGCTCTGTTATTTCATATTACCAGCATTCCTCAAAACCTTTTGATAGATCCTCATGGGAAAATAATTGCCAAAAATCTTAGAGGTGATGCATTGAATACTAAGTTGGAAGAATTGCTGAAATAAAGAATCTCAAAATGTAAGAGATTCAAATGGTTGATTTTTACGAACAATAATTATGTTGGCTTCAGTCGTTCTTTTCTAACTTGAAAATTTCATTGACAGAAGTTTTAAAAACATCAGATATTTTTATTGAAAGGACAGTAGATGGAACATACCTTTCTGCTTCAATTGAGTTTATCGTTTGACGGGATACACCCACTTTGTCTGCTAAATCCTGTTGTGTTAGATTTAGTTTTGCCCGTTCAACTTTTAATGTGTTTTTCATTACCGAACCCTTTTTAGATAATAGTACATCACCAAATATTCGAACAACATAACCGTGACAAGATGTCGGCCAGTTAAATTTTCTATAGGTATTTTAAAAAGAAAATCACCAAATGGAGAGATAATTAAATAAATTACAATACTAATAAATGCAAAAGCCATTGCTTTTAATCTTATTGCAATAGTCATTTCATCTTCAACTTTATCTTTAGACAATGCTAATCCAAGTATGAAGGCATTTGCAGTGAATACTTTAAGTAGTTCTTTTTGAGATTGCAATATTTTAATGTTCATTAAGATGATAATTGCAGCCGGAACAAATGCTAAAATCATTACGACAAGGCCAATTACCTTAAAATACCCCGGTAGTAATCTAAGATCTTTTTTATTTGTATTTTTATCCATTTTGACAAATTTGCTTTCCTAAATGACAAATATACTTTACATTATTAAATCTTCAAAAGAATTTTTGGTTGACATTTTATGGTCTAACATATCGTCTCTGGATTTAGAACTAAATAGGAATCTCAGATATTTGTTTCTTTACTATTAAACCAATTAACCAATTAACCAATTAACTTAAGAATTAATTAGTTGTCTTTTATAAAGTTGAACTGTATTTTCGAGGCCAAAGTATAATGCATCACAAATCAATGCATGCCCGATAGAAACTTCTGAAAGTCCGGGGATATTTTCTGAAAAATATTTTAGATTGCGTAGGTCAAGATCATGTCCGGCATTGATTCCCAGGCCGAGTTCCATTGCTTTTTTTGCAGCAGCAATGAAAGGAGCAATTGCAAGTTGATGATTCCCTTTTTGAAATTCTTTCGCATAATTTTCTGTGTACAATTCAATTCTGTCTGTTCCGGTTTCTTTAGCGCCTTTTATCATTTTGATATCAGGATCTACAAAAACCGATACCCTGATTCCTGCCTTTTTAAAAACCGAAATAATCTCAATTAAATAATCTTTATTTTTTACCGTATCCCATCCATGATCAGAAGTTAATTGTCCTAAAGCATCAGGAACCAAAGTTACCTGGTCGGGCTTGTTTGCAAGAACAAGGTCTATAAATTTTTGTTCGCGGCAGTTTCCTTCGATATTAAATTCAATGGGCGAAGAAATCATTTTTTTCAATTCATAAACATCTGTGTATCTTATATGCCTTTCGTCAGGCCGGGGATGCACCGTAATTCCTTCGGCGCCAAAAGTCATAATATCCCTGGCTGTTTTTATTAAATCAGGATTATTGCCACCGCGCGAGTTTCGTAGCGTAGCAATTTTATTGATATTTACGGAAAGTTTAGTCATAGTTTTTGCAATTTACAATTATCTGTATTGTGCTAAAAAAAATTGCATTCATTTTGGGATCAAAAGTAAATGGGCGGTTTTGCAAATAATAACGAAATTAGCAGAAACCCATAGATTGCAATTTTTTAAAATCAATAAATGAAAAGAAGACGTTTTTTATCCTCCGTTGCTATCATACTTCCGGCAGCTATGGTAAGTACTGAAGTTTTTTTCTCTTCATGCAGATCTGATGTGAAAGAAGAAGAATATTTTTCGGAAGAAAATATAAAACTCCTGGATGAAATTGGCGAAACGATTCTTCCTGCAAGTTCCACTTCACCTGGCGCTAAAGCTGCCAGGATTGGGGAATTCATGAAAGTATATGTAACAGATTGCTATACAACGGAAGAGCAAAATATTTTTTGGCGAGGAATCACCTGGATCAAAAAGAAAAGCAAAAACAAATTTGGGAAAGAGTTTATAAAGTTGACTACGTCACAAAAACAAGAAATACTCAAAGCTGCGGAGAATGAACCGCAAGAAGCTGCTAAAAATGAAAAGACAAGTATTGCAGGAAGTGGTGACGCGGTTCAGACAGGCAAAGAACAGCGAGATAAAAATCCTATTAATGGCGATACTCCGCATTTTTATTCAATGATAAAGGGGCTTACTTTATTTGGATATTTCACTTCGGAACCAGGCGCTACCAAAGCGTTGAGGTATATTCAAACTCCGGGTTCTTATCGTGGAGAGGTACCTTATAAAACAGGCGATAAAGCATGGGCAACATAAAATGATGGCAAAAAAATATCCTAATACAGTAAACAAACAATAAATGGGAAATATTAATTCAAAAGGAATTAAAGAAAATACTTATGATGCTATTGTGATTGGTTCAGGAATCATCGGTGGTTGGGCTGCCAAAGAATTATGTGAACAGGGAATCAAAACTTTGGTTTTGGAGAGAGGCAGAAATGTCAGGCATTTAATAGATTATCCGACAATGGCAAAGGATCCATGGGATTTCCCGCACCGCAACGATCTTACCTTAAAAATAAAAGAGGAAAATCCTATCGTTTCAAAATGTTATGCATTCAGAGAAGACGCGATGCATTTTTTTGTAAAAGATAAAGAGCATCCCTATATCCAGGAAAAGCCTTTCGATTGGATACGCGGTTACCAGGTTGGTGGTAAGTCATTAATATGGGCGAGGCAAACACAAAGATGGAGTAAATATGATTTTGAAGGACCTTCAAGAGATGGATTTGCCGTGGACTGGCCAATACGCTATTCTGATTTAGCGCCGTGGTATAGTCATGTTGAAAAATTTGTAGGTATCAGTGGCAACAAAGATGGATTGGAGACACTGCCTGATGGCGAATTTCTTCCAGCGTGGGAGATGAATGCGGTGGAGAAAGTAGTGCAGAAAAGAATTATGGACAATTACAAAGACCGCAATGTGATCATTGGTCGCTGTGCTCATTTAACCAGACCAAAAGAAATTCACCTGGAACAAGGCAGAGGGCAATGCGAGGCAAGAAATCTGTGCCAGCGCGGATGTCCCTTTGGTGGTTATTTTAGTTCCAATTCTTCAACGCTGCCCTGGGCTGCAAAAACAGGAAATCTCACATTGCGCCCCGATTCTGTGGTTCATTCCGTTATTTATGATGATAAAAAAAACAAAGCGACCGGTGTGAGAGTGATTGATGCACATACCAAACAGGTTACCGAATATTTTGCAAAAATCATTTTTGTAAATGCCGCTGCATTGAATTCAAATCTTATTTTACTCAATTCTACTTCATCAAGATTTCCTAACGGACTTGGTAATGATAATGGATTACTCGGTAAATATGTAGCGTTTCAAAATTACAGAGGTACACTTAATGCAAGTATGGATGGTTTTTTGGATTCCTATTATTATGGCCGGCGCCCTTGTGCAGTTATGATGCCTAATTTCAGAAATGTATATAAACAGGAAATGGATTTCCTTCGAGGTTATATGGTATTTTTCAGCGCTTATAGAGGTGGTTGGGAACACGCAGTGGCCGGCCATCAAATGGGTGAAACATTCAAACAAGCAGAAACAGAACCCGGTAACTGGGGTGTTTCTATGATGATGCAGGGTGAAACCATTCCCAAAGAAACTAATCGTGTATGGCTAAGTGAAGACAAGAAAGATGAATGGGGAATGCCATTGCTATCAATTGATGTAGGATACGATGATAATGATGAAAAATCATTGAAAGATTTTTTAATTCAGGGAGCAGAAATGCTGGATAAAGCAGGATGTAAAAATATTACAAGCAATGATAGCAAACAAGCACCCGGACTGGATATACATGAAGTAGGAGGGGTAAGGATGGGTAAAGATCCTAAAACATCTCTTTTAAATAAATGGAATCAACTGCATGAATGCCCCAATGTATTTGTAACTGATGGTGCCTGTATGACTTCTACCGGCACACAAAATCCATCTATCACTTTTATGGCATTGACAGCGAGGGCAGCTAATTATGCAGTAGAAGAACTAAAAAAGGGAAATCTTAATTAAGTATTTTTATTCCTAAATTGTTTCTTTTTATCATTGTTACTCTCTTCAATTTATTAATTTAATGGCGGTATTGGAAAGAAGGCTCAGCCTTTGGCAGGCATCTGCTATCAACATGACTGACATGGTTGGCATAGGCCCCTTCATTACCTTACCTATGGTGATAGGAATGATGAACGGACCATATTTCCTTTATGCCTGGATCGCAGGTGCATTTTTATCAATTGTAGATGGAATGGTGTGGAGTGAGTTGGGAGCTGCGTTTCCGAGAGCAGGTGGTAGCTATAATTTTTTAAAAGAGGCGTACGGAACAAAAGGTGCCGGTAAAATGATGAGTTTTTTATTTGTATGGCAAACAATGATACAAGCGCCGCTGGTAATAGCTTCTGCTGCCATAGGATTTGCAAAATATTTTTCTTTCCTGGCCCCGCTTAATAGTGTTACAGAAAAATTAGTGAGTGGGAGTGTGGTTATTTTGATAGTAATTTTATTATACCGTAAAATTGATGCAATAGGTAAGATTAGTATTTTTTTGTGGAGTGGAGTTATCATTACCATGTTCTGGATTATCGGAGGTGGGATAGTTCATGGAAATTTCCTGGCACCAATCAGGAATATTAATTCGGGCCTTTCGGTTGATTATGCTTTTGAAACAGCTATTGGTTTTGCAAGTGTAAAATCTGTTTACAGTTACCTCGGATATTATAATGTTTGCCACCTGGGAAGCGAAATAAAAAGTCCTTCCAGGAACATTCCGCGAAGTATATTTATTTCTATCGTCGGGATTGCCATTCTGTATTTGCTGATGAATGTAAGTGTGGTAAGTGTGATTCCGTGGCAACAAGCAAAAGACAGTGAATTTGTGATAAGCGAATTTATGGAAGCGCTGCTTGGGCATAATGCAGCGATCATTATTACGTGTCTTATTTTGTGGGTTGCCTTCGCATCGGTGTTCTCTGCAACACTTGGCTACAGCCGTATCCCGTATGCCGCGGCAGAAGATGGAGAATTTTTTAAAATATTTGCAAAGCTGCATCCCACTAAAAATTTTCCATACGTGTCCTTGTTATTTTTAGGAAGTGTAGCGTTTATTTTCAGCATGTTTTTAAAACTGAGCGAAGTGATAAGTGCGATACTTGCTATGCGGATCATGGTACAATTTATTGGCCAGGCAGTAGGGTTACTCATTTTGCGAAGCAAAAGGAACAGCGATGAATTTCCTTATAAGATGCCTTTGTTTCCTTTGCCTGTAATCCTTGCTATTGCGATGTGGTTATTTATTCTTATTTCAACCGGAAGTAAATTAATGTTTAGTGGATTGATTGTAATTTTCCTTGGAACGATTGTTTATTTTATTAAAGCAAAGTTTCAGAAGGAATGGCCATTTAGATCAATTTAAATTCAGATAAAAAAAATATTTTACAGCAAACGAACTTTTATTGAAGATTTCCATTTTTTTTAATACGCTCTCGCAAACAAAACCCTTTCATGGCTTTGGTTTCCCGTAAGGATGCATTTACCTTCTTCCTTTTTGTTGTGTAAAGGTATGCACCGGATCGTAGCTTTGGAAAGCTCTTTAATTTTTTCTTCGGTTTCAGGAGTGCCATCCCAATGAGCTGAAATAAAACCTCCCTTCTCATCAAGCAATTTTACAAATTCATCCCATGTATCAGCATTGGTAATATGGGCATCACGATAATTTTTTGCTTTTTGATAAATATTTTTTTGAATATCGCCGAGTAAAACCATCACCGTATTGGCAAGACCATCAAGAGATACCAATTCTTTGGTTTTGTTATCTCTTCTCGATACTTCAGCTACATTATTTTCAAGGTCACGTAAGCCAATTGCAATTCTAACAGGGACGCCCTTCAGTTCATATTCGGCAAACTTCCATCCGGGGCGGCGGCTATCGTCGTAATCATATTTTACAGAAATATTCAATGCTTTGAAATCATCAATTACAGGAATTATTTTTTCATCAATTATTTTCTTTTGTTCTTCTCCTTTATAAATAGGGATGATCACAACCTGTATTGGCGCTAATTTTGGCGGAAGTACCAGCCCGTCATCATCACTGTGAGCCATTACCAATGCTCCTATCAGCCTCGTGCTTACTCCCCAGCTTGTAGCCCATACATACTCCAGCTTATTTTCTTTATCACTGAATTTTACATCAAATGCTTTTGCAAAATTCTGACCCAGGAAATGTGATGTTCCAGATTGCAAGGCTTTTCCATCCTGCATGAGAGCTTCAATGCAATAAGTATCTACCGCGCCCGCAAAACGTTCATTAATACTTTTTACACCTTTTATCACCGGCATGGCCATCCATTCTTCTGCAAATTCTGCATATATGTCCAATATCTTCATAGTTTCGTCTATGGCTTCCTGTGATGTAGCATGAGCGGTGTGTCCTTCCTGCCACAAAAATTCTGTGGTGCGCAAAAAAAGCCTTGTTCTCATTTCCCATCTTACTACATTGGCCCACTGATTCACAAGCAAAGGAAGATCTCTGTATGATTGTATCCAGGTTTTATAAGTATTCCAGATGATAGTTTCAGACGTGGGGCGTATGATCAATTCCTCTTCCAGTTTTGCTTCAGGATCTACAATAATACCACCACCATCGGGGTCATTTTTTAGCCTGTAATGAGTTACCACTGCACATTCTTTAGCAAACCCTTCGACATGCGCCGCCTCTTTGCTTAAAAAACTTTTTGGAATAAAAAGTGGAAAGTAGGCATTCTGATGACCGGTTTCTTTAAAACGCTTATCCAGTTGGTCGCGCATATTTTCCCAAAGGGCAAATCCATAAGGTTTAATAACCATACAACCCCGCACTGCGCTGTAATCGGCCAGCCCTGCTTTTAATATTATATCATTATACCATTGTGAATAATCCTGTTCTCTGGCTGTAATTTCTTTGCTCATTCTTATTTCTTATTATTTTAAACGTGCTTTTTTCTCCTGATTAAATAAAATTGTATCTGATTTTACAAATTAAATTCCTCTTTGCATTCTTTTAACAACCATTCATCAAAATATACCTAATTTAATAAAAGATTATACTTAAATTTACATTGCAATGACGCAAAAATAAACGTTAGTCATTAATAAAACTTTTTAAAACTTAATGCCATGAAAATAAAATATATTCTTTTCCTTGGCTCGATTGCCTTTTTTAGCAGTTGCAGCACTGCTTACCGCACCAGCCAGACTCCGGATGATGTATATTATTCATCGGCTCCGGTGCAAGGTTCTAATTTAATTACTTCAAATGATGACGATCAAAATTCCTATTATACAGGAAATGATCAGAATTCCCCGGATGGAAGCCAGGACCAATCATACAGCGCTCCTGTTACGTATGATTTAGGTTTCGACTACAACCCTTATGATTACAACGCACTCGGATTTAATTCTTATTTATATAATGGGTTAAGTTTTGGCAATTTGGGGTATGGTTATGATCCTTACGGATATATGGGAATGTATAATCCATATCTGTTCAATTCTTTTGGATACGGTGGCTTAGGTCTCTTTTATCCTTACAGCTTTTACAATCCCTATGGTTTTTACAATCCTTATAGCATTTACAATCCTACTTATTATGGAAATGGGCATAGTTCTTCTATTTATTTCACAGCACCCGGAAGTATCAATACAAACACAGGCCCGCGTAGATATAACCTTAATGCTTACACGAATATTTCGACCACTCCTGCAAATACTACATCATCAAACGTTTCTGCACCTATCAGGCGTACCACAGGATTTGGTAATATAATCAGGAGAGTTTTTGTTCCTAATAGGGTCACTTACGTGAACTCTTCCAATAGTAATGGCAGGTCTTATAACAATTCTAATAATAACGACAGATATTATAACAATTCAAATAACACAAGAACATTTAATAATAATAATAATAGTTATCAAAATAATCCTCAAACTCCATCCAGATCTTATAATAATTCACCTTCAGTGAGCACACCATCTTATTCAGGAGGTAGCAGCAGCAGTGCCCCGGTAAGAAGTTTCGGGAGATAAACTTAATAAAAGGGATGATTTTTCATCCCTTTTTCAGATCATGTTTTTGATTAAAATTTTATGTTAAGATACTTAAAGTGAAACCATATTCGTACCATGAAAGCAAAATTTTTAGTTGTATTCTTTTTATTTACTGTTATATATTCTCATGCACAGGAACCTGAAGATGCTTTAAGGTATTCTTTTTTAACACAAGACGGCGGGACCGCCCGCAACCAGGCGATTGGAGGCGCAGGCGGCGCTTTAGGCGGGGAGTTTACTTCTCTTTTTATTAATCCTGCCGGTTTGGGATTTTATAAAACAGGGGATTTTGCATTTACTCCTTCATTTTCTTCCCAAAATTCCAAATCAAATTATTTAGGTAACCCCGAAAGTGCAAAGAACAATAGCTTTAATATTGGAACTACAGGTTTTATTTTGGCATCTCCTACGCAGCAGGGTAAAAGTGTAAAAAGCTTTGCCATTGGTTTTGGCATCAACAGAGTAGCCGATTTTAATAATCATATCTATTATAAAGGATTAAATAACAAATCATCTTATTCTGAACAATACCTGGAACAACTTGCTGATAATAATGTAACTAACCCCAATGATGCTGCTAATAATTATCCTTATGGAAGCAGCCTTGCCTTCAATACTTACTTAATTGATACCATTCAAAATGCTGATGGTTCTGTAGCAGGATACAAAAGCCAGGCCAACCCTGCTTTTGGGCTTACACAGGAAAATACTATCAATACTTCGGGCGGTATTACAGATGCGGCAATAGGTTTCGGCCTTAATCTAAAAGACAAATGGTATTTTGGAGGCACACTTTCCTTTCCCTTTTTGAGATATAACAGGGATGCGTCTTACAAAGAAAGTGACGCCTCAGGAGATCCCAATAATAATTTTAATTATTTTATTTCCAGTGAATCTTTGCAAACAACAGGTATTGGGGTGAATGGAAAATTCGGAGTCATTTTTAAACCTGTTAAAGATGTCAGTCTTGGCCTGGCAATTCATACGCCCACCTATTATCAACTTACGGATGAATACACAGCAGAAATAACTACCGACCTCGAAGGTTATGGTGGCACAGGAGTAAAGCATCAAAGTTCTACAGATATACCCTCCACCAATGGGCAACCCCTGGAATCTAAGTATAATTTAACTACTCCGTGGAGAGCGATTTTAAGTGGCGCCTATATAATTCGGGAAGTTGAAAATGTGGAAAACCAACGTGGTTTTATTACAGCAGATATTGAATATGTAAATTATAAAGACGCTTCATACCATGATGTGAACAATGATGCTTCCACAAAAGAATATTATAATTCCTTAAATAAAACAATTGATAATTTATATAAAAATGCCATTAATGTGCGCCTTGGCGGCGAGCTAAAATTCAATACCGTGATGTTCAGGTTAGGCGGTGCCTATTATGGCAATCCTTATCAAAATCAAAGCGCTGATCTTATCAAAATAAGCGGAGGCATCGGTTACAGGAACAGGGGAATGTTTATTGACCTTACTTATGTGTATTCTACAAATAAAGATGTCAACTATCCCTACCGCTTGGAAGATAAACCCAATGTACCAGCCTATTTACAAAATAATTCAGGGAATATTGTAGCTTCGATTGGTTTTAAGCTTTGAAGACGCGGCAGCGGCTTTATGCAAACCATAAAATCAGCTTTCACCGAAGTGTTCTATATGCGTACTTGAGTGGGCTTCGTCAGGTTCAGGCTAATATGGGACTGATTGTACCGGGTACATTTCAAAATGTCGCAAGGTTGCCAACCTTCAATAAGTTCGTTTTAGCTTGAGAGTACCCATATACAAGGTTGGCAACCTTGAAATCCTGAGCGACATTTTGAAATGCACCCGACTACATCCGCCTCCTGAGTACTTAAAATCAATTGTCATACAATTTCCAGGTAATTAGTTTGCAAATGCCAGGAAGACAGGAAAACAGTTGCCTTACTATCCGGATACTATTTCCCGCTTTATCCAGGCACTATCCATACTTTATCTATGCTTTATCCATGCCTTTGATAGGGAGTATCTATGGAGGATACTATTAAGCCAATACGATATGGAGTGTATCCAAAGCGCCCGGGACTTTTATTGATGCAGGTATTACAAAGCACTATCCATTTGGGAAATAGCTGAGTATGCAGGAAGCTAAGTGCGTAAACCTATACAGCCTGCATCTGGCACACATTTGTTTGTCTATACAAAAATCAAGTTGATGTAAATAACTTTAATAGTATTAAATTTCGCTTTAGTTTCCGGATCCGATCTGGAAAAATATGCCATCAATCTGCAACTATAAATTTTATCCTGAACTAATGCTTAGAACACCGGCTTATAGTTACAAAACTTATAGTAATCAGATCCACGACATTTTAAATGATCCATACTACAGATCTGCCATTTATTTGGCAAGTAAAAGCTTATATGATGTGCTTGAGAAAAAAAATTTCGATCATGCATTGTTAAGTGAAAAGGAGCAAATTTCTCTGAGAATGTATTTTAACAGGATGTGTTTCCGCCCGACTCCCTTTGCCCTTTTCTCAGCTTTTTCTTCTATAAGTTGGGAACCGGAAAACAGGGAATTGGTTCTTAGCAATATCCGAAAAGTACATATCCAATTGGATAATGAATTTTTATCTGAATTAATTACAAAAGAGAAACCTGGTATCAGTCAAAGATATGTACTTAATAAGAGTCTTTACAAGGCTGGTGATGAATATCGTTATTTGAGATATGGCCAAAATAATGAAAACGGAAAGAGAGATTTTTGGATTGATTCAATTGAATTGACCCATGAAATAAAAGATGTTTTATCCTTTTGCGCTAAGTACCACACCAAGGCTCAGCTCATAAATTTTATTTCAGAATTGTTCGAAGAGGATATTGATGAATGTAGTTGCTTTTTAGAAGAACTAATTGAAATGCAAATCCTTTTGCCTGAATTATTACCCAATATTACAGGCGAGGATTACCTGGATCGAACCCTTAATTATCAGGAGGAAGGAAATACAATCCTTCCACAATTAAATGAAATCAAAAATATGATTACACGGTTGAATGATTCACATCATTTACTCCTTCCTGAGAATATTATTAAAACAAACCGTGAAATCCGGCAGATGACCGACTCTGTAGAGAACAACAAAAGCCCAATGTATGTAAATACTGAAATGATATGCATTAAAGGTGGCCTTTCACAGGATTTGCAAGCTAAAATTTTGGAAGGATTATTTTGTATTGATAAGCTATCCCCTAATCCACAACAATCGAATGCATTATCCAAATTTGTCTCTGCATATAAACAAAAATTTGATCGAAGATGGATTCCACTTATGACAGCTTTAGATCCGGAAATCGGTGTTGGATATGAATCACTTGCAGAAAACTACCATTCCTCCTCACTGATGAAAAATATCCAACTAAGCTATTGCTACAATACTGAGCAGAAAATTGAATGGACTTCATCACATGCGTTGCTATTGAATAAATGGAATGCTTTGCAAACAGCCAATGGCGATATTCCAACTATTACCTTAGATAATGCCGATCTTGAAAATCTTTCCGACCATCGAACAAACCTGCATTTCCCGCCGGGTATATCAGTTCTTTTTAGAAAAGTGGGCGAATCAGTTTATATTGAGCAGGCCGGAGGCGTTACAGCTACAGCGTTATTAGGAAGATTCACCCCTCTTAATTTAAATATACGTGAGACTGTTCAGAGTATTGCAGGAATAGAAGTATCTTCAAACCCGGATATTATTTTTGCTGAAATTGTCCACATTTGTGATCCGGATCTTATGAATATTGAAAGGCGTGATGTAGTAAGGCAATATGAAATTCCTATATTAACTGCTTCAACTGTGCCTGAAAAAAATCAAATCCCATTAAATGACCTGTGGATTTCTGTACCTGGAAATGAGATTATACTATGGTCCAAGAGACTGAAAAAACGAATAATCCCCAGGCTTACTTCCGCTTTTAATTATTTAAGGAGCGATCTGCCTGTCTTTAGATTATTATGCGATTTACAGTGCCAGGGGATTAAGGCTAATTTCAGCTTTGACCTTTCTAACTTTTTCCCGGATATTGCTTTTTATCCAAGAGTACAATATGGAAGAGCTATTTTAAGCTTAGCATCATGGCATATAAGACAGGATTCCCTGAATGAAATTTCAAGGAATCATAATGTGGAGGAGAATCTGTTAGCCATAACAAAATTTGCCAAAAGTACGAAATGGCCCAGGTATATTTCGCTCAACAGGCACGATCATTACATTGTTATTGATTCGCAAAATGACGACGATCTTATTTTCTTAACGAAAATTTTGAAAAAAGAAGATAGTGCTGTTATTAAAGAATTTCCTTTTATTGAAGAAGAAAATCAAATGGTAAGGGATTCTTCTCATAATCCTTATATAAGCCAATTTATCACTGCGCTATATCATGAACAGAAGATATACGATGCTATTGGCCCCGAATTCGACCGAAGCGTAGCAGCTAAGCCTGTAGAGAGAAAATTTCTACCGGGAAGTATTTGGTCTTATTTTAAAATTTATTGCCATCCTTTAAGGGCTAATGAACTATTATTAAACCACATAATTCCCCTATGCAATCGGTGGGTTACGGCCGGATTCGTGAACCAATGGTTTTTCATACGTTATAATGACCCGGAATTTCACATTAGAATACGATTCGATATAGACCCTATTCATTCCGGAATTATCATTAAGGGTCTCAATAACATTCTAGCTCCCCTTATCAGAGTAGGTTTGATAAGCAACTTTCAGGCAACAGTATATGAGCGGGAGCTTGAACGCTATGATTCCGGCATTATAGAATTTATAGAAAATTCGTTTTGCATAAGTTCCTCTTTAATTACTACTTTTTTTAAAAATACCCTGGGAATAAAAGATAGTTATTATTTGTATGAAATGGCTTACTGCAGCTTAGATGTTCTTTTAGATGCATTTTGTTATAAAGAGGAGGATAAGGTAAAATTATTTAACCATTTTTATATGAACCTCAGATCTGAATTTCATATAACTGAGCTAATGGAAGATCAATTAAGGAGAAAATTTCGTGAGATCAGACAAGTTACCGGGATTCTGCAGTTTAACCCCATCATTAATAAATTTAATTTAGGAGTGGAAATTTCGCGCTTCGAATTTATTCATAAACAAATTGCAAAACTGACTATGGACTGGCCTCCAGACAAAGAAAGAAAATTAATCGGTGATTTGATCCACATGCACATAAATCGTCTGTTTCCTGAAACATCAGGAAAAAATGAATTGATAGTTTATTATTGTCTTTGGCGGCAATATGAATCCGACCAGGGGAGAGAAAGAAAGAAATTACGGCATTCTCTTACTACTAATTAACCTGGAATTAATTACCGATAACAGGCTAGTTCTATAGCTGCGACCGATATCAACAGTAACATTATTTTCAAGTAAAATTTGATTCGCTTCTAAAGCTATTACTTTTTGAATATTTATTATAAATGATTTATGTACCCGGATAAATTTTTTTGAAGGAAGCTTTTCTTCCAGTTCCTTCATGGTTAAATACGTTATATAAGATTTCGTTTCAAGATATATTTTAAGATAATTGGCCCTTGCTTCAATATAATAGACATCATTATATTTCACTTTTACCATTTTCCCTTTGGTTTCACTTTTAATGTAAAAATCTTCTTCAACATTTATGGATGGTTCAATTTGCTTTTTAAGTGATAGCTTATCCTTTGCCTTACTTATGGCCTTAAGGAATCTTTCATAGGTAACCGGCTTTAACAGGTAGTCTAATGCATCGCTTTCAAATGCGCGAATTGCATAATCAGGATGAGCTGTAGTGAATACGATCTCTGTCCGATGCCTTATCAGGTCAGCAAGTTCGGTACCGGAAAGCTGGGGCATATCTATATCCAAAAACGCAATATCCGGGTTAACGCTCTTATTATCTATACTACTCCAGGCTTTTAATGGATCTGTATCCGATCCAACTAAAAAAAGGCCGGGAGTCTTATCTATATATCTTGAAAGTACTTTAATAGCGTGGATTTCATCATCAACTATGTAACAACCTAATTCCATATTTGTATTTTTAAGTTTAAAATAAATTCAGCTTCTTCATCTTTCATTTCCAAATCAAAATCATCCTTAGTATAATAATTTTTCAACCGGGTAATTGCGTTTATTATTCCGACATGCTCTCCATGATTCATCCGCGATTTTTTTTTCTTGTTTTTAGTATAAAGTAATAATTTCCCGTCTTTATAAGAGATGCTAATTATACCGGGAGATGCAACATCCGTCATGTCGCCGTGCTTAAAAACATTTTCCACGAAGGTTAAAAGTAACAGTGGCGGGATCCTCGCATCACCTCCTGAAATTTCAGTTATCTGGTCCTCTAAATATAATCGGTTATCAAACCTGGACTTATTCAATTTGATATATCTTTCGATATGATCAATTTCCTGGTACAGCGGAACTTTCCCATCCTCTTCTATAGAAAGGGAATATCTCATTATATCAGATAACAGGTGAATATTTTTTGAGGCATCCGGATCACCTTCTTCAACCTGGTTAAAAATAAAATTGAGCGTATTAAAAAGAAAATGCGGATTAATCCTGGCCTGGAGATACGAGTTATTTAATTTCACAATATCTTTTTCCAGCCTTTCTTTTTCCCGGAGTGAAATTAACTGGTCCATTTGAGCCTTTTGAGAAGTTTTAACTGCTTTAATTGTTCGTAATATAGCCCCGTAAGCAATGCTAAGTCCAAGAAAATATATACCCCTTGATGCCGACATTATTAAAACGGAAGTCTTTATAGATGTGAATACCTGGAAATCTCTCATTTGCCTGAAAGCATTATTTAAAATTGTACTAATGTAAGTATAGATTATTAATTCACTTAGTATGGCAACTATTAGTATGATAAATCTTAAAAAGGATCGGTAGGGAGTGAACTTAAAAAAAACAAAATGAGCATTAAAATAAAAAAAGAGTATATCTAAGACATAAAAACAAGCGTATTCAAAAATCGCAGAATGTTCGCCGAAATACCAGGATACACTGACTTCATAACTGATAAACAGTATCCAGCAAACGATATGAATGAGTATCTTTCGGGGAGCTATAGAATTGCTATTCATTTACTATAAATATAGGTAATATTTACTTGTATCTACACAAAACTGCTATTGGTGTAATAAACTTACAGATTTGAACAGGGTTTCCTAATTTCGGATTATAGTTACTCAAAGTCAAAATTTATGATTATGAAAATAAAATCAAAATTATCCCTTAAAGGAAATTCCTTGTTTAAGTTTGGCCATCCGATCAGTGATTCCCAGGCAATCCAAACTATCCCAACTACAATTACAGGTACTATCACAGGAACTACTACCGGATTTACTCATAGTCTGAGTCCTGAAAATCTTCGTCGTCAGGGAACTGATTCTTCAAAAAGCCGGTAAAAGAAATAAGATTGATTATGCGAAAAGCGAAATTAAAGAGTTTATCATTTTGTCAATTTTATCAGGAAATTTCAGAAGCTTTATAAAAAATAGAAACTGGTATATCTGGAAAAAAAATTTGAAATTTAACTATCCCCATCATGTTTGCCCAATATGAATCCAATGTAAGAGCTACCATATCCTTTCTCAAAAAGTTAGGAGTTAAAGTAAATAATGCAACCGTAAATGAAACATTGCAAAATCATCCTGACTGGCCAAGCATGTTGTGCATCAGTGATTCGCTTAACAAATGGAGTATTCCTAATGCCGCAGGTAAAATAGAACCTTCTCTAATTGAACAACTGCCTACTCCATTCATTGCATTTACAAATAACAGGGAAAATCCTTTATCTGTAGTAAAAAAAGTGAATCAAACAAATGTTGAATCTTATTCAAAGAATTATAACAAACCGGTAAATGAAAGCAAAGAAGAATTTTTTAAGAACTGGACGGGTACTTATCTAATTGCAGAACCCAATGAGCATTCGGGTGAAAAAGAATATGAACAGAACAAACGAAAAACCTTGATCAACTCCTTAATTCCTGTTGCATTATTTGTATTAATAACAACGCTTTCTTTTCTTTTACTTTATAAAACAATAAATAAAACTGACAACATCCTTGCTGTTAATGTAGCCGGAATTTATTTACAATATTTAATATTGTTTGCGGGAGTTATTGTAACTTCTCTTCTGCTTTGGTACGAAATAGATAAGAACAATCCGCTTTTAAAAAAAGTATGTACCGGTATCGCAAAAGGAAATTGCAGTGCCATCCTTACAGGCAAAAGATCAAAAGTATTTAGCTGGCTTAGCTGGAGCGAGGTAGGATTTTTTTATTTTACAGGTGGATTGCTGTTATTACTTTTTTCAGAGAATAATATCAATAGTGCCATTTCTATTTTAGGCGCTTTAAACCTTTTGGCGCTACCCTATATTTTATTTTCAGTTTATTACCAATGGCAGGTAGCAAAACAATGGTGTGTGCTTTGCCTTGGCGTTCAGGCATTGTTGCTTTTGGGCGGTATTAATGTTATTGCAAATAATTTTGAGTATCCATTGCCTCAATTTTCCTTCTTGCAAATTGCATGTTGCTCATTATTTTATTTACTACCGGTTTTATTATGGTATGCTATAAAACCTTTTGTTCTACATCAGCAAGAAGCAAAAAGTACCAAACGTGAGTATTTCCGCATAAAGTTTAACACAGAAATATTCGAAACACTTTTAAAAAAGCAAAAAACAATTGATGTATCTACCGATGGGTTGGGCATTGATATAGGAAATCCTGATGCAACTAATACAATAATAAAAGTATGCAACCCATATTGTGGACCTTGTGCTCAGGCACATCCAAAGATTGATAAACTGTTAGAAGAAATACCTAACCTGAAAGTAAAAATTATTTTTACTGCTCACAACAAACCGGAGGAGCGTGCCTATAAACCTGTAAGCCATTTGCTGGCAGTTTATGAAGGTAATAACGAAAGAAATATAAAGCAGGCTTTAGACGACTGGTACTTAGCTGAAAAAAAAGATTATGATTTTTTTGCAAAAAAGTATCCTATGAATGGCGAACTAACAAAACAAGGAAATAAAATAGAAGCAATGGAAAAATGGTGTAAAGAAGTGGATATCAATTTTACACCAACAATTTTTATTAATAATAATCAACTCCCGGATGCATATAGCATTGAGGATTTACAATATTTTCTTTTGGAATAGTTCCCCGAAAGGAAATGCCCAATGGAACTATCCCGTACTGCAGAACGGGAAGTTGGGCAGCCAAAGCCTTTGAAGCTAAAAGCTACAGGCATAAACAATTTTTCTTAACTTTAAAATTTAAACAAGATGAAAACAACAAAAATGAGCCTTGCGAATATACAAGGCAAACTCAGCAGGCCTGAGATGAAGAATATTATGGCGGGTAGTGGCAGTGGCCCTGGTGGCTGTGGTGAAGCGGGACAAGGTTGTCTTTATGGAGGTTGCTGTCAAGGTACGTACTGTACTGCCCAGGGTTGGGGTGGTGGTGGAACCTGTGCATCTTGTGGAGAAAATCCTTGTGCTTGTATAGGTTTTGGTTGTGATGATTAACCAATAACTAGCCAGGTTAATTTAAAATTAACCTGGCTATAATTTTTTGTTTGGTCAAAGTTTGAATAGGAATTGAACACAGCAATAATTACTTCATCATAAACTTATGATAACAAAAATTATGTATATAAAGAATGCCGTTTTATTATTCTCTTTAATTTTTTGCTTCAATCTAGAAATCAGTGCTCAATCTGATCATAGCAAATTAAACTTAGTCAACGATCTAAAACAATTTTTTTCTTACCACACTTTTGAGAATGCTTATTTACAATTTGATAAACCTTATTACGCGGCAGGTGATACTATTTATTTTAAAGCTTATGTAACCGAAGGTGAGCAACACCAACTCTCTGATGTAAGCGGGGTATTGCATGTTGATCTTATTAATCCTGAAAATAAAATTAATCAATCCATAGAATTAGGGCTTGACAGCGGCTTAACGTGGGGTGATTTTGCTTTGCCTGAATCATTGCCTGCAGGGAATTACAGGATAAGGGCTTATACTCAATTGATGCGTAATTATGGGGAAATGGGTTTCTTTGACCGAATCATTCCTGTCGGTTCTTTAAAATATGTAAATACCCATGAAAGCGTGGTGAATCAGCCACGGCAACTAATTAAGAATAACCCTGACTTTCAATTCTTCCCAGAGGGTGGCAACCTGGTAACAGATGTGCGAACAAAAGTGGGGGTTAAAGCAATTGATACAACCGGGTTAGGTATCAATATAAATGGGGAAATACTTGACAACAACAATAAAGAGGTTTGTTCATTTTCAACAACTCACCTGGGGATGGGATATTTTTTTCTTAAACCTGATGGAGACAAAACTTATCATGCAAAAGTGGCTTTTGCTGACGGCACGCAAAAAATAATTGATCTGCCA
>DATCFT010000052.1:0-25807 GCA_036509335.1 Hanamia sp.
ATTATTTAGATGAATTTGCATTTCGGTTTAATAGAAAACTATCAACATATAGAGGAAAGTTGTTTTATCGGCTAATGCAGCAAGCTGTAGATACTCCTCCACAACCGTTTAAAGAAATTACAAAAGGAACTTGACCGAAAGAGATAGGCAGTTATTAAATTTACCATCTGTTGCATCGTACAATAAATTTAAACCATCAAAAACACAAGCCCCTGCTGCTGTCCAGTAACCTGGCCCTTCATCACATCCGCCATCCGCTCCCAATCCATTTACATATTGGTTCATTATTTTGATGGCAATGTTTAATGCCTGCGTTCTTTTCGTTTCATCTTTTTCGATCAATAAATCAGCAGTGATGTAATTAGACGCTATCCAGGGCGCTCAGTTATTGACTTTGACATCAGGATTTCCTCCACCCATCCAGCCGTATTTGGCTATAGTCATTGGTTTGAATATGCGCCTGTCGATTTCATAACGAATCCTTTTGCAGATCAACTTTGAAACTTTATCCAATTCAGGACCTAAAAAATAATCCGTCCAGGCAAGTACTGCACCCGTTTCGGCCGAAAAAAGATCTACGATAGGATCTTCCACATCAGGTAATCCTGATCCTGCTTTTTGAATACCTACATGAGCGCTGACTCCCCAGAAACTCTCTTCACAAATTGACCATATCCCATTGATAATTTGATCGGTGAATCTGCCTTTGCCTTCCACAGATTCAGCCATTACCATATTCCACAATTGGTTTCGCTTTTGAAAAGAAATTTTTTCATAATCCGTGCGATTGTTATTGCGCACGAATTCCAGCATTACTGTGGCAGGGATTTCATCAAAAGGTTTATAGATCGCATCATCGCCTTTTTTAATAATTAGGTTTATCACCGAATCCGGTAATATCTTTTTCCATCCTTCCGGTGTTTGCGGAAAAGGTTTAAAATTTTCTTGTGGAATAATTGACTGTGTCAATTCCGGGTTGGTGAATTCAGGTAACAGATTGCGGTGAGTGAACTGGGCTTTTATGTTTAAAGAAACTAAGACATTAATTAAAACGAGAAATAAAATGCGATTATATCTAAAGTGAGTATTCAATGTATTTTAATTTGTGTTTTCTATCCCAAACTTACTCCATAAACTTCTCAATCTCTAAAACCCTTCTTCACCTTCCCATCCATCCACCATCAACAGTCAATATTTCTCCATCCACATAATCTGATGCGGCCGAACTTAGGAAAATTGCCGGGCCTTTAAAATCTTCAGGTTCTCCCCATCTGCCTGCGGGTATCCTGTCTAAAATTGATTTACTTCTTTCTTCATCCTCTCTTAATGCTTCTGTATTTTTAGTAGCAATATATCCTGGTGCGATGCCATTTACATTTACTCCTTTTGATGCCCATTCATTGGCAAGCGCTTTCACCAGGCTCGCTACGGCACCTTTACTGGCGGCATATCCCGGTACATTAATGCCACCCTGGAAAGAAAGTAGTGAGCAGGTGAAAATTATTTTACCACTTCCTCTTTTTACCATTTCTTTTCCAAACTCACGGGCAAGGATAAACGAAGCATCAAGATTTACGGAAAGTACTGAATCCCATTCTTCATCAGTATGAACAGCAGCAGGATCTCTTTTTATGATACCTGCATTATTAATAAGAATATCAATAACAGGATGATCTGATTTTATTTGGGTAATTGTTGCATACAATTTTTTCCTGTCGCCAAGGTCAATGGAATAAGGTGAAAATTTTCTTCCCTGTTTTATGATTTGCTTTTCTGTATCGCTTCCTGGTTTTAATGTACCGGATACTCCAATGATGTCAGCACCGGCTTCTGCAAGCCCTATTGCCATTGCTTTCCCGATGCCACGGGAGCTACCGGTAATAAGAGCTGTTTTCCCATAAAGATCAAAAAGATTATTCATTTTTATTTTAAAAATTATTGTTCTTTTGTTTTTTAATCTGCAGTATTCAATTCTCCCCTCTGTGATATAATTTACAATACTTCTTTAATCATCAAAATTGATTCGTTTCAACCTGGGTGCTAAGAAATGCATTACGATCCATGCTAACAGGTACGCACAGCCGCAAATGATAAACATGATAAAATAACCGGCATCAAGGTTTCCTAATGCTTTAAAATGATCAAATAATTTACCAGCCAGGTAAGCAATTAAAATACCTCCCAAAGCCCCGGCCATGCCACCCATACCGGTTACAGACGCTACTGTTTTTTTGGGAAACATATCTGAAACTGTGGTAAAAATATTTGCAGACCACGCCTGGTGGGCAGCCGTGGCAATGCCGATTATGAATACTGCGAGCCAAATGGTTATTGAACCAAGATATTGTGCAAAAACTACCGGCAAAACCATTAACGCGTATATTAACATTGAGGTCTTACGGGCACGAAATACCGGCCAGTTTTTTTTAATAAAATACATAGGCAGCCAGCCGCCCCAGATACTTCCAACAGTTGACATAGTATAGACTAAAGCAATTGGCAAAGCAACACCGGTACCTTTAATGCCATATTGTGCATCCAAAAAAGCCGGAAGCCAAAAAAGATAAAACCACCAAATAGGATCCGTAATAAATTTACCCAATATAAAAGCCCACGTCTGATTATATTTCAATAATTTAATCCACGGAACTCTTTGATGAATTTCAACATCAGAAGTCAGTTCTGCTTTAACGGTTGCGTTTTCCGCTTCATCCAAATCACTATGGATATAATCAAACTCTTTCTTTGATAATCTTTTTTGCTTTGAAGGAATTTCATAAAAAATAAACCAGAATATTAACCATATAAATCCAAAAGCGCCTGTGATAATAAAAGCCTCTTGCCATCCCCATTTTACTACGATAAATGGAACAGTGAGCGGCGCCAGTATTGCGCCAATGTTTGCTCCGGAATTAAAAATACCGGTAGCGTAAGCGCGTTCTTTTTTAGGAAACCATTCTGCAGTTGTTTTTATCGCGGAAGGAAAATTACCTGCTTCGCTGATTCCAAGAGCAGATCTTGCTATCAAAAATCCAATGGTACTTCTGACTAATGCATGTCCCATAGATGAAAGGCTCCACAGAATCAATGACACTGCGTAACCGATTTTGGTTCCTACTTTATCAATAAACCTTCCGGCAATCAACATACCGATTGCATACGAAAGTTGAAATGCGATAACAATATCGGAATAATCGGATTCTGTCCAGTTAAACCTGATCTCAAGATCATTTTTCAATAAGCTGATCACCGATCTGTCGAGATAATTAATAGTAGTAGCAAAAAAAAGTAAAGAACAAATAGTCCACCTGTATCTGCCAACTTTTTCATTAATATTTGCAGCAGCAGAGGAGAAACTACTGTTTTGTAAAGTTCCGGGCATTTAATTTCTTTTAAAGAATTTAAAAATTTGGTTTTATTAGAAGTTCTCTGAAATCCCTTTGCTACGCAAGAATTCTATAGTTTCCACAGAACCAAACCTGATTTCAGTCTGAACCGATTATTCCCATTTCAAGCCCCCGTATTTCTGCGAGTCCCCGCATCCTTCCAATGGCTGAATAACCCGGGTTACTATTCTTGTTCAGGTCGTCCATCATTTGGTGACCATGATCGGGGCGGAAAGGAATTGATTTTTTTATTTTTTGCTGAAGCGCTGATATCTCTTTCACTATTGAATACATATTATTGTCTCCGCCAAGATGATCTGCTTCATAAAAATTTCCTTCTTTGTCTTTAGTTATATTTCTTAAATGAACAAAATGGATCTTTTCTCCAATTCGTTTAACCATTTCCGTTAGATTATTTTCAGGGGAAGCACCAAGCGATCCTGTGCAGAAACAAACGCCATTAGCTTTATTATTTACTTTGTTTAAAAAATAATCAAAATCATCTATAGTACTAACAATTCTTGGTAAACCAAGAATGGGAAATGGAGGATCGTCGGGATGGATCGCTAACACAACGCCACATTCTTCGGCAACAGTGCTAATTTCTTTTTGAAATTCACAAAGATTATCACGCAGTGAACCAACATTTATGTCAGAATACAATTCCAGTTTTTGCAACATATCACTGGTAGAGATTTTTTTTTCGCCCGGAATTCCAAACATCACAACGCCGGCTAAATCTTCTAATTCTTTTTTAGAATAATGTTTAAATCTTTCTTCTGCTTTTTGTAAAATATCCTTTGAATAAGAAAGATCTGCGCTCTTCCTTTTTAAAATGAATAAATCAAAAACGGCAAGATCAACCCAGTTGAAATAAAGAGCCAGTGAGCCATCGGGCATTTTATGATTTAATGAAGTGCGTGTCCAGTCATTCACCGGCATAAAATTATAAGTAATTACAGGAATACCACAAGCGGCAACATTGCGTATAGAAGTTTTATATTTTTCGATATACTCCTTATAATTCCCCGTACGGGTTTTTATATTTTCATGTACCGTAATACTTTCCACTACGCTCCATGTAAAGCCTTCCTTTTCCAATATTTCTTTTCTCTTATTTATTTCAGGTACTGACCAAACTTCACCATGAGGGATATGATGCAATGCGGTAACAATTCCTGTAGCCCCGGTTTGTTTAATATCACCCAAACTAACAGGATCGGACGACCCGAACCACCGCCATGTTTGTTCCAATTTATATTTCATTGGCATATTTTTTTAAGAATAAAATGAGAAAGTATTTATTTAAATATTTTCATTTTTACATATTGAGTATTCATGGTCTCATTTTAAAACACAGAAGAAAGAATTTTATTTATTTTTTATATGATTTACAATTGTAACTCTATAATTATTATTAACAATGGCCTTTAATAAATTTATTTACGCAATCGTTTACGAAAGAATTCAGGTAAATTAGTTATTTTATCCAAATAAGATTTAAAAATAAGATACAGATACTAATTCATTTCAGTAAAACAACAAATTGTAAAGATTCTTATTTCTGTCTCCGGATTTGTAATACTGGCGATTGATGAACTTTATAAATCAACAACTTTTTTTGATTCATTGCTTCGGTAAGCAGCTTCAATAATTTTTATAACATTCACTCCTTCTTCTGCAGTAACCTGCAAAGGTTTTCCATTGCGAATGGCTTCATAAATTCCATCATAATATTCTCCATAATTTCCCTGTTCGGAAGGAATGTATTCTCTCACTTCTTTGCCATTAATCTCTGTATGCAATAAACCGCGTTCTGACTCTGGCTCAGTGCCCCAATCTTTATTGCCAGGCACTTTACCGGCCTGCAACATTTCTTCCTGAACATTTGTTTTTGGTTTTATAAATGATCCTTTTAACCCGTGAAAAACATACCCCGGCAACGCTTCCCTGACTATATAGCTGGACTTAATGCGCACCCGTTTTTTTTCATAATAAAATAGTAATTCAAAATAATCATCCACTTTGGATCCTGGCCGCATAGCAAGTATGTCGGCAAAAATTTTTTGCGGCATACCAAATAATTGTAAAGCCTGATCAATTAAATGAGAACCCAAATCGTAAAGTGATCCTGTACCAGGTCCTGGAATTTCTTTATGCGATTTTGTACTCAATTCTTCTTTAAATCTGTCGAAATGCATTTCTACTTCTACGAGTTCTCCCAAACATTTGGACTCCACTACTTTTTTAATAGTTTTATAATCGCTGTCGTATCGCCGGTTTTGGTAAACGGACAATTTTTTATTTTGTTTTTTTGCAAGGGCGATTAATTCATTTCCTTCTTCAACTTTGATGGTGAATGGTTTTTCAACAATTACATCTTTACCTGCTTCCAATGCTTTTTTTGCAAAATCAAAATGAGTGGAGTTGGGCGTGTTCACAATTACCAATTCCACCAAATCATCTGCCAGCATATTTTCCAGCGTTCTATAAGTATTCACATTGGGATATTTTTCTTCTGCAAGATTTTTGGAACGTTCCATGACAGCGTAAAAATTAAAACCCGGATTTACGTTTATAAATGGCGCATGGAAAACCCTGCCGCTCATTCCGAATGAACATAAAGCTGTATTAATTGGTTTCATTTTTTTTTATTTTATTATAGCCACTCCGGAAGAGTCCTTTTATCAAATTACCGAATTAAAAGAATGGAGTAGCATTATGATTATTGATCTATTTTTTAAAAAAATAAGAATGTCTAAATTAAAAAAGTTGCATAAGTGAATATTATTAGATTAATATTCTTTTGTTTATTTGAATTCAATTTTAAATCCAACAACCGGAACTTCCTCAACCGGCATTTTAAAAGTATTTCTGATTACCAATGCATCTTTTTTCTGCTTCCACTGTAGTTTTGCATTGCTTCCTAGCATACTTACTGATGCAATTTTTTTCCCTGAAAGATTTGAATCTTTCCCTAAAGAATTAATAGTTACATCCGCAGTTGGCTCACCAAGGCAAAAAGCAAAAAGTGTATCTCCTTTAGTAGTGAAGCGAATATCCTGTGCAGTGTATTTCAATTTATCCTCATTAAAACTACCGCTTTTTACTACGGATTGTGATGCAGGTTTCTCTCCATAGACTTTCCATGGGCGCGAGCCATAGATTCCTTCGCCATTTACAGAAGTCCACATTCCTATTTCATTTACGATTTTTAGCACATCCGGTTCAAGATCGCCTTCAGGAGTTTGAACAATATTTATTAATAAATTTCCATTTTTGCTTACAATGTCTACCAACATCTGAATCACTTCTGTTGCACTTTTATATTTTTGACCGGTACGATAAAACCAATCGCCGATTGAAGTATCAGTTTGCCATGGAAAGGGACTGATAGAATCCTGCACGCCGCGCTCCAGATCCTGCACCCAAGTGCCATCAGAAGGTTCTTTGCATGTATAAACTGCTTCGAGATTCCCGTCGTTTTTTGCAATGTCCTGGTTGTAAAAATGGGCAAGCATGTTTAATCCATATTCTCCAAAAGGAAGTTGGCTATCAGAATAAAGGAGATCGGGATGATAATTGTCAATGAGTTCTTTGATGCTAAAAAACCATTCTCTTTGCCATTCTTTATTAATGCTTAACCATCCGTTATCATTGGGATCTGCTTTGGCATGATACAGATCCTGGTACAACGGGTTGGCTCCATCATAGGGAATTCCTTTCATTGGCCCTGATGTGTCTGCTCCATGACTTGGTTGAAACCATGTAAAACTTGCTCCCAAATGTTCGGATACGCCAAACCGTAATCCTTCTTTTTTTGCTGCCGCCTGCCATATTCCTACCACATCTTTTTTGGGACCATAATTCACTGCATTCCATTTATGAATTTTTGAATTCCATAGAAAGAAATCATCATGATGCGTACCCATGCTTACAAAATATTTTGCGCCTGCTTTTTTATAAAGCGCCATCAGTTTTTCGGGATCCCATCTTTGGGCTTTCCATAAAGGAATAATGTCTTTGTAACCAAACTTAGACGGATGACCATAATGCGCTAAATGATATTTATAATCTGCGCTGCCTTCCTGGTACATTTCCCTTGCGTACCAATCGCCCTGACGTGGAACTGCCTGTGGTCCCCAATGCGCCCAAATTCCAAATTTTGCATCACGAAACCATTCGGGATATTTATACTGATGAAGAGATTCCTTGTTCGGTTTAAATGGCCCTTCTTCTTTCTGTGCTATCTGTGCGTTTGATAAAAAATGAAATGATGCTGAGAGAATCAGCATTAAAAAAAATTGTCTCAAAAATTTTATGGGCATGGTTTACTGTTTAAGGAATTGGAAATAGAATCATTTATTTTATTTGCTTTAGTAAGAAAGTGCTTTTCAAAGATGCTTATTTTTTTGCTTAGATGAGTTATTGAAAAATTCTTTTTAAAAATATTTATTTTTAAAAATTACATAAAAAATTTTTTTCGAATAGATGTTATCGTAAATCCAGCCATATCACTCCATGATAAGGACTGTTTAATTCTACATTTTTTTTGCTTTGCGGGCCTAACTCTTCAGGTTTATGAAATTTAGTGCCCATAGGTTGTATCGCATTCATGATACCAATATTTCCCCCGGGATAATTTACAGTGGTGTTTGTATTATAAGCACCTTTTGGATTATTTGTTTTCAGCATTTGTAAAAACATATCGTCATTGCCCATGTAAATCTTAAAGGGAATTTCGCTGGTGCTAATCTTTACCCAATACACATTTTCATGATTGCCTTTGAATTCGGGATAGACCCAACTTTCACCCGTAGTGGTGTTATTATAATTTTTTTCCCAAACGTCAAATTGCAATCCTTTCAACCTGTTTTTCCAAACGTGGTAAGGCCCGCGGCCGAGCCACTGCATGGCCTTGATATCTTTTTCAGGATAATTAAATGTGATTCCCATATAATCAGCTTCCCCTCGTTGGCTAAATGTATAAGAAATTTTTGCAGGCTCGTCAGGAGTAAATGTCCATTCAACTTTTAACCAGTTTTTATCTTCTTTATAATGTGAAAATATAACCACAGTATCATTTTCTTTTTTGTAGTTGAATGAATCCATCTTTAAGTCGAAACCTGCTAATGCAGGGCCGCCTGATAATGAAATCAGTGAATCGTTTCTCATTACTTTTTCAAGATATCCATTTGTCTTGCTGAAATAAAATTTTACATTTCCATTTTCTACGATAAGCGTTTGATCATCACCGTTAGTTTCAATTTCAGGTGAAGATGAAGTTTTTCTAATCCATTTATCTGCTACCTGGGCGGGTGTATGAAGAGGCCAGCTCCAGGTAAATATTTCCTTACCATGATTGTCAATTGCGGTAAGGTACAAAGCATCGCTGGATGACCATGAAGATGGAAGATTTAGGTCTATGAATCTCTTTTCTCCAGGTTCGATGGAGACAGCAGGAACCACGCCTGCATAGTCTATTGTAGTTGTTACATTTTTATCGTTTGGATTTCCAAAAGCTACCAACTTCCATTTAAAAGTGCATTGGTTCAAATTTGTAAACAGGTACCTGTTTTCTACCAATAATTTTCCATCAAAGCCTTTCGGAATATACCTTTGACCGATATATACCGGTGACCATATTTCTTTTATCGCGTAAAAACTTCCTTCCTTTTCGCGATGTGGGCCTACAATTCCATCGGGCGCATTATTTCCATGTGTATCTATACTGTCATGTTCATCTCGGCGTACAATTCCTTCGTCTGCAAAGACCCAAAGAAAGCCTCCGGCGCTGTGAGGCATCTTTCTCATCACGTTCCAATAATCGTCTAAGCCTGACCCGGATCCCCCATCATATATGCCATGCAAAAATTCAGTAGGAAAAAATATTTCTGTTCCATACAAAGAAGTATTTTCTAAATAATTATAATCAGGATAATGTTTGGTATTGGTACCGTTAAATTTTTCCCATGGATGAATTACGATTCTTTTTTGCGGATCGTATAAATCATAATCATTGTCGAGATTGCGATTAAAACCTCCCTCATTTCCATTATCCCATATTACAATAGAAGGATGATTTACGTCACGACCAATCATTTCTTTTACTAACCTGTGACCCGTACTATCATCATAAAAATGTTGCCATCCGGTTAGTTCATCAAGCACCATTAATCCCATAGAATCACAGGCATCTAAAAAATCAATATCTGGCGGGTAATGCGACATCCTAACCGCATTCATATTCATCTCTTTTATTAAAGTAATATCTTCAATATTTATTGATTTACTGGTGGTGCGTCCGCTTTCCGGCCAAAAGCTATGATGATCTACGCCTTTGAACATTACCTTTTTTCCATTGAGATAAAAACCATCATGGGGTCTCAATTCCACCGTGCGGAATCCAAATTTTTGCTTTACGGTATGAACAATTTTACCTTCATTATTCTTCAATGAAACGGTGACAGTATAAAGGTTAGGAAACTCTGTACTCCATAATGCCACATCTTTGTATTGCTGTTGCAGGACAGACAGGGTATCATTGGCAGCTACAGGGCTAGAGACAGATTTCAATTTTTGAAAACCATCTGTTTTTTCAATATTTGCTTCTAAAGAATATCCTTTTTCAACATTGGCCGTAAAAACATCCACACTGAAATTACCATCCGCCTGCGCATTAATTGCCAATCTTTTGATATGAATTTTTGGAAGTATTTCTAAATATACAGGTCGAAATATGCCTCCAAAAATCCAGAAATCACCATCACGCTCAGCCCTGTTGATACTCGCGTTTGCTGACCTTTTACTCACTTCCACTTCGAGCAAATTTGATTTTCCAAACTTCAATAACGGAGTGATATTATATTTGAACTGATAAAACGCACCCTGGTGAATTTTGCCTGCTAACTTTCCATTTACTTTTACTTTCGTGTCGGTCATGGAGCCTTCAAATACAATATTCACCTGCTGATTCTTCCAGCTTTTATCAACTTTGAAATGATACCGGTAGCGCCCCACCTCATCACCCGGAGATTTTTCTCCTCCATAATTATAGGTACCAAAGCCTTGTAATTCCCAACATGAAGGAACGGGAATCGTTGTCCATTTGCTGCTATTACTGCCTCCGGTGCAATAGAAATCCCATGGCACCGTATGATCTTTATCAGTTCCTGATAAATATTTAATAATTGTTTGCTGACTATAGGCAGAAAAAGTAAAAAGTAAATTGATCAGAATTAAAAAGGCAAAACGTTTTTTGTTCATGAAATAGAAGGGATTTTTTAAAACTTCTTTTTTGGTGATAAAATCGAAAATTTTACATTTTGGAAATTTAGTGAAATAACTCTTATCCCGAATAAAAAAAGAAATTTCCAAAATTTTTTCTTCTGTTCATTAAGATGGAATATTGAAGGATATCACAATTTTATTTTTAACGGTTTGATTTGCCTTTGCCCATTTACAATTTAATAAATTGAAGGTTATTTTATTTTAGCATCCAACCAAATTCAATTTGATACATTAAAGTTCGAACATCATTTTTAATCAGATTCCGGAAGACGGGAAAATTTCAAAATGGATGTTTAAAGATAAGCAGGCTGCATATTAAATCATTACCTTTGCGCCTCTAAAAAAATGATGCAGAATGATAAGTGTAAATAATGTAACGCTGGCATTTGGCAAAAGAGTTTTATTTGATGAAGTAAATCTCAATTTTGTAAAAGGGAATTGTTATGGAATTATTGGAGCTAATGGCGCGGGGAAAACTACTTTCCTAAATATAATCAGTGGCGAAATAGAACCCAACAAGGGAAGTGTAAGTTTTACTCCGGGCGAACGCATGGCGGTATTAAACCAGGACCAGTTTCAGTTTGAAGAAGTCTCTGCTTTAAATACTGTGATGATGGGGCACAAGAAAATGTGGAATACAATGCTGGAAAAAGATGCCATTTACATGAAGGAAGATTTTAATGAAGAAGATGGAATGAGAGCCGGCCACCTTGAAGCAGAATTTGGTGAAATGGGAGGTTACACTGCTGAAAGTGATGCGGCTACATTGTTGAATGAATTAGGCGTTCCTGATGATTTACATCAAAATTTAATGCGTGATATTGCAGCTAATATTAAAGTAAGGGTCTTGCTGGCACAGGCTCTGTTTGGCAATCCTGATATTTTATTATTGGATGAACCTACCAACAACCTTGATGTGCATACGGTTTCATGGTTAGAGAATTTTTTAGCTGATTATCAAAATATAGTTTTGGTAGTGAGCCACGATCGTCACTTTCTGGATGCAATATGTACACATGTTGCAGATGTAGATAAACAAAAAATAAAGATTTATACCGGTAACTATACTTTCTGGTACGAGAGCAGCCAACTGGCAGCACGGCAGGCTACAGACAAGAATAAAAAACAGGAAGAAAAAAAGAAAGATCTCCTTGAATTTATTGCACGATTTAGCGCAAATGCTTCCAAATCCAAACAGGCTACGTCACGTAAAAAAGCGTTGGATAAACTGGTATTTGAAGACATCACACCGAGCAGCAGAAAATACCCGGGCATCATTTTTAAACCTGAAAGGGACCCTGGAAATCAAATTCTAAATGTTCAGAAATTATCCAAAAAAGCAGAAGGAAAAACCTTATTCCACAATGTAAATTTTGATGTAGTAAAAGGACAAAAAATTGCATTTCTTAGTAAAGACCCTGTGGCGCTCACCTCTTTTTTTGAAATTATCAATAACAGGATGAAGGCGGATAGCGGAAAATATGAATGGGGAACGACCATTACCACCGCTTATTTGCCAAACGATAATTCCGAATTTTTTACAGGTAGTCTTTCCCTGATGGATTGGCTGAGACAATATGTGCCCGCGCATTATACAGACGTAGATGAAGATTTTTTAAGAGGTTTTTTAGGAAAAATGCTTTTTAGCGGTGATGAAGTTAAAAAGAAAATCAATGTACTTAGCGGCGGCGAAAAAGTAAGATGTATGATCAGCAGGATGATGTTGCAAAATCCGAATGTGCTAATTCTTGATGAACCTACCAACCATCTCGACCTGGAAAGCATCACTGCATTTAATGATGGCATGATTAGTTTTCCCGGTATCGTTTTGATGACCACACATGATCACCAGTTGATGCAAACTACCGCCAACCGTATCATAGAAATTACGCCCAAAGGAATTATAGACAGGCTTTGTACATACGATGAATACCTGGAAGATGAGAGAATAAACGTGTTACAGGAAGATATGTATAATTAAATTCCAGGCAGCTATCTTCAATAGAATCATTATGACTGATTTAAAATAAATAATTGTTGATGAATTAATTTTGGCATGTCAGGAGTCGGCTAGAAGACTGAGCAATATTAAGCCGGGCTGAACGATATTATTTCTCCACGATCAGGATAATTAATCCAAAGAAGTTTTTCAAAACGGGGTCACTTACACAAAATCATACCACCAGCTTTTTTCCTTATAATCTTCTATCGGTATTACTATATTTTCAGTATGGAAGGAACTGATCAGTGTTGAAACATCTACTTTTATAGTGTTGATGCAATTGGTCACTAAATCATTTCTAAACCCGTTTTCTCCCATTTCTATAACAAAATTCGAAGCAATGATCCGGGAAAAAACTTTTCCTAAATCAATCATTTTACGTTGACTCAAACCCATCATTAAAGTAAAATCAATATCTTTTTTAAAGAAAGAACAAGCCTTTTGGGTCAGATTAAATTCTTCCAGGAATTGGTAAATATTCATTTCTTTTTTCCGTTTCATCAACTTAGCGATCATTTCTCCTATTTGTGTATAAAGCATTTCATTTGATCCTTCAAATATCTGAAAAGCTCTGCTATCCATGATGCCACGACCGCCAATATTACTTATCCTGTAACCGTTGGCTCTGGACAATTGGGTGAAGGTCTGTGAAGATTCCTGCATCAGATCTGTCACATAGGCTTTCATTGAATTGGCCTGGATACCCTCTGCAGAAAGGTCATTCTCTATACCGCTCACCTGACTGCTCCTGAAACACATCGAAGAAACAACGGTAAAGGCACTTTGAATTTGGGAAATCTGATATTGAACCTCGTCCAGTTCGATCAACTTCTTCCCACCCACGATTCTCTGATTACATTGTTTTAACGCCTCGTCCAGCATTCTTTTTATAAATCCCATCGCCATGCCGGGAAATTGCAACCTGCTCCGGTGAAGTATATCCAGCATCATTTTTAGCCCCGACGTTTGAGGCACTAATTTATATGGTTCGGGTACCAGGATGTCCACCCTGTTTCTACCATAAGGAATCAGTTCGAGACCTAAATTATTATACACCTGCTTCACCACTATTTGTTGTTTTTCCTTAGACACATCGCAAATAAAGAAATCAATATCACGATTAAGCTCACCGTTACTATTCCTTTCCCGTGAAGTGATCAGCCAGTAATTGGCCATCCCTGTGAGGCCCTGCCAATGTTTTACACCCTTTACTTTATAAGAATTTCCAACACGCTCATTCCAGGTTTGCATATTTAATGCATCACTTCCAAAATCAGGTTCCGTAATCATCAACCCATCCATATTTTGTTTCTCTAAAAAGTTTTTAAAAATGGCTTCCTTCACAGATTCATTCGCATATTTAGCTACCGGCTCTAAAAACAAAGCGATGTTGATCCCAAATATTAAGGATAAGGAGATGGACTCATAAGAAGCTGCTGATAAAACTCCCAGGCATTCTTTTACTTTAATGCCCCGTCCGCCATAATTTTCCGGAATCGCCACCGCTAATGGTCTTGCTTCCATGATTTTATTTAATTCATCCGGGCTTAAACCTCTTTCAATGGCAAATTCATTTCCACCAAATTTTTTTTCAAAAACTTCTTTTAATACTTTTTCATAATTCTCCAGGTAATCCGAAAACTCACTGTTCATATATTAGATGTATTTCATTTAAATTATTTTGCGAAATTACGATACCTAATAATAAGGTATTATTAAAAACAAACATTTCATTTTGTTTGAATTCCCCCTTACGATGAATATTTAGAAGATGAAAGAACAAACGTGTTGCAGGAAGAAATGTAAAATTGAATTCCAGGCAGCTATCTGCAATAGAATCATTATGGCTGATTTAAAATAAATAATTGATGATGAATTAATTTTGGGATATCAGGAGTCAGCTAACAGCATGAGCAATATTAAGCTGCTTTAAAATTTCTATCTGAATCCTTCCTTTGTTGAGTATCCTGTCTAAAAAATGAGGAGGTGTAAACCAGGTATATTTATTAAACTCTTTTATTAAATGACAAGAATCATATAAGTTACCCATTTCGCAAAGTTCAATAGTGTCTGCAGTGGGATGATTAATATGTATAAGAAAAATTTTATTTCCCTAAAAGAAATTTAAACCCGATGCCAAAATTATTTACCAGGTTTGAATTCAAATTTACGCCAGCTGAAAAATTATTTCCTTTTGTAGTAGAGATAGAGGAGGATGTAGAACTTGAATTTTCTGTTTTTGTGCCTCCATAAGAAACGGAAAATAGATTTAGCATTGATAATTCCATTTGCATTCTCTTACATATTGCATAGGATATCCCGGGGGTAAAAGAAAGTGTACCGGTATTATAAGTATATCTTGAACCATCGCTTCCAATTTGGAAAGGCTCGTAGGTAGCCCTTGAATAATTGTAAACCGCATCTGCTTCTCCGAAAAAATAAAAACCTTTAGCCAATGGTTTATATTTTCTATAAAAGACACCGGCGCCATATTGATACGATTTATAACTGGTAGTATTATTTGTATAACCATAAGACAGGATAATTCCCGCTACATTATTGTCTTTTATAACTTTACCAAATTGAATGTTTGTATTAAATGATTCATTTTTACCAATGTTACCGTTTTGGTTTTTAGAACTATTAAAGCCAATGCTCCCTCCTAACAAATAACTTCCCTCATTAATTTGTGCATTGGATGTAATTGCAGCGCAAAAGAAAATTGCGAACGATAGTAAAATTTTTGTTTTCATAATGATTTAATTTTTAGTTGTTACAAAAGAATTGATTAATCTTTAATAAAAAGAGATTGGCATTTTGTTTAACAACATATTATCTTAACCAAATACTAAATTGAAATGATGATGCAGCGTTTTAAGAAACTTTTGGAAAGTTTTTTACAAAAGTTTTTTTACAAAAGAGAGTTTAATAACTTTCTAAAAGTTAGATACGATGAAAAACTTTTGGAAAGTTTATTTCAAAAGTTTTTTTACAAAAGAGAGTTTAATAACTTTCCAAAAGTTAGACACGATGAAAAACTTTTGGAAAGTTTTTTTGGAAAGTCTTTTACAAAAGTGAGCTTAATAACTTTCCAAAAGTTAGTTTCTCATCGGGGTTTCCGGTGAAGTTCTTTTTAATTCAATATTTATAAACCGGAAAACCCCTCTGGGACATCTTACTTTCCAAAAGTTTGATGGAGTATGAAAGAACAATTAAGAAACTTTCGGAAAGTTTTTTTGGGAAATCTTTTATAAAAGTAAGCCCAATAACTTTCCAAAAGTTTGACTATAGATTGAAAAGAATACATTTGATTTGTAAAAAACATAATCCATGGACATAACCAATTATAAAAAAGGAACGGCCTCTGTATGGGGCGGTGAAGACGAAGAATTCTACCAGGGAGCGGTAACTTCGCCATTAGTAAAAAGTGTAACTTTTGCTTACAAAGATTTGGATGAATGGCATAATGTTTCTCTCGGGAAATCAGAAGGCTATATTTACAGCAGGAATACCAATCCTACTGTACATGTACTCGAAGAAAAAATCAGGATATTGGAAGGCGCAGAAGCGGCTACTTCTTTTGCTACAGGAATGGGCGCTATCAGCAATACACTGTTCACCTTTCTTACTCCAGGCAAAAGAGTGGTTTCTATAAAAGACACTTATGGTGGTACGAGCAAAATATTCCTTGATTTTTTGCCAGTGTATAATGTAGATGTGAAACTCTGTGATACCACAGATCATGAACAATTAGAAACAGAAATCGCAAAAGGATGTGACCTGGTTTACCTGGAAACTCCCACCAATCCTACCTTAAAGATAATTGATATAAAAAGGATAAGCGCTGCCGCAAAAAAAGTCGGAGCAATAGTAATTGTAGATAATACCTTTGCGAGCCCCATCAATCAAAATCCATTACAACTGGGGGCTGACCTGGTAATTCACAGCGCTACTAAATTTCTTTGCGGCCACTCTGATGCGATGGGCGGCGTACTTGCCGGGAAAAAAGAATTGGTTCAAAAAGTTTTTCAATTCAGAGAAATTAACGGAGCAAGTTTACAAGCCGATCCTGCCTATCTCATTGCGCGCGGAATGAAAACCCTGGAATTGCGTGTAGAACGTCAAAATGCATCAGCTCTGAAAATTGCTCAATATTTAAATTCACATTCTAAAGTGAGCAATGTTTTTTATCCTGGCCTTGAAACACACACCGGGCATTTAATTGCCAAACAGCAGATGCGCGGATTTGGTGGCGTTTTAAGCTTCTCTTTGAATGGGAATTATGATATGGTAAAGAAATTTTTGCCAAAATTAAAATTAGTACATCTCGCCGCCAGTTTAGGTTCTGTAGGTACTTTGGCAGGGCCGCCAAGAACTACAAGCCATGTGGAACTTACTGAAGAGCAAAGAAAATTATTGGGCATTCCTGAAAGCCTCATCCGGTATTCTGTAGGTATAGAAAATGTGGAAGATCTTTTGGAAGATTTGGAAAGGGGATTGGCTTCTTTGTGATTTTTTAAAAAATGAAAAAATGGCTGTTAACTTTTAAAAGTATTGGAAGAGGTGGATACAATCATCATTGAAATGCGACATTATTTTTTGCAGAACTGATTCTATTCATTCTATTTGATTATATAAATTTGTTTAATAATCCACAGCAATGATATTATTGAATAAATTAAAATCTTGAATTCCGACTATTGAACACATCACTACATTGATTTTATATTTATCCTTTACCATCGGCGACAACTGTTTGGGTTTGGATGTAGTTGTTTTAATCCTTTTGGATAAAGACAAAATAATTACCAGGATCAAAAAAGAATTTCTTCTCCATTATCATTAAATAGTATAGAATTTGAAACAGGAATTCTAATTAGTAATAACTTTTATTCTAAAAGAAATGGGATAAAATGATTACCCCTTTCTTTGAAAATTTTCAGTATAGCGAATTATATTATGAATAGCATGAGCAAAAAAACTTTTGCTAAGAATTTATTTTTTAACTGAATTCTAACAATAGGTTTTTTTGCACTTTATATATTTGCACATCGTTTTCTTGCTCTTTTACCAGTGTATGATGCCCCGCGAATATTTTGTATATCCTGCCAATAGATATAAATATATCTATCAAACGACTTTCTGCAATTTGGTAAAGTGATGCTGATGAACCGATCCTATAGCTCTTATTTTGTTATCCGTTTGTGTGGTTACCCTTATTTAGTAACCAGGCTCATTCTGTTAATGATATAATAGCTAATGTCTCTAACTCCTAAAAAAACCGAATAACAGATAATTATCGTCTATCTATCTATGTTATAATATAAAACAGGTTAACCATGCATGTACGTTTATCAGGAATTCTTCGCACTTCTCTATTTTTTTGTTGCTTTTGTATTTTCAGCTTTACCGGTATTGCGCAAAACAGTTCGACGGGTGTAAGTTTGTATACTCCTTATACAAGCATCTCTGTTTCCCCCGGGCAGACGATCAATTATGCCATCACCGTTATCAATAACACCAATTCAATCCGCAATGTAGATGTCTCGGTACTTGGAATACCCAAAGATTGGGCATATACCCTAATGTCCGGCAGTTGGAAGATCAGTAAAATTTCTGTGCTGCCGAAAAAACAGGAAGCGCTTTCTCTGCAGGTGATGGTTCCTCTAAAAGTAAATAAGGGATCATACCGGTTTGAGGCAAGAGCAAAAGGCTTTGCGGTTTTGCCATTAAAAGTGGTAATATCCAAACAAGGATCCTATAAAACAGCGTTCTCATCCAGTCAGTCTAACCTGGAAGGGCCTGCCAGCACAACCTTTACCTTTAATGCCAGTTTAATGAATCAGACGTCTGATACTCAATTTTATGCATTAAACGCGGAAGCACCTCCGGGATGGAATGTAGCTTTCAAAGTTAGTTTTAAGCAAGTGGCTTCGGTCAACGTGGAACCTGGCCGTACACAGACCATGACAATTACAGTGAATCCTCCTGACCAGGTTCCTGCAGGTACTTATAAAATCCCTGTGCTTGCTGTATCAAGTAATACTTCGGCAGATTTCGAGCTGGAAGTAGTCATCAGTGGTTCTTATGGTATGCAACTTACTACACCCAGTGGTTTATTGAGTACTGATATTACTGCAGGAGATGAAAAGCGTCTACAGATATCCGTTATAAATACTGGTTCTGCAACATTGAAAAATATCTCCATGAGCTTTGCAGCGCCTACGAATTGGGACGTGACATTTGATCCCAAACAAATTGATATGCTTGCGCCCGGACAGACAGCACAGGTATTTGCTACTATAAAGGCAGATAAAGATGCGATAGCCGGAGATTATGTAACAGACCTGACAGCAAAAACCGCAGAGACATCATCGAAGGCCGAATTCAGAGTTTCTGTAAGAACGTCTATGCTTTGGGGTTGGGTAGGTATTATCATCATATTATTGGCAATCGGATGTGTATATTATTTATTCCGTAAATATGGAAGGAGGTAAGCAATGAACCACCAACCGATCATAGAGCTTATTGAACTTACTAAAAAGTATGATACCCTTACAGCCGTTGATCATTTGAACTTGTCTGTAAGCAAAGGAGAAATTTTTGGTTTGCTGGGCCCCAACGGGGCAGGTAAATCAACCACGATATTAATGATGCTTGGATTGACAGAGCCTACCTCCGGAACACCAAAGGTCTGCGGCATTAATGCTACTATATCTCCTGTAGAAGTAAAAAAGCGGGTAGGATATTTACCTGATAATGTAGGGTTTTATGATGGCATGACAGGCCTGGAGAACCTTATTTACATTGCGCGGCTCAATAGCATGCCGCTAAAAACAGCTACCCAAAACGCCACTCAATTGCTCGAAAAAGTAGGACTGGCAGAAGCTGCAGGGAAAAAGACCGGAAAATATTCCCGTGGAATGCTTCAGCGACTGGGCCTGGCAGATGTATTAATTAAAAATCCTGAGGTCATCATCCTGGATGAACCCACACTTGGCATAGACCCGAAGGGGATACAAGATTTCCTGGATTTAATCGTGAAGCTCAGCCGTGAGGAAGGTCTTACAGTATTACTGTGCTCACACCATCTTTACCAGGTACAGCAGGTATGCGACCGCGTTGGCATTTTCGTAAGGGGAAAATTAATTGCTGAAGGAAATATTGATTCACTGTCCTCAAAATTATTTTCAGGCGAACTACTTACTATTGAAGCCGGGATAAGCATGCAAGATCAGGCAGAGTTGATATTGCCTTCACCTGTTGCCATTAGCAACCTTAAAGATTCCTTGCTTGGAATAGATGGTGTAAAATCTGTTGTTTATGATGATGGGAAAATGAAAATTCCGTGTACAAAAGATCTATCGGCAACTATAGCGAAAAAAATAGTAGAATCAGGTATTGGATTAAATAGTTTGTCTAAAAAAGAATACGGCTTAGATGATATTTACCGCCGTTATTTTGAAAATGAAGAAACATTATAAAAGGAAGGAATAATGGAAAAAAGCGTTACAATAAATTATGAAAGAGTAATTCATCCTTTCTGGATAATGGTATATAAAGAAGTGTCTGAGCAGGTGCGTAGCTGGCGGTTTATTATATTGGGTGCACTGATGATTTTAACTTGTATGGGATCCTTATACACATCCATTACAAGCCTTTCTGCGGTTACCAAACCCAATGATCCAAATGCCCATCTCTTTTTTCTAAAGTTGTTTACTTCTTCCGATGGCACACTTCCACCTTTTCATGTTTTTATTGCATTCCTCGGGCCTCTAATTGGCATCAGTTTGGGATTTGATGCTATTAATTCAGAACAAAGCGGAAGAACATTGAGTCGTATTATGGCACAACCCATTCATCGGGATTATTTAATTAATGCCAAATTTGTAGCATCATTGATTGTCATCAGCGTAATGCTCCTGGCGCTTAATTTACTTGTCATAGGTGCAGGAATATTTGTGATTGGCATTCCTCCCACACTGGAAGAAGTTTTAAGAATATTTGCTTTCCTTGTGGTAAGCATTCTTTATGTAGCTTTTTGGCTCAATTTATCTATTTTTTTTTCGGTACGTTTTCGCCAGGCGGCCACCTCGGCATTGGCTTCCATAGCGTCATGGCTCTTCTTCTCTGTTTTTTATAAAATCATTATTGATCTCATCTCCAAAGTCATTGTTCCTTCCCCATATTCCACCTCTCCTGATGTGATAATAAGGTATCAGAAATTGATGTTGGCTTTATCCCGGTTTACCCCACGGCAATTATTCTCTGATGCAACTACGGCACTCTTTGTACCTTCCATTCGAAGCCTTGGCCCATTAACTGCGGACCAGGTTTACGGAGCCATCCCCAATCCTTTGCCATTAGGCCAAAGTCTTTTAATCATCTGGCCACAACTTACAGGACTTATAGCAGCAACCGTATTGTGTTTTGCTCTTTCCTATGTAGTTTTTATGAGAAAAGAAATACGCTCCAGGTAACATCCACTATCGCCGTTACATCATTATGCATTGGTACAGGTCTTCTAAACCTGTGATGTTTTGCTACTTTCTTTTCTTCCTTTTGAAAAAAGAAATCTACATTATTTGTTGCTTTACTGTACTTCTACATTTTACCTCTATTCGAAAAACGCAGTGATTTAGTTAAACTACCTTTACATTGATTTATGTTACGCAATAAATTACATATACTAAGCGTGGCGGTGTTATTCTTAAATTTTACATCCTGCGGCCAGAATACTTCATCAAAAGAAAACAAGAAATTTATGTACACAAATGCATTGATACATGAGACAAGCCCATATCTTCTTCAACATGCGCATAACCCTGTTGACTGGTATCCGTGGGGAAAAGAAGCGCTGGATAAAGCGAAGAAAGAAAATAAGATGTTGCTGATAAGTATCGGGTATGCTGCCTGCCACTGGTGCCATGTGATGGAGCATGAAAGCTATGAGGATACTGCTGTTGCTAATATTATGAATGCAAATTTTATTTGTATAAAAGTAGATCGGGAAGAAAGGCCTGATGTGGACCAGGTTTATATGAATGCAGCTTATCTTATTAATGGAAATGGTGGCTGGCCACTGAATGCACTGGCTATGCCTGATGGTAAACCATTTTTTGCAGGTACTTATTTCCCCAAAGAAAACTGGATACAATTGCTGAAATATTTTTCAAATCTTTATAAAACCGACAGAGCAAAATTAGAAGAGCAGGCAGACAATGTATCAAAGGGGATAAGGGATATTGAAAATGTGCCAATGAATAACAGCACAGTTTCATTCAATATGAAAACGCTGGATGAAATGTTTTCAAACTTTCATAACAAGATAGATTTTGTAAGAGGTGGTACCAAAGGAGCCATGAAATTTCCTATGCCCGCTACCTGGGAATATCTTTTACAATATCATTATCTGAGCGGAAATAAAGAAGCGCTCAAAGCCGTGGAAACCACTTTGGATAATATGGCTAAAGGGGGAATTTATGACCAGGTTGGCGGTGGATTTTCCCGTTACGCAACAGATTCTTTATGGCATGCGCCGCATTTTGAAAAAATGCTTTACGACAATGCACAGCTTATAAGCCTTTACAGCCATGCTTTTCAGCTTACCGGAAATCCTTTATATAAAAAAATAGTTTATGAAACCATTGATTTTGTAAAATGGGAACTTACTTCGCCCGAAGGAGGATTTTATTCTTCTCTTGATGCAGACAGTGAAGGAAAAGAAGGAAAATTTTATGTTTGGAAAAAAGAAGGGATCCAAGATATTTTAGGGAAAGATGCGGATTTATTTGATGAATATTTTGGTATCACGGAAAGTGGCAATTGGGAATCAGGAGAAAATATTCCGGATATCAATATGGGCGAAAAAAATTTAGAAAAAAAATACGATCTCACGCATGATGAACTGGTTGGTAAAATTGATTCATTAAAAAATATTGTTTTTGAAGAAAGAAAAAAACGTATTCGTCCGGGTACGGATGATAAAATATTAACTTCCTGGAATGCACTAATGGTAAAAGGTTTAATAGATGCTTACCGGGCTTTCGGTGATAAAAGTTTTCTTTCGGTTGCAAAAATAAATTTAGATTTTCTTTTAAAAAATATTGAAACAAAGAATGGCGGTCTTTACCGGAATTATAAAAACGGTGAATCTACGATCAACGCTTTCCTTGATGATTATTCTTTTATGATAAATGCTTTGATCAGTTATTACCAGGTAAGCTTTGATGAAAATTATTTGCAAAAAGCAAATAACCTTGACCGTTATGTGGAAGAACATTTTTTTGATAAAACCTCCGGAATGTTTTTTTATACAGACGATCAATATAGTAATTTGATTGCGCGAAAAATGGAAGTTCCTGATAATGTAATTCCTTCATCTAATAGTGAGATGGCAAAAAATTTGTTGCTGCTCAGCCTTTATTTTGAAAATAAAAAATATGAAGACCAATCTTTGCAAATGGTAAAAAATGTGTCAGATGATATTCAAAAAACCCCCGGATACTACAGCAATTGGGCACAAGTGATGGCTTTGGAAATTCGTTCTCCTTACGAAGTGGCCATTGTAGGAAATGACTGGCAGCAAAAGCTTACGCAATTACAAAAAAAATATTTACCCAATACTATTTATCTTGGAGGGGACAGCGAAAGCGGCCTTCCGTTACTTGAAAATAAATTAGTGAAAGGCAAAACCATGATCTATGTCTGTGAAAATAAAACCTGCCAGCGCCCTGTAGAAGAGGTTTCAGAAGCAATGAAACAAATAAAAACAAAGTGATAAAGTATTATATCCTAACTTTAAAAAAGATAAAAGTTTGTATTCTACTCAAAAATTTGCAAGACTAATTCTTTAAGACATGAAAAAAATTTTTTTATGCTTCACTTTGGTTTTCTGTTTTTGTTTAGGAACATTTGGGCAATCTTATGTTAACGCAGATTTAAACATAACTGAACGACTTAAGACTTTTTTTTCAAACCATCTCTTCGAAAATGCTTATTTGCAATTTGATAAACCTTATTACGCAGCCGGCGATACTATTTATTTTAAAGCTTATGTAACGGAAGGCGAGCAACACCAACTTTCTGAATTAAGTGGTGTACTGCATGTAGATTTTATTGATACTGAAAATAAAATTGAGCAGTCATTAAAATTGCAATTGGACAGTGGCCTTGCATGGGGCGACTTTGCTTTGCCCGATTCATTGCCGCCAGGTAATTACAGAGTAAGGGCATATACTCAATTGATGCTTAATAATGGACAATCAGAATTCTTTGACCTGATAATTCCTGTCGCATCATTAAAAGAAATCCATTTATCCGCAAATCTGAATAATGAACCCTTGAAAGATGTAGAGGATAAAGTTGATCTTCAGTTTTTCCCGGAAGGAGGTAAACTTGTTACCGGTATCAGATCAAAAGTAGGTTTTAAAGCAATTGATGCAAATGGTTTAGGTTTTAATATAAAAGGTGTAATACTTGATAACAACAATCAACAGGTCTGCTCATTTTCATCTTCACATCTGGGCATGGGATATTTCTTTCTTTCTCCCGAAGAAGGCAAAACGTATCAAGCAAAAGTAGATTTTGGCGATGGCACAAAAAAGATAATTGATTTACCAATAGCTGAAGCCTCGGGTATAACATTATCAGTTGGTAACCAATCTATTTCAAAAGTATCATTCACCATACAGACAAATGATGCTTTTATTCCTTCTAACAGGCATAAAAATTTTCTCTTACTTATTTATTCCGGAGGGAAAACCATTACTTATACCTTGAAACTGGAAGCCCAAACAATTACTCTTGACATGCAAAAAAGGCTTCTTAAAACAGGAGTTAATAAAATAACTTTATTTTCAGAGAATGGTGTACCGTTATGCGAACGTTTATTCTTTGTACAAAACAATGACCTGATTAGCTTACAACTTGATACAGCGAAAGCAGAATACAAAAAGAGAGAAAAAGTCAGTTTACTGCTGAATGCAAAAGATCCAACAGATTCAACTGTTGCAGGGCATTTTTCAGTTTCTGTAACAGATGAAAGCAAAGTGCCTGAAGACGTAAATAATGAACATACTATTCTAACTAATCTTCTGCTTACTTCAGAGTTGATGGGCTATGTAGAGCAACCTAATTATTATTTTAATGATACCAGTGAAAATGCCCGCGATAACCTGGATGCATTAATGCTTACGCAGGGTTACCGCCTTTTTGAATGGAAGCAGGTGATGGATACTAATTACACGCCTTTAGTTTATCAGCCGGAAAAAGCGTTGGAAATTAGCGGCAAAATAACGAACCTGACTGGAAAACCCTTAGCAAATGGTACAGTTAATTTGATACCTACTCAGGGCGGCTCTGTGTTAAGCAGTGTTTCCGATAGTATAGGTGTGTTTCACTTTTCAAATATTGCTTTTACCGATACAACTCATTTTGAATTAAGCGCTGTAAATTCAAGGGGTAAAAACTACACAAAGATCATCTACTTCAATGACAATATTGAACCTGAAGTATCTGTAAACCCACGCCTCGCTTCGCATATTGTTAATGATTCGGTCATGTCAGTTTATCTCGAAAATGCGAAAAGTGTCAGAGAAGAAGATATAAAATATGGCAATGGTAAAGCCATAGTGCTAAAAGAAGTAAAAGTAAAAGCCAAAAATCAGGATGATCAATATCGCACACAAAGTCTTGCCGGTGCAGGGCACGCCGACCAGGTAATGCATGCTGATGAAATTGAAAGGGTAGGTGGACAATTATCAACCAGTTTAAATGGGAGACTGCATGGTATTGGGTTCTTTCAAAATGCTCCTTATTTAACGCCATTTGATACAGGACCCATGATAGTAGTCCTTGACGGAAGTGTAGCTAACTTACGGAATAAAACTGGTAAAATTGAACCTTATGATGTAAATGTCATTCCTTCATCCCAGATAGAAACAATTGAAGTGCTAAAAAATGCCAGCGCAAGTATGTATGGCATGGAAGGAGGAAATGGGGTATTGGTTATTACTACCAAAAGGGGCGATGAAATGTCTGATAATATTGCATCTGTTGGAGTGCTATCTATTGCTCCAATGGGCTTTTACAAAGCAAGAAAGTTTTATTCACCAAAATATGATTATAC
>DATCFT010000053.1:0-66611 GCA_036509335.1 Hanamia sp.
TTTATTCGGCTTTAGCCTAAAACTCTTATAAGAATTTGGCTAAAGCCTGTCAATTCTTATAAATATTGTCCACATGCTAAAGCAAGTGGCAATTCATTTGAAAATCATATGCTTCTAAATTTAATTCCATAAAAGATTTGCGCTTAATCTACCTAATTCTAAAAATTTTAATAGCTGGAAAGGGATATTATTTCACCTTTTCGGAAAAGATTTTTTGTGATTTATAAGAACGCTTTCTCGCTTAGTTCGAGCCAACGCATTTCTTTTTTATCAAGAAGCACAATGATGCTGCTTAATCTTTCGGATGTTTCCTGGAGTTTTTCAAAGTCTATCCGGTCATCAGATGAGCTATTATTTAATTTTACTTCCAATATTTTTTTTTCTTTTTCCAGGTCTTTTATTTCTTTTTCTAATTTTTCAAATTCGGTTTTTTCTTTGAAAGAAAGTTTCCCTTCCACTTTTGGCTTTGAGCTTTCAGCGTTCAGCCGTGTGCTTTGAGCTTTCAGCATTTCACCTTCAGGCTTTTGCGGTTTGTTTTCTTCCAATTGTTTCCACATTCTGTACTGGGAATAATTACCGGGGAAATCTTTTATTTCTCCGTTTCCTTCAAAAGCAAAAAGATGATCCACCAGGCGATCCATAAAGTACCTGTCGTGGCTTACAATTAAAATACACCCCGGAAAATCCTGCAAAAATTCTTCAAGCGTACGCAAAGTTTGCAGATCCAAATCATTTGTCGGTTCATCAAGAACCAAAAAATTAGGATTTTTAAAAAGGATACTCAATAAATGCAGCCTTCGTTTTTCGCCACCGCTTAATTTGCTCAATGGAGTAAATTGTTGCTGTGCTGTAAAACCAAATTTTTCCATGAATTGCGAAGCGCTGATTTTGCTTCCATCGGCCAACGGAAAAAACTCGGCAAAATCTTTTACATATTCAATGGCTCTTTTATCTTCTTTATATTGAAGGCCTTCCTGCGCAAAATTTCCAAAAACAATGGTATCTCCATGGTTTATTTTTCCGCTATCGGGCGGAACAATCTGAAGCGCTACTTTTAAGAAAGTAGATTTTCCTGTTCCGTTTTTGCCAACAATCCCAATTCTTTCTCCTTTTTTAAATATGTAATCAAATCCGTGCATGATCACTTTATCGCCATAAGATTTATATACTTTTTTCATCTCCAAAACCTTTCCGCCCATACGCGTCATTTTCACTTGTAGCGATACTTCTGCCACCTCTTTCTTCTGATTTACCCTGTCTTCTATTTCTACAAAAGCATCTTGCCGGCTTTTTGATTTTGTGGTTCTTGCTTTAGGTTGTTTGCGCATCCATTCCAGTTCCTTCCTGAAAATATTTTTATCTTTTAATAATTCACTTTGCTGAATTTCCTGTCGCAGGGATTTTTGTTCCAGGAAATAATCATAATCCCCTTTATAAACATAGATTTTTTCATCGTCCAGTTCTACGATTTCATTACAAACAGTGTCCAGAAAATAACGGTCGTGCGTTACCAATAACAGCGTGCTTTTATTGCTTGCCAAAAAGTTTTCAAGCCATTCTATCATTTCCACATCCAGGTGGTTTGTAGGCTCATCAAGAATCAATAAACATTTTCCTTCATGCAATTGCGCTTCTATTAAGGCCTGCGCCAGCGCTACTCTCTTGCATTGACCTCCACTCAAATTTTTTACCGGTTCGTTGAGGTGATGCAAATTTAATTTCCCCAGGATCTGTTTCAGATCACTTTCGAAATTCCACGCATTTGCTTCGGTAAGCCCGGTGATCAATTCATTGATACGATTTTCATTATGCACTTCTTCATCCAAAAGCATTTCATATTCTTTTACCAGGCGAACCACCGGATTATCGAGATTTAAAATATTATCCCAGATAGTTCTTTCGTTCTCAAAGACAGTTTCCTGTTGCAGCATAATCACTTTTACTTCTTTATGTATCCAGATCGTTCCAGAATCTGCGGTTTCTTTACCGGCAATTATTTTTAAAAGTGTTGTTTTCCCACTGCCATTCCTGGCAACAAAGGCAATTTTATCTCCTTCTTCTATATGAAAATTGATGTTTTTGAAAAGGGTTCTGATCCCGAAAGATTTACTTAAATTTTCTACTGAGGCGTAATGCATTGTGGCGCAAAGGTAAATGGTAAATTAGTTTATTAGTTTATTAGTTAATTGGTTAATTAGTTTATTAGTTTGGAGTGGTTTAGGTAGTTTAGAAATCTTCAATAAAAGTTGTTTTGCTGTAAAAAAAATAATCCTTTGAAATGTCAGATTTGACGACTCTTTAAAAGTCCGAATAAGACCTTCCAGGTTTTTAAAAACCTGGAAGGTCTTATTTACAGTAAACGAACTTTTATCAAAGATTTTTATTTAAACTTTTCTTTTTTAATCCAATTTCCGGATAAATTATTTACTTCAGAAAAAAAATTTTTCAAAAAAAATGATTTTCTCAAATAATGTGTTTAATTTACACATTCATTCAATAATGCAGCATGAAAAAAATTTTACTTTCTATATGTATCCTGTTTTTTTCTTTCCAAAGTTTTTCTCAATTATTATCGTGGACACCCGATTTTCCGCAGGAAAGTTCATCTCCTGTTACTATAACAGTTGATGCAAATTATGGAAATAAGGGTTTGTTTAATTATACGCCTGTAACAGATGTGTATGTTCACATCGGAGTGATCACAAATAAAAGCACAAGTCCAAGCGATTGGCTGCATGTGGTCACCACCTGGGGCGTAACAAACCCCGCCTGGCAGGCTGCATATTTAGGAAATAATGAATGGTCTTTCACAATAACAGGTGGTTTGCGGACTTTTTTTGGACTGACTGATCCTACGGAAACCATTCAAAAAATAGCGATTCTTTTTAGAAGTGGAAACGGGAATACTGTGCAACGGAATGCGGATGCAAGTGATATGTACGTTCCGGTTTATGATAATGGCCTTTATGCAAGAATTGATAATCCATACCGGCAGCCGGAATATTCTCCTATACCGGAAGCGATCACAAAAACCGTGGGTGATAATCTGCCAATAGTTGGCAAAGCAAGCCAGGCTGGAAGCACCATTCAAATTTATTTTAATGGAAATCTTATTTCAACTGCAACCGGAACTAAAGACAGTACTAATGCCACCATTTCCGCATTCGGAACTCAAACGATTATTGAAAAAGTGACTAATGGCGCCAATACTAATAGCGACACACTTTCTTTTTATGTAGCTTCCGCAAATACAATCGCACCATTGCCGGCTGGTGTAACGGATGGCATTAATTATTATCCTTCTACTGATTCGGTAACATTGGTTCTATATGCTCCTAATAAAAAACAGGTCATGGTGCTTGGTGATTTTAATAACTGGACAGCATCCTCTCCTTATCAAATGAATGAAACCTCTGACGGACTTAGATATTGGGTTACCATAAAAGGTTTAACTTCAGGAACTCAGTATGCTTATCAGTATTTGATTGACAACAGCCTCCAGGTAGCAGATTATAATTCCCAATTGGTTTTGGATAAAAGTGCTGATCCATATATTCCTGCAGGAAATTTTCCCGGATTGAAAGCTTTTCCAACCCAGGCTGCCGGCACACTTGCGGGTGTTTTACAAACAGGCCAAACACCTTATAGCTGGAACGATAATAGTTTTGTAAAACCGGATAAAAGAAATTTGGTTATTTATGAGTTGTTGGTACGCGATTTTGTGACTACTGAAAGTTGGACTACACTTACAGATACTTTAAATTATTTGAAAAAATTGGGTATCAATGCCATTGAAGTTTTGCCTTTCTGCAATTTTGAAGGCGCCAGTAGCTGGGGATACAATCCTAATTTCTTTTTTGCTCCTGATAAAGTTTACGGGACTCCTGATGCTTTGAAACAATTTGTGGATGTATGTCACCAAAACGGAATTGCAGTAATTATGGACCTGGCAATGCAGGATGTTTTTAGCAGTTCGCCACTGGCATCAATGTATTGGAATTCTTCAACCAATACTCCAACCCTACAAAATCCATGGCTCGATTCTCTTCCTACTCATCCATATAATGTAGGTAATCAATTTAACCATTCCAGCCAGGCAACGATCGATCTTCGAAACAGAGTGTATGCATACTGGATTAATAATTATCATATTGACGGCTATCGTTTTGATCTGGCTGGTGGATATACTCAAACTCAATATAGTCTTACTGATGACAGTTGGGAAACTACCTACGATGCGGGAAGAGTAAGTACCTGGAAAAGCATTTATGACGAACTGGAAAGCATAAAGCCATCCACCTATTGCATTCTGGAAAGTTTTGTAAATAATGCTGAACAGGTAATTTATACAAATTACGGAATGCTTACCTGGGGTAATGGGGCTGATGAAAATTATGCTTTTACACAGGCTTCTATGGGCTACTACAATAGCGGAGCTGATTTTAGTAATGGTATTTATTCAAGTGCCGGATTAACACAACCCGGTATGGTGACTTACCAGGAAAGCCATGATGAGACATTAGGTGGTGATGAAAGAGTCATGTTTAAAAATGAGAATTATGGCGCTTCTTCCGGCAGCTATAATGTAAAGGATACTGCTACAGCACTTCAAAGAGCGGCAATGACTACTGCATTTTGGTCTATGATACCGGGTCCAAAAATGATGTGGATGTTTGGAGAATTAGGCTATGATTATTCGCCAAATGCCTGCAGCAACGGCACTACCACTTGCGCAAGCATTGACCCGAAACCTATACGATGGGATTATTATACTCAACCGGACAGGCTTGCATTATACAATGTTTACAGCAAATTACTGAACTTAAGAAATGTCCCTGCCTATCTTTCCACATTCACTACTGGCACAGTCAATAAAGATTTATCCGGGGCTATAAAATGGATGAGTGTTAATGGCTCTCCATTGCAGGTGATGGTGTATGGTAATTTTGATGTGGCCCAGGAGACCGGAACAATATCCTTCCCCAGTACAGGTACCTGGTATAATATATTTACAGGAGCAGACACTTCGGTAGTGTCTGCTTCTTTACAAAATGTTACCCTTCAGCCTGGCCAATATTATGTGTATGTGAATCTTGCTGGTGCCTTACCAGTTACACTTATCAATTTTTCAGGAAGAAATGATGGCAATAATAATATATTATCCTGGAAGGTAGCTGATGAATTAAACCTGGATCATTATGAATTGGACAAAAGTAATGATGGACAAAATTTTTCTTTTGTTTCCGATATAAAAGCAACCGGAAGTAACAGTTACAGTTACACGGATAATTCTTTAGGCAATTCTACGGTGGAATATTATCGGTTAAAAATGGTGGACATAGATGGCAATTTTACTTACAGTTCTATTATCAGTATAAATTCAACAATCCAAAATTGGAAAGCTCAAATAAACCCAAATCCTGTAAGTGGCTCACTAAAATTGAATATCCAATCTCCTACCAATGAAAAAGCAAACCTTGTTATAACAGATATTACTGGAAGACAATTACTAAAGCAGGAGATTTCGATAGAATCGGGAAATAATACTTATGAAATAAATAAAATAATTATGTTTGCTGAAGGCACTTATTTTCTTTCGATCTCCGCGCCTGATCAAAACCTATGTATCAAGTTTATAAAAAGTAATTGATCATAAAATTTCAAATTAACTGAAATAGGAATTCCAATGCCAACCACAAAAATTGAAGCAAAAAATTCAAAAACCTTCAAAGGACTACAGACTGAAGTGCAAAGTATTAACCGAATTGCACTTTCTGTTGATTGCGTAATCTTTGGTTTTGATGAAAACAAACTTAAGGTATTACTTATTCGATCTGATTTAAAAAAATACCATAATAAATTTTCGTTACTTGGGGATCTTGTAAAACCTGAAGAGGACCTGGATACAAGCGCTTATAGAATTTTAAAACAAAGGACAGGATTAAATGATCTTTACCTGGAACAGGTACACACATTTGGGGCATTTGGACGTCATCCGGCCGGAAGAGTAGTTACAGTAGCCTATTGTTCTTTAATAAATGTGCAACATCACAAATTAAAAACATTAGATAATGAATTGCATTGGCATGAAGTGGATAGTGTGAGCGAATTGTTATTTGACCATAAAAAAATATTTGATTTATGTATTGAATGGCTGCAGAAGCGCGTGCAGGAACATCCTTTGGGATTAAGCTTGCTACCTAATAAATTTTCACTTCGGGAATTACAAAATCTGTATGAGGCGATTCTTGATAAAAAACTTGACAGAAGAAATTTCAGGAAGAAGTTTTTCTCGATGGATTATTTGGTGGACATGGGCGAAGACGAACAAAATGTACCACACCGCCCGGGAAGGTTGTATAAATTTGATTATGAAAAATATGAGAAGAATAAAAAGACGTGGAGCGGGATTGATTTTTAAAGGGCATAATAAATTTAATTATTGCAGTAAACAAACAAAAAATAGTGATTTGTAAATTCAGGTAAATAGAGATAAAACAATGCATTTAATTGTTTTTGATTGTACGAAAAGAGCAAATGGTTTGAATTTGTTTTAAGAATTTAGTCAAAAAAAAGTAATTTCTTTTAACCGGTGCAGCAATTTTTATAAAACAATTGTCTAAGATTCGGATAAACGATTGCAGATAAAATCAAGAAGAATTAACGACCGGGTCAGGTCATTTAATTAATCAGAAAAAAAAATCAGAAAAAAAAATTTAAGAAAATACTTTGGTGTAAAAAAATAATATAAATTGTGTACGATTTACACACTTATCTATCCAGATCAATAAACCGAAACATAAACACATTTAAAATTCAAATTTTTCTCATGAGAAAAAGCATTTCTAAAATATCAAAGCAGACATACGCATTGTTATTTTTTACTCTTGTAGCTTTTGGCGTTAAAGCGCAAAACACTGTTACAGGCAAGGTTACAGATTCCAAAAGCGGATTGGGGATACAAGGAGTAACAGTAACGGTTCGAAGAACCAAAACTGCTACGCAAACGGATGCTAATGGAAATTTTTCTATTGAGGCCTCTCCCACTTCCACATTGGTTTTTACTTCCGCCAGTTATGCTCAGAAGGATGTAGCTGTTGCCAATCAATCGTCTCTCAATGTTTCTATGGAGGTCTCTGCAGAAAAATTGGGTGAAGTAGTAGTGATTGGTTATGGAACAGCACTTAAAACAGATCTCACGGGCGCTATTTCTACCGTTACAGAAAAAGATTTTCAAAAGGGGGCAATTACTACTCCTGAGCAAATGATTGCCGGTAAGGTAGCGGGCGTTTCTGTCATTTCTAATAGTGGCGCACCTGGCGCAGGAAGTACAATCCGTATTCGCGGTGGTTCTTCTTTAAATGCTAGCAACGATCCATTAATTGTTATTGATGGAGTTCCTTTAGCGCCTAATACAAATCTTGATGGTACTCCTTCAATAGCCGGAGCAGCAAATCCATTGAGCATGATTAATTCTGATGATATTGAGTCTTTTACAGTTTTGAAAGACGCTTCGGCTGCGGCTATTTATGGCTCAAGGGCCGCAAATGGTGTAATAATAATAACAACTAAGAAAGGCAGAAGCGGGGCATTGAGGGTGAGTTTCAGCACAGTTAACTCGCTGTCAACCATTGCTAAAAAAGCCAGTGTTTTGAACGGTGACCAAATGAGATCAGTTGTGAATGCAAATGGTTCAGCTGCACAAATAGCTTTATTAGGAAGTGCTAATACTAATTGGCAAAACCAAATTTTCCAAAATGCATTAGGAACAACCAATGACATTAGTATAAGTGGTGGCATTAAAAATTTACCTTACAGAGTTTCTATTGGATATCAAAATCAGAGTGGCATTTTAAAAACAGATGACCTGCAAAAGACGAGCGTTTCACTTGCACTTAATCCTGTTTTATTGAATAATCATTTAAAAGTGGATATTAGTTTAAAAGGAAGTTTTGAAAATACAAGATTTGCCAACCAAAATGCTATTGGCGCTGCAATAGGTTATGATCCTACACAACCTGTATATTCAAGTAGCAAAAGATTTGGAGGATATCAGGAATGGGTGGATGCCAATGGTAACTTGCGTTCGCAGATTCCATATAATCCTCTTGGATTGCTGGAAGAAAATAGAAATATATCAAACCCTTTAAGAAGTATTGGTAATATTCAATTAGATTATAGTCTTCCTTTCTTGCCAGATCTGCACGTAAAGGTAAACCTGGGATATGATGTTGCGGACGGGAAGGGTACCACATTTATCCCTGACAGTGCAGCCTCTAATTATAATGTAGCCAATCCTGGAACACTGGGAGGATCAAGCGGGCAATACAAAAGCACTATACAAAATACAGTAGCTGAATATTATTTAAATTATGTCAAAGATTTTAAATCTATTAAAAGTAAGTTAGATGCGGTTGCAGGGTATTCTTATAATAATTTTCAAACTACTAATTATGAATATGGGAGTTATAGCGCAACAGGGGTAAAGCTATCTGATGGAGATTCCACAGCCCGGTTCGATATACCCCAAAACACGATCATTTCTTTTTTTGGAAGAGCGGCGTATTCTTATGACAATAGGTTTTACTTAACAGGTACCGTACGTGAGGATGGGTCTTCCCGGTTTGGCCCTTTTGGAACAGGGACATTTAGCAATATTGGAAAGCCTAATAAATGGGGGGCATTCCCTTCAGGCGCATTTAAGTGGAAAATAAGTCAGGAAAAGTTTTTGCAAAACAGTAAAACAATTTCAGATATTGAACTTCGTATTGGTTATGGTATAACAGGCCAGCAAGATGGTATTGCCAACTATGCTTTTTTACCTTCCTATTCTTTAGCCACTTCAACAGCAGCCTATCAGTTTGGAAACCAATTTATTCAGGGTTATCGTCCTGGTGGTTATGATGCAGGCTTGACTTGGGAACAAACTGCTACCTCAAATATTGGAATAGACTATGGTTTTTTAAATAACCGGATCAACGGGAGTATTGATTTTTATATTAAGAAAACTTCAAGGCTTTTAGAAAGTATTCCCGAGCCTGCAGGTACCAACTTTTCAGCGTTTATTTTATCAAATGTTGGGGATATGAAAAATACGGGTGTAGAATTCAATATTAATGCCCAGGCTATTAAAAGTAAAGATCTGAATTGGGATGTAAATTTTAATATGTCTTATAACAAAAACGTTATTACTAACTTAACCGTAATACCAGACGATCCCACTTATCCCGGTTTCCCAAGTGGCCAGATCAACGGAACAGGAGCACAGGGATTTGCTTTTATTAATACTGTTGGTTATAGCAAAAATACATTCAATTTATACCAGCAGATTTATGACAGCAAAACCGGCCTTCCAATTGAAGGATTATTTAATGATGTAAACAGGGATGGAATAATTAATAGCAGCGATGTTGTAAAAAACCATCGTGCAGACCCTAACCTATTTTTTGGTTTCAGCACAAACTTATCTTACAAAAAATGGAGTGCGGGCTTTGTATTACGCGCCAGTTTCAACAATTATGTATATGATCAGTTTTTAGCAACAGATGGAAGTTTAACCAATATTTTAGGGGGATCGACAATAAATAATGTGTCAACAAGCTATTTAACGACATTATTTAAAGGAAATACTACTACTCAATTTCTTAGTGATTATTATCTGTATAATGCTTCTTTCCTGAAAATGGATAATTTTAATATAGGCTATGATTTTGGTAAAATAATAAATGGAAAGGCGAGCTTGCGTGGTACCATTAATGTTCAGAATGCTTTTGTCATTACGAATTATCCGGGGATAGATCCGGAAGTTAGTAGTGGTATTGATACCAATCCATATCCCCGGCCACGAATTTTTTCTTTAGGATTCAATTTAAATTTTTAAACAACCATTTTTAAGTTAAGTTATATGAAAAATTTCAAAATAATCATTGTTGTTGTTTTTTTAACCTCGGCTTTGACAAGCTGTCTTAAAAAACTTGATTTATCCCCAACCAATAATTTAACGCCGGCGCAGTTATACAGTACCTCACAAGGCTATCAGCAAGCAATAGCTAAAGTTTATAGTGCATGGGCGCTAACAGGTAACGAGGGAGGGGCCGGGCAGCCGGATATTCCATCCCAAATAATTTCAGATGAAGGCAGTTCTGATTTTTTTCGTGATTTTTGGTATTTGCAGTGCCTTACTACTGATGAGGCAGGTTGGAATTATCACAGTAATACAGATCCGTTGCTGATACATGAAATGCAGTGGGATGCCTCTAACCAGGTAGTTGGCGGTTTATATTACCGTTCCTTTTTTCAAATTACTTTAGCCAATGATTTTATTAAACAGTCTTCAGATGCCAATTTGAGTTCACGGGGTATTACCGGGGCAAGTGCAGATACAATAAGGCAATACAGGGCTGAGGCTCGTTTTATAAGAGCGTACCAGTATTGGGTGCTGATGGATTTGTATGGAAACCCTCCCTTTGTTGATGAAAATACAGTTATTGGGTCTACGCTTCCAAAGCAAATACAACGCGCCGATTTATTTAAGTATGTAGAATCTGAATTAAAGGCAATTGTTCCGGATTTAGTGGCGCCAAGGCAAAATCAATATGGGCGTGCTGATCAGGCTGCTGCGTGGGCTTTATTAGCCCGTATCTATTTAAATGCGGGTGTTTATACCGGAACGCCTGAGTATGACAGTGCAATTACTTATTGTAATAAAGTAATTAATGTAGGCTATACCCTCCATCCAAAGTATTCAGAATTAATGCTTGCGGATAATAATCTGAATACAGATGAGTTTATTCTTACTATTCCTTATGATGGAACTCACACGCAAACTTATGGAGGTACTACTTTTTTAGTGAATGGCCCGGCAGGCATTCCCCAATCTGTTTCGGGAGGTGCGCAGGCGGGTACCTGGAATTGTATTCGTGTAACCCAGCAATTTGTAGCCCTTTTTGATACAGCACATGATTTAAGAGGACAATTTTGGACTCAAGGCCAAACTTTAGAGATGACTCAATTGCTTGATGCTCCTACAAATGGTTATTCATCTTATAAATTCAGGAACCGCACAAGGTCGGGTACTGAAGATCCTGATACAGACCCAACAACTGTCTTTTCAAGTATTGATATGCCCCTGTTCAGGTTAGCCGAAATATACCTGATATACGCAGAATCTGTATTACGTGGCGCTACTACTAGTACACAAGCGCAGGCTTTGACTTATTATAATGCATTACGCACAAGAGCCTATGGAAATACTTCAGGAGATGTTGCAAGTATTTCATTACAGGATATTTTAGATGAAAGAGGGCGCGAGTTATTTTGGGAAGGATTCAGGCGTACAGATTTGATCAGGTACAATCAATTTACCACAGGCGCCTATTTGTGGGCATGGAAAGGTGGTGTAAAAAATGGTACAGCTGTTGGTGATTATCGTAATTTATTTCCTATACCAACTTTTGATATTTCTGCTAATCACAACCTGGTTCAAAACCCCGGGTATTAATAATTAATGATTAAAATATTTAGTATGAAAAAATATTTCAATAAAACGATAATTGCTTTAAGCGGGTTGCTTTTGTTTACTGCCTGCCAGAAAACCGAAACAAAACTTGATTATGCAGGCGTTGCTACTGCTCCTGTACTATCATCTAATATTGCCGACAAAGATACAGTTGTTTTATCTCCGTCAGATTCACTAAGTACCGCCCTGATCTTATCGTGGACTAATCCTAATTATGTTTTCAGCAACGGGATAAGTTCATTAAATGTAAATTATACTTTACAAATTGATACTGTTGGCTCTAACTTCACTAATCCCAAGATTGTAGAAATTTCTATGACGTCAGTTTTAGGTACAAATTTTACTGTAGGAGATTTGAATGCTAAATTGGGTAATTCTTTGCTTTTGCAAACCGGCGTTCCTCATCAAATTGCCTTACGCCTTGAAAGTTTTTTAAACCAGGGGAGTTTGCCCTTGTACTCAAACGTGCTTACTTATGTAGTAACCCCTTATGCACCGCCGCCAGTTATCGCACCCCCTTCATCGGGTACTTTATACATTACTGGTGGTGCAACGCCTGATAGTTGGATGGTAACTGGCGCTCCAAGTTCAGTAACCTCACCTGTGAACCAGCAATTAACACAGATTAGCCCAACATTGTATAAGATAACACTACAATTAATAGGAGGCCAGCAATTTTTATTAGTGCCTGTAGCAGGGGATTGGAGTAATAAATACGCTACTGCAAATGCATCTTCCTTACCGGAAGGAGGGACATTTGCTTATAATGCCGCCAATAATTTTAATGGGCCTGCCCTAAGCGGCACTTATACTGTAACAGTTAATTTTCAAACTGGGGTATATACAATAACTCAATAAACAGGTTAAACTTGATAGCAACACTCAATTATTATTATAAATAAATTATATGAAATATAATTCAAAAATTCTTTTCCCGATTATCACTTGTTTGATAATATTTAGTGCCTGTAAAAAAATGACCAACACATTTTATCCAAATGGTAATGCGGTAACATTGAAGGCCTCAACTACTACTGTATCGCCCTCTCCTTCTGATTCGGCATCTACGGTGCTTACGCTAAACTGGACAAATCCAAAATATGCTACGGATTCTGCCAACCAGAAATTTACAATCGAAATGGATTCTTCGGGAAGAAATTTTTCGCATGAAGTTACTTTTGTTGTAAATGGAGCCTTATCAGATTCATTAACTGCGAAGCAGTTAAATAATGCTTTACTTGGTTGGGGATTCGCATTCAATACACCTTATCCTGTTGACATAAGAGTTACTTCGTCTTATGCCAATAATAATGAGCAATATCAATCAAATGTAATTACAGTACAGATGACACCCTATAAAATACCGCCAAAAATACCGGTTCCTGATAGTTTATATATCATTGGTGGTGCTACTCCCGGCGGTTGGGGTCAGCCGGTTCCTGTGCCCACCCAACAAATGACACAATTAGATTCTGTTACATTCGGCGTTATTATTTATTTATCAACAGGAAACGGCGGATATGATTTATTGCCGGTGAACGGATCATGGGATAATAAATATAATGTCGCAGATGCCAGCGTTCAGGGTGCCGGGGTTTCCGGTTCGTTTCAGGCATCAACTGGATCAGGTAATGATATTCCTGCACCAGCTACAGCAGGATATTATACATTAATATTCAATTTCCAGACAGGCATCTATTCTGTTTCATCCTATACCGGTTCGCTAACTCTGGCAGGGGATGCAATTCCAGCTAACTTATATATTATTGGTGGCGCTACTCTCAACGGTTGGAATCAACCGGTTCCGGTGCCTTCACAACAATTTATACAACTTTCCAATGCAGAATTTCAGATCACTACTCCTTTATCAGTAGGAAATGGGGGTTTTGATTTATTGCCCGTAAATGGCAGTTGGGATGAAAAATACAATCTTAAGGATGCGTCTGTACCGGGTGCTGGCGTCAAAGGTACTTTTCAATACGCTGTAAGCGGGGGATCTGATTTTCCTGCGCCTTCAGCAGCAGGAACTTACTTGATAGATGTGAATTTTATAACCGGAATATATACAGTTACACCTCATTAAAATAAAAGGAATTTGTTTAAAAGAGTCTGTCTCAATTGAGGCAGCCTTTTTTTAACCAGAAGAATGTTATTAAAATAAAATTGTTATGCATCACCTGAGCGAGCATTCCACAGCAAATTGACAGACAAAACAAATATTTCTATATTTAGAAACATTTGTTATCTTCGTCTAAACTTTAAGATTGCAATATTTCCAGGTAATATTTTTAGAAGAAGCCGACGAGTTCATTGGCGAACTTGACCAGAAAGCGGCAAGGAAAGTGTTTTATAATGTTGACCTTGCCGAACAGACAAATAATCCGAAACTCTTTAAAAAATTAAACGGTGAAATTTGGGAATTCAGGACAAAACATTCAGGAAATGAAATTCGGTTGCTTGCATTTTGGGACAAGGAAGACAATTCACAAACATTCGTCCTCGCAACCCACGGATTTATAAAAAAGACAGACAAAGTGCCCGCAAAAGAAATTGAACGGGCAGAGAATATCAGAAAAAAATATTTTGAGAACAAGCACAAAAAATAACATTATGCCAAAGACACAAATGAAAACATACACACTTGCCGAAATGAAAGACAAATACATCGGCAAAGTTGGAACAAAAGACAGGGACGATTACGAATATGAACTTAACATGGAAGTGTTGAGCCACATGATTAAAAAAGCAAGACAAGAAAGGAAATTGACACAGGAACAATTAGGAAAATTAGTGGGCGTACAAAAAGCTCAGATTTCCAAATTGGAAAGCAGCGCGAACAGCGCGACAATTGACACAGTTATTAAAGTTTTTAAAGCGCTGAAAGCAGACATCCATTTCAACGTAACTCTTGAAAACAGGCAACTTCAATTATCGTGAGAAAGATAGGTAAACCCTAATAAGTGTATTTGCGATAGCGTGGGCTAACGTGCATTTCCTCATCCTTTGTTCATGCTCCGGGCTGAAAATTATAAATGCCCACGCTATCCAAATGCCAAACGAAATCTGCAATTTTTGTTTGTTTGCTGAGTATGAGAAACTGCTTTATTTGTTGCTTTACTGCAATTCCCATTAAACCATTCCATTAAATTGCACTTCATCAAAATTAAATCTCCTTTCAAGAGCATCTTGTGTAATTAATTGCCCTGATACAGAAACCCCAATAATTTTTGTTTCGAAAACAATGTTTTGTTTTTTTAATTTTACTAACCGGTTTCTGGCAAATAAATTTTGGTTATAGGCATCCAGCATTTGCAAAAAGTTCCCCGATTTTAAATCCTCTATTTCTTTTAATACAAATGAACGTAATTCCCCGGCAAGTTGTAAAACATTATACAATTTTTTTGTACTTATAGAAAGCGATGTGGCTTTTAAATCTAAATCTTCAAATTTTCCCTGATTGATATTTAAGCCAATTCCGATCACTGACCACTGACATAAAGTACCTTTAATAATATTTTCAATTAAAATACCTCCTGCCTTAGTGTCATTGATAAATATATCATTTGGCCATTTAATAAAAACATTTCCAGGAGTATACTCAGACATCAGGCGGTAACATCCTAAGGATACGGCCACACTTAGTTGAAATTGTTGTGATATAGGCAGCCACTGCATTTGCAAAGGGATAGATAAAATGATATTATCGCCTTTAGTACTTTTCCAATGCTTCCCGCGCCTGCCTTTTCCATGAGTTTGTTCCATGGCAAATACAGCTTTTATGCTAGTTGGTTTCCCATTCTTAATCAACGCCATGGCATAGTTGTTGGTACTATCCACACTATCAAGAATGAGCATATTTTTAGAATTTGAAATCATCAAATCAGATTAAAAAAGAATTAGTATTTTTGATAAAATAGATACAAAATTTACACGTTAATCTGCAATGTAACAGAATAAATTTATTTTTGCAGATTGCTGAAATTAGAATACGATTAAAAATGAATGCATTTGAATAATTTAATGTTACTTGAAAAAAGAAAAAGGCAGGCCGTAACAAGGATAACAAGAAATAGCAAACTATTTAAAACTATTATCCATGCAATACAGGAAAAAAAAGGTGAAAAAATCGTAAGTCTCGATCTAAAAAAAATCCCTGAAGCTGTTACCGATTTTTTTATTATTTGCGAAGCTAATAATTTGATACAATTGAAGGCAATAGCTGATTTTGTGGAAGAAGAAGTGAAAAAAAAATGTGGCGAAAATCCTTATAAACATGAAGGCAGGCAAGGTGAACAATGGATCCTGATTGATTATGTAAATGTGGTTGTCCATATCATGTTGCAAGGCCCAAGGAAATTTTATAAATTAGAAGAGATGTGGAGCGACGCTTCAATAAATGAACATTAATTCGAAAGAAAACCATACATTATACAATAAATATTAAAAACACGCCTGGTTCTTAATTTAGAATTCAGATTAAAAATATTGCAGAAGCAAGCAGATATGGCAACTGAAGAACAGAAAAAAAAGTCATTACAAAGAAGACTGAATCCAAATCCAACGCCGGGAGGAACTCCGGAAGAAGACCCTAAAAAACGTCCCAAACTTAGTATTTATTGGGTATATGGAATCATATTCGCTCTCATTATTGGCTATAACCTCTACCACTCAACTAATACCAGTAGCGGCGGAGAAATCAAAGACACTGAATTTTTTACCATGTTGCGTAAGGGTGAAATTGATGAAATAAAAACCGTAGGCAATAAAAAATTAGTAAGGGTATTTATCAATCCTCAGAAATTAGATAGTGATGCAGCTTATTTCAGGCCCATTTTCGGGCAGGATTATGATGGCATAAAAAAAATTAAAGATGGTCCACAGGCTTATTTTAGCATTATTAAAGATGAAGTTTTCGCTAACAGGATATCCCAATTCTATAAAGATAATCCTACAGTAAACCAGGTTCCTGACGTTCCCGGCGATGAAGGAGAATTATTTGGCCAGATCGTTAGCACACTTTTGCCCATACTTTTAATTGCGTTGGTATTTATTTTGATGATGCGAAAAGTGGGCGGCGGCGCTGGTGCAGGTGGTCCGGGAGGTATTTTTAATATCGGGAAATCAAAAGCTACTCTCTTTGAAAAAGGCACGAGAGTAAATATTAATTTCACAGACGTAGCCGGCCTTGATGAAGCAAAAGTGGAGGTGATGGAAATTGTTGACTTTCTTAAGAATCCTAAAAAATATACTAACCTCGGCGGGAAGATTCCTAAAGGTGCTTTATTAGTAGGGCCACCGGGTACCGGAAAAACATTACTAGCAAAGGCAGTTGCAGGCGAGGCTCAGGTACCTTTCTTTAGTCTTAGCGGAAGTGATTTTGTAGAAATGTTTGTAGGGGTGGGGGCCAGTCGCGTACGCGATTTATTTAAGCAAGCCAGGGAAAAAGCGCCATGTATTATTTTCATTGATGAAATAGACGCCATTGGCCGTGCTCGTGGAAAAAATATGATGATGAGCAATGATGAAAGGGAAAATACTTTGAATCAATTGCTGGTAGAAATGGATGGCTTTGGCACAGATATAGGCATTATTATTCTTGCAGCTACCAACAGACCAGATGTGCTCGACAGCGCTTTATTGCGACCCGGTAGGTTTGACAGGCAAATAACTATTGATCGCCCTGACATGGTGGGACGCGAAGCAATTTTTAAAGTACATCTTTTACCTATTAAAGTTTCCCAATCTTTAGACGTTCACAAATTAGCTGAACAAACACCAGGTTTTGCCGGAGCTGATATTGCAAATGTGTGTAATGAAGCAGCTTTGATAGCTGCCCGAAACGGGAAAGAAGCAGTTGACATGAACGATTTTCAGGATGCTATTGACAGAGTTATCGGTGGTCTTGAAAAGAAAAATAAAATTATTCTGCCCGAAGAAAAGCAGATCATAGCTTATCACGAAGCAGGACATGCTATTTGTGGTTGGTTTTTAGAACATGCCTATCCATTATTAAAAGTTACCATTGTACCAAGAGGAACAGCCGCTTTAGGCTATGCTCAATACACACCCAAAGAGCAATATCTTTATAATACGGATCAATTGCTCGACCAGATATGTATGACACTGGGAGGCCGCGCTGCAGAATCTATTTTCTTTGGCAAAATATCTACTGGCGCCAGTAATGATTTGCAGCAGGTAACCAAGATGGCTTATTCAATGGTAACGGTATATGGCATGAATGATAAGGTAGGTAATGTAAGCTACTACGACCCTGCACAGGAAAACGCTTTCCAAAAACCTTTTAGTGAAGAGACCGGAAAAATGATTGATGAAGAAGTCAGAAAAATGATTGTAGTGGCCTTTGAAAGAACAAAAGCATTGTTGAATAGTAAAAAGAATGAAGTGGAGATTTTAGCCAAAGCATTATTAAAAAGAGAAGTATTATTTCAAAGTGATGTTGAAGTATTGATTGGCAAAAGACCTTATGAAGATAAAAAAGCTTTGGACTTTGTAGATAATCCTAAGGAAGCTGTGGTAGAACCTCCTATTCATGTAGTAGATACAAATACAACCTTATAAAATGAAAGTTTCTTCTTCTAAAGAAAAAATTTTAAAAAAAATAAGAGAGGCGCTGAGTAACCCGGCGCCTTTGCCTTTTCCAAAAAGTGAAGGTTCCAATTCTGTCTTTCTGCCCCAGCCACCCGAATTAGAAATATTATTTGCCGAAGAATTTACTAAGCTATTGGGCAATTTTGCTTTTTGCATTAATGAAACCGATGCAAAAAATCAAATTCAAAATTTAATAAAACAAAAAAAATGGGATCATATTTTTTGTGTTGAAAATGAAATTTCAAAACTATTGGAATTAGAAGGGAAATCTACAATAAATGTGCCTTTACTGGCAGATTGTGATGCAGCTATCACTTCATGCCATTACCTGGTAGCACGAACCGGAGTCATTGTGATGAGCAGTGCACAGAAAAGTGGCCGTACTGTGAGCTCCTACGCACCAATACATATTTGCATCGCTTACATAAACCAATTAGTATATGATACCCGCGATGCACTCAAAGGGATAAAAGAAAAGTATGGCAGTAAGATGCCTTCTTTTATCACATTTGCTGCCGGTCCGAGCCGAACCGCAGATATTGAAAAAACATTGGTAGTAGGCGTACACGGTCCAAAAGAAGTTTATTTATTTTTGATTGATAAGCCATTGTAGTTAATTAAAAAGTCTGATACTTTCTAATTAACTTTATAGAAAATAAAAAATATTAAAATGAACGAAATTATTTTTTTAATTGAAGAAGATCCCGAAGGAGGATATATTGCAAAAGCAATTGGAGAAGATATCATCACTGACGCTGATACTCTTAAGGAATTAAAAGAAAATATAAGAGATGCTGTGGAATGCCATTTTGAAGAAGAAAAGAGACCTAAATTGATTCGGCTTCACATGATAAAAGAAGAAGTAATTTCAGCATGAGGCTTCCAAGAGATATATCTCCAAGAGTATTTATTCAACTTGTAAAAAAGTTTGGATATCAAGTAACCCGGCAAAGTGGAAGTCATATACAATTAACAACTTTTCTTGATGGGCAGCACCATATTACTATCCCAAATCACAATCCAATAAGAGTAGGCACATTATCCACAATACTTCTTAAAATTGGTATTCATTTTAATAAAACAAAAGAAGAAATTGCAGATGAGCTTTTTTAATTACTTTTCATAATTTTTAATGCAAATTCATTCCTCTAAAAAAATATATTTTCTTTCAGATTTTCATCTTGGCGCTCCTGATTATGAGTCGAGCCTTGTGAGAGAAAAACGCGTGGTACAATTTCTGGATGAAATAAAAAATGACGCTGCTGTTATTTTTATCCTTGGCGATCTTTTCGACTTCTGGTACGAATACAAAAGAGTGGTTCCGAAAGGATTTGTTAGGATATTGGGCAAGCTTGCCGAACTTACTGATAGCGGAATTATCATTCATTTTTTTGTGGGCAATCATGATATGTGGATGAATGGCTATTTTGAAAAGGAATTGAATATTGATGTGTATCACGATCCTAAAGAATTTGAATTCAATGGGAAAAAATTTTTAATAGGCCATGGAGATGGATTAGGTCCGGGAGACCATCGTTATAAATTCATGAAAAAAATTTTCAGGAATCATTTTTCGCAATGGCTTTTTGGTATCCTTCATCCGTCGGCCGGCATTGGATTAGCTAATTATTTCAGCCGTAAAAGCAGGGCAGCCACAGGCAAAGAAGAAGAACAATTCCTGGGCGATGAAAAAGAATGGCTCATAATTTACAGCAAGGAAATGCTAAAGAAAAAACATTACGACTTTTTTATTTTTGGCCACCGGCATTTGCCAATTGAATATAAATTGAATAATGAAAGTGTTTATATCAATCTGGGTGATTGGATAAATTACAATAGCTATGCAGTATTTGACAATGGGGAGTTAACACTGAAATATTATAAATCATGAACCGTGGTAAAAAAAATATATTCCTTCTTTTTGCTTTGAATATTTTTTGTATTGCGGGAGCAATTGCACAGAACGATTCCATGTTTCGGTTTATAAAAAAAATAAACTTTCCTGTTTCTTCTTTTGCTGTGGATAACATCGGTGAATTGTACCTGATCACTCCTGATAATCAATTAAAAAAATACAGTGAAAAGGGCGATTCCGTAGGAGTTTTTAACCAGGTAACTCAATTTGGTAAACTGGCTTATGTAGATGCACAAAATCCCTGGAAGGCGATTCTTTATTACAAAAATTTTTCTACTATTGTATTGCTCGATAAATACCTGGATATAGTGACATCAATCAACCTGAACATGCAAAATATTTTCAGAGTGCAGGCAGTTACTACTTCTTATGATAATAACATATGGCTTTTTGATGAACAGAATAATAAATTAATAAAGATGGATGACAATGGGAATATTCTTTCCGAAACGGTTGATTTCCGGTTGCTGTTTGATGAGGCCCCAGATCCTGAAAGGATAATTGACCGCGATGGTTTTGTTTATTTATATGATCCGCAAAAAGGCATTTATATATTCGATTATTACGGAAGTTTTAAAAGTAAACTTACTTTTTTGCATTGGACAGATTTTGAAGTAATTGGCAAATCAATCTATGGATTTGATAAAGAAAATTTATACAAATACTCTCCACCATTACCTGATTTTATTACTTACAGGCTACCGCCGGAGTTACAAAATAACACCTCTATAAAATTTAGAAATCATAAAATGTATGTTCTTAAAAACAATCAGCTTACTATTTATAATCTGCCATAACTTTTCTATTTTTTAATTTATAGTCATGAAATTCCTTGACCAAATATTTTTAGACAATACCATTAGAAGTTATATCGTCGTTGCTATTATCATTTTATTAGTGATTATTTTAAAACGGATTATTTCTAAATACGTAACCGCATTGATTTTTAAGATCGTTAAAGCACAATGGGGAGGCATGACAAAGGAAGAATTTGATAACATTGTTATTGTTCCTCTCGAAAGAATAGTAATGGTGCTGACGATCATATTTTCTCTTGACAGCCTCAATTTTCCAAAACAACTATTGTTTTCCATAAATACCGTAACCAGCCGGGATATAGTATATTCTATTGCAACTGCGGCCATCATTATTTGTATCGTCTCTCTTGTAATTCGCTTTATGGATCTTTTAGTACTCGTGATCAGGCATAAAACAGGAAATGAAAAAGCGCCAAGCGAATACCAGTTGCTTTTCTTTTTTAAAGATTTTATACGCGTCATCATTATCATTTTTGGAATCATTTTTATACTTAAATATTCCTTGAAACTTGATATTGGAAACCTCCTTACGGGTCTGAGTATTGTTGGTGCTGCGCTTGCCTTATCAGCAAGGGAAAGTCTTGAGAACCTGATCGCTTCTTTTATTATCTTTTTTGACAAGCCTTTTAAAACAGGCGACAGTGTAAGAGTAAATAATGTGAAGGGAATAGTAGAGCGTATCGGACTGAGAAGTACCAGAGTGCGTACTCCTGAAAAATCATTAGTTACCATTCCTAACAAACAAATGGTGGATAGCATTCTTGATAACTGGAGTGAGCGTAGCCAGGTAAGAAACGAAATAAAAACGCAGATATCTTCTAATACTTCATCGGCCAATTTAGAAAAAGCCATAAAGAAGATCGAAAGTATTCTTGCTTCCAAAAAAGAAAGAATACTCTCTTACGATGTTCACCTGCAGGAAATTACAAATGATGGCGCTTTGATTATGGTAATTTATTTTACAAAAAAAGAATTGTCTCAAAATGAATTGAACCTGCTGTTGCAGGAAATTAATATTGACATCCGGAAGATGCAGGAGGAGCATGGCATTCAGACGACCAGCTCCAACAAAGTTACTTTAGTAGATCCTGGTAATCCGTAACGATTTATTTAAATCCTGTATCCTGAAAATTGATTTTTCTTAGTGATGAAATTCCATGATATTAAAGTAAAAACCAGCGTAATAAAAGTGCGTATTGTAATTGCGATGATTGTTTTCTCTTCATAAATTCCACCTGAAATAATGTAAATTACTAAAACGATAAAAGTAAAAATAAGAATAAAAGCGGCGATAAATAAAAAGTTAGTTGTCCAGTTTTTTTCTTTAAAAATACCGTATCCTGCACACAAATAAATAATCCCGCAAATCAAATTAGCAATCACTACAAATAGAACATAATGCCCTTCTATTTCTCTTAAATGGAATAAATTAAAAATTATCGAAAGGGATTTAAACATGCTAAGCAATCCAAATACGCATACTAATAGGGATGATGATTTTAAGATGATATTTCTCAAGGTTTAGTTAATTTGGTGCACTAATATAACCAATTATTTTATTTTTTTCATCCTCACGGTAAAATGTCTTAATGCCGGAGCTTCATATTCTATACATAATCCATGTATCTTTTCACGATTATTATAAACATCAATAATTATTTCCGCTACATAATCAATGTGGCTTTGTGTATAAACTCTCCGTGGGATGGCAAGCCTTACCAATTCCATTACCGCAGGAATTAAAGTACCATCCGCAGCATATTTACCAAACATTAATGAGCCAATTTCCACGCCCCGTACTCCTCCTTCAATATATAATGCAGCCACCAAAGCCTGACCCGGATACTGATTGGAAGGAATGTGCGGCAACATCGCTTTGGCATCTATATATACGGCATGGCCGCCGGCCGGCTGCATTACAGGAACTCCGGCTGCTATTAATTTTTCGGTAAGATATTCAATGCTTCGAATGCGGTATTGTAAATAATCCTCTTCCATTACTTCTTTTAAACCTATGGCAATTGCTTCTAAATCCCTGCCTGCAAGACCGCCATAAGTGGTAAAACCTTCTGTAATGATCAATAGATTCCTGCATTTTATGGCAAGTTCTTCATTATTCATTGCAAGAAATCCGCCGATGTTAGCGAAGGCATCTTTCTTAGCGCTCATCGTACAGCCATCTGCATAAGAAAATAATTCGTGAGCAATGCCGGAAACCGGCACATTCGCAAATTCCTTTTCACGCTTTTTTATAAAATAACAATTCTCTGCAAAACGGCAGGCATCAATAAACAAAGGAATATTGTGTTTTTTGCAAATGGATTTTACATCCCTGATATTTTGCATACTTACCGGCTGGCCACCGCCGGAATTATTGGTAACAGTGATTATACAAAGCGGAATATTTTCAGCACGTTTTTCTTCAATAAATTTTTGTAAAGCCACTGTATCCATATTCCCTTTAAAAGGTGCAGGCACAGAAGGGATTTTTCCTTCAGCACATAAGAGGTCAATTCCTTCGGCGTCTGAAAACTCAATGTTAGCACGGGTTGTATCAAACAAAGTATTGCTTACAATATATTTTCCTTTGCCGCCGATTACAGAAAATAAAATTTTCTCCGCCGCGCGCCCCTGGTGCGTAGGAATCACGATGGGCATGCCGGTAATATCCTGTATTGTTTTTTCAAATCGGAAAAAGCTATTGCTTCCCGCATACGATTCATCGCCAATCATGATGCCTGCCCATTGCGCGCTGCTCATAGCGCTGGTGCCGCTGTCGGTAAGCAAATCAATCAGCACATCATCAGCATGAATTAAAAATGGATTGTAAAATGCGTCTTTTATAATTTTAATTCTTTGTTTCCTCGTGGTAAAATGAATAGGCTCTACAGATTTTATTTTGAAAGGTTCTATGATAGTCTTCATGATAATTTTTTAGTGGAATAATTTTTTAGGAATTATGTTTTGGCAAAAAAATAATGGAAAATGAGTGGAATTATTCTTCCAGACATTTTGATTAAACACAATAAACAGAATGAAATAAAGCCGAAGCTTTAGGTGGGTTTCCTGATAATATTAATCCATAAGAGAAGCATAGAGCAAATGTAAACGTAATTTGAATAATATGCAATAGCAGAGGAGAGAGGAAATTTAAAGGGAATATTTTTACAGTAAAGAGATAAATAACAGGGATTTCTATTTTTATTTAATTAGCACCTATTCATTTTTGGGCCACACGATGGAGGAATTTTGTTTATAATTTTCTAACGCATTTATGAATTACCCACAGCTTTAGCTGTGGGTTAATGAATAAAGTTTCACGGCTTTAACCAAAGTCAGGTAATTCATTTGAATGGTTTTGAAATAATGAGTATTTTTTAATTTTTCTGTTTATCTGGCTAAAAAAGATTTGGCTAAAGCCGGGGAATAATATCATTTTATCTGCGCGTTAAAAGAGCGTGGCAATTCAAAAGAAGAGGAATTCAAAAATTGAAAATTATGAAAAATGAAATAGCCTCTTTTTTAAAATGCAATACTCGAAATGGTGTACAGTAAGGTAACAAATAACGGGAATTTTAATTTTATTTAAACTTCGTATCATTTTGATAAATCTGTGTTTAAAAAATATAAAATAATAAAAGTACTTAAATACTTTTATTTGAATAATTCATTTATCTTTGCCTTCATTTAATTATTAAAATACATAAACATGGAAACATTACTGGAACATGAAAATATTCTGAACGTAACCTTATTAGAACCTAAACTAAAACATCCAACCATTTTTGTAAGGTTTGATGAATTGATTTCCGGTGAAAGCCTTATTCTTCATAACGATCACGACCCGAAACCGCTTTATTATGAATTGTCGGCCGAAAGAGGCGATATTTTTACCTGGGAATATCTGGAACAAGGCCCTGATTTATGGAAAGTGAAAATCACCAAAAATAAAGAGTCAGAAAAAGAAGATGAAAATATCCTGGATGCTACTTTATTACACCCTTCTGTAAAACATGCAACAATTTTTAATCGCTTTGATGCGCTGAAACCCGGTGAGAGCTTCATTTTGCAGAATGACCACGACCCGCGCCCGCTTCGTTTTCAATTGGAAAATCTTCATGGAAATGTATTTAGCTGGGATTACCTGGAACAAGGCCCTGAAATATTCAAAATAAAAATTACCAAAATTAATTTGACTGAAGCGAAAGAAGAAAAGAAAGAAACCGAAAAAGAAAACATTTTGAACGTAACAGAAATTGAACCCAAACTAAAACACCCGACAATATTTGTAAGATTTGATGATTTGAAAGCAGGTGAAAGTTTAACCATTCATAACGACCATGATCCCAAACCGCTTTATTATCAATTGCTGGGTGAAAGAGGAAATATTTTTACCTGGGAATACCTGGAACAAGGGCCAAAATTATGGCGCGTAAAAATTTCTAAACGTCCTGAAGGCGAAGGAGATGAAACCCTGGGAGAAATTGTTGCAAAAGATTTACGAAAGGCTGAAGTTTTCAAAAAATATGGTTTGGATTTTTGTTGTGGTGGAAAGAAGACAGTGAAGGAAGCCTGCGCTGAAAAGGGATTAGACGTGACCAAAGTAGAACAGGAATTACAGACCGCAGATAAAAATGTTTCTACCGGACGGCCTTTGCCCTATAACGATTGGAACCTTGATTTTCTCGCTGATTACATTGTGAATACACATCATAGTTATGTGAAAAAAACAATTCCCGATATAAGAAGCTATGCCGAAAAAGTAGCGAAGGTTCACGGAGCACATCATCCTGAATTATTAGAAATAAATAAATTAGCACAGGAAGTGTGTGATGAAATGTCTGAGCACATGGTTAAAGAAGAAACTGTTTTATTCCCTTATGTAAAACATATTGTAAACACAAAAGATAAAGGCTACGTAAAATTCGATAGTCTTGACAATGTAAAAGAACCAATTGATATAGCAGTAACAGAACACGAATTAGTGGGAGGCAATATGGACAAAATCAAAGAACTGAGTAATAACTTCAAAGTACCTGAGGATGGCTGCGCCAGCTATGCTTACTTGTTTAAAACATTAAACGAATTTGAAGATGACCTACACATACATATTCACCTTGAAAACAATATCCTTTTCCCTAAAGCTTTAAAATTAGAAAAGGAATAAACCGAAAAACGAACTGCTTACCCTGACCGGAATACAGCCTTCATCTTAGTTTCAAGAAAATTCTTTGGAGCATTTTTTGAGGCGGAATTAAGATGAAGCTGTTTCGCTGATTGAATTCCATGATCAAGGATTGCACACTGAAAGGAGCCCCGGATGAAGCGCTCCATAAATGGATGCTTCCTATCCTGCGCCAGGCAGGTGAATTAAAGAACGTAAGTGATACAGCTATTGCCAAACCGATTTTTGATTCCATGGTTAAGCGCATTAATATTTACTACGATTATTTTGAATAACTATAATGATAATTATAAATGCCAATACAAAAATTTCAAAAATTTTAAAACAGAATCCTGATGCACTGGAAGCGATTATCAGCATCAATCCTAAGTTTGAGAAATTGCGGAATCCATTGTTGAGAAAACTAATGGCAGCACGCACAAGCATTGGCATGGCTTCAAAAATAGGTGGTTTTGATGTAGAGAAATTTTTTGAAAAATTAGCGCCACTGGGATTTGAAATAGATAGGGAAATTGCACCGGAAGCAAACAAAGAAAAACCAAAACTACCTGCTTTTTTTAACTCAATAAAACCTGAACAGATTGAAGACTTTGATGTTCGGCCAATTATTGATGCCGGCAAAGATCCTTTGACTTCCATTGTAGATAAAGTAAAGAGCATACCTAAAGGCGGCGTCCTCAAAATCATCAACAGCTTCGAACCAACACCATTAATTTTATTATTGAAAAAGCAAGGATTTGAATCTTTTGTTGATCCAATTGATGACAAATTGGTAGAGACTTATTTTTATAAATCTGGTGATGCGCAGGTTGAAATAAATAAAGAGGAAAATAATTCCGAAGGGTGGGATGAGCTTTTTAAAAAGTATGAAGGCAAAATCCAAATTGTTGACGTACGTGAATTAGAAATGCCTCAGCCCATGATGACTATTCTTGCCGCAATTGAAAGAATACCCGATGACACAGCCTTGTTTGTCTATCACAAAAGAATACCTGTTTTTTTGTTACCTGAATTGAGGGAGAGAAAATTTGACTACCGCATAAAAGAAGAAGCCCCTAACCAGGTGCGTCTTCTGATTTTTAAAGATTGATATGTTTTCTGGAACTGCAAATACCGGCCTCGCTAAAAACACTTCTTATAAAGTAGTGTTGCCTTTTTATTTATATGCGGGCCTGTCATTTTTTATCGCTACCGTTTTATTAATCTTTTCTTCATCTGCTTTTCTGCAACATTATTTTCATCCACACACATTGGCTATTACCCATTTGATGGCTTTGGGCTGGGGAACTATGATGATACTCGGAGCAAGCCATCAATTGGTGCCGGTACTGATTGAAGGAAAATTATACAGCAATACATTGGCCTACCTTTCATTTGCTTTTGCAGCAATAGGAATTCCGCTTTTAGTCTTTGGATTTTATCACTTTGATTTTGGCTGGCCGGCACAATGGGGCGCTATTTTTATTAATGCGGCAATAATATTTTATTTGATAAATATTGGAATTAGTATGGTGGAAAGTAAAAAAGAAAATGTACATGCAGTTTTCGTTTTTACAGGCACACTTTGGCTTTTGATAACCACAATTGTAGGATTATTTTTGGTGTATAATTTTACTTTTAATATTTTATCAAAAGACTCCCTGTCTTATCTTCCGCTGCATGCGCATTTGGGAATTATAGGTTGGTTCCTGTTATTAGTTATTGGTGTAGGTTCGAGATTGATTCCTTTATTTCTAATTTCAAAATACAGCAACAATAAATTATTGTGGTGGATTTATTCGTTGATCAATTTCGCTTTGATCAGTTTTATTATTTTCTTTTTATACATTAAAATTACCTGGCTGTATTTCTTTTCCCTGGCTGCCATTGCGGCGGCCTTGATGATGTTTGGATATTATTGTTATCATGCTTATCACGAGAGGCTTCGTAAAAAAGTGGATTACCAGGTAAGAATTTCTTTACTCTCTGTTTTTATGATGACGCTTCCGTTAATATTTTTAGGGATCGTTATTTTGTTATTATTATTTTCCATTGATAATTACCATTTGATAATAACTTACGGATTCTGTATTTTTTTTGGATGGATAACGGCTATTATTTTTGGCATGACTTTTAAAACGCTTCCGTTCATTGTATGGAACAAAGTGTATCACGATAAAGCAGGATTGAGGAAAACCCCTAATCCAAAAGAATTGTTTAGCGACAAAATATTTTTAGGGATGGGAATTTCTTATCTCGCAGGATTTGTTTTATTTGCAACAGGGGTTCTTATTTCAAATGAATTAACCATAAGAATTGCCTCGGTGCTTTTATTAATTGCCGCAGTTTTGTATAATGGAAATGTATGGAAAGCTGCATCGCATAAACCTAAAAAATCATGAATGAAATTAGTAATAACGAAGCCAGGTTAGAGCTGGCACTGGGCGCATTAAAATTTGTAATGGATCCTGAAATAGGATTAAACGTTGTTGACCTGGGATTGATTTACCAGATTGATTTTGATGAAGCCGGGAAAAAAGTTTTTTGCACCCATTCACTTACAACACAGTTTTGCCCAATGGGCGAATCTATAAATGATGGAGTAATTAATGCACTTCAGCAAACATTTCCTGGTTATGGAGTAGAGGCGGAAATCACTTTTAATCCGCCGTGGAGTGCACAAAAAATTTCTGAAGAAGGACGTGAATTTTTAAACATGTAAATAATGCTAAGCAACACCTGTAAAACTGCCATAAAAGCTGTGATCTACCTTTGTTCAAAATTTGAAACAGAGGAAAATTCAAGTATTAAAGAAGTGGCAGAATTTATAAATGCCAATGAACATACTGTAGGGAAGATTTTACAAACGCTGGTAAAGCAAAATGTAATCAGAAGCCTGAAAGGCCCTACCGGTGGATTTTTCATTTCCAAAGAACAACAGAAACAACCCATCATTAATATTGTAGAAGCCATTGACGGTAAACAATTTTTCACCAGTTGTGGATTAGGTTTAAGCAAATGTTCGTCTATGCATCCATGTCCTATTCATGATGATTATAAAAAAGCACGTGATTTAATTGAAAAATTATTCAGGGAAAAAAATGTGCTCAATTTATGCGAGCCGGTTAGTAACGGACTGGCTTATTTGATGGGATAAAAAAACAGGCAAATTTGCTGGTTGGCGGATGAAGTTCATTATCATCTTCGTAGAAAATAAACACCTCGGTATTTCTTTTCTTTAAAAAATATGTTTCAGTAAACAAACAAATTCCCGGGATTTACAAATCTTTTACAGATCATCAGGATCACTCTCCGGAAGTATATACAGCGTATAGAAATCCATCTGCGCTTCCAAATAAAACTGTATTGCCGGATATTGCCGGCGAAGAAACAATTGATCCGAGAGTATAAAATTGATTCATCACATTCACATTGGTTGAATACAACGAGAGGTCTTCTTTGCCTGCTTTGTAAGTAAAATCCAGATAGCCTTTCTTGTTTAAAACTTTTACTGCATTTGCTTTCCTGTTGTTGGTAGAAAATATATCAAACGATTTGCCTTTTGAATTCAGATCAAGTGCAAAAGGCTCGCCTGTAAAATCTCCAAAGTAAGCTGTATTTCCTGAGATAGCAGGAGAAGAATACAAATAGCCTTTTGCTTTCAAACCATATTTGATTTTGCCGGTTTTTGCATCCAGAACGTACAATAAATAGGTATCGGAAGTACTGAAAAAAACAGAATTATCTTTCACTGCGGCAGTGGTAAGCACCCATGAATTGTCTGCTGCAAACTTCCAGGCAAGAGTACCTGTATTTGCATTCAATGCGTAAAAATATCCTGTACCATTCGGGCAGACAAACAAATATCATGATTTTATCTTCGCAGGGCAATTACAGCAGTAAAACCTTTCTACAAAATTAAATGCGTCTTTGTTTAATTCATCTGAAAATTAGAACTACTATGCAAAGATGCATCAGCCTGTAGTTTCAATTCCCATTTCCAGGCGGTTTCCATCATTTCATCCAAAGAATATTTTGGGTTCCAGTTGAGTCTTTCTTTTGCGAGGGAATTATTAGCATAAATGGCCATAATATCGCCGGGTCTGCGTGGAGATATTTTATAATTGAGCTTTTTGCCGCTTACTTTTTCAAAAGCATTAATGGCTTCCAATACAGAAACTCCATTACCCGTGCCTAGATTAAACACTTCACATTTTTCTGCATTCTTATTTTCCATTAAATATTGTAAAGCAAGCGTATGGGCGTGGGCTATGTCGCACACATGTATATAATCGCGGATGCACGAGCCATCTCTTGTTGGATAATCATCTCCATAAACGGAAAGCGTCTTTATTTTACCGATGGCGGTTTGTGTAATTGCGGGTACAAGGTTTTCTGGTTTCCCTAAAGGCAATTCTCCTATCAAAGCTGAAGGATGAGCACCTACCGGATTAAAATATCTTAATAAAATACTTTGTAAACCACCGGTTTTAGTAACGTCTCTCACAATCTCTTCACCCATTTGCTTAGTAGCTCCATAAGGTGATTCGGCAGGTTTAATAGGCGATTCTTCTGTTACAGGAATTGTATCGGGGCTGCCATACACTGTGCAGGAAGAGGAAAAAATAAAATTCGGAACCTTAAATTCTTTGGTGCATTTTAAAATATTAATAAGAGAGAATAAATTATTTTCAAAATACATTAATGGTTTATTTACCGATTCGCCAACGGCTTTGTAAGCGGCAAAATGGATGATACCTTTGATGTCGGTATTTTCCTGGAATACAGCATAAGTATCATCAAAATTAGCGAGATCTACTTTATAATTTTTTACAAAAACGCCGGTAATTTCTTTTATGCCGGTAAGCAAAGCCGCTGTTGACCTTGAATTATTATCAATACATATCGGGCTAAATCCGTTTTCTATAAGATCAATAATTGTGTGGGCGCCAATATATCCGCAACCCCCGGTAACTAATATTTTATTCATGTTACAAAGTAAGAGAAAATTGATTACAAAATCGTAGCTCTATTAATTAATTCAGGTGAGAAAATGTATGATATAATATACTGCTGCAGCTACTACGGCGCTTACCGGAATAGTAAGTATCCATGCCCAAAGCAGATTGAGAGTAACGCCCCAGCGCACTGCTGATAAGCGTTTGGTAGCTCCCACACCTACGATAGAACCTGTAAGTGTGTGAGTGGTACTTACCGGTATCCCAAAGCCGATAGTGAGGAAAATAGTTAAAGCGCCAGCCGTTTCTGCACAGAAGCCTTCTAAAGGAGTTACTTTGGTAATTCGCGTTCCCATTGTTTTTACGATGCGCCATCCGCCCGACATTGTTCCTAATGCAATGGCAGAATAACATGCGAGTGGCAACCATTCGGGCATGCCAAAATCCTGTATGTTACCAATGTAGCCATGAACATTTTTTTCATAAAACCAGATTGCTGTTACTATTAGTCCCATCGTTTTTTGAGAATCGCCTCCGCCATGAGCAAGGCTGAGACAAGCGGATGAAAGTAGCTGAAGTCGCCGAAACCATTTTTCAGCTTTTGCAGGCCTGGATTTTTTCGCAATGTTTACTGTGATCACGGTAATAACGAAGCCTAATAACAATCCGATTATTGGCGCAAGAACCATAAATATTAAAGCGATATATATGGGATAAGTATTTACACCTGCCAAGCCTCCTGCGGCAAGCGCCGCACCCGCAAGGCCGCCAATAAGTGTGTGTGAAGAACTGGAAGGAATACCATAATACCAGGTTAACAAATTCCAGCTGATGGCTGCAATAGTAGCAGCAATTATTGTTTTGAAATTAATAATATTTTCAGCCATGATATTGGCAATCGTGCCGGCAACTTTATGTTCCCTGAAAATAAAAAATGCAATAAAATTGAATGCTGCTGCCCAAATCACAGCCTGGAAGGGAGTGAGTACTTTTGTGGAAACAATGGTCGCTATTGAGTTTGCGGCATCATGAAAACCATTTATATAATCAAATATGAGGGCGAGCGCAATAATAGTAATTAGAAAAACAAACATACTTAACTTTTAATATAAGGTCTTTTTGTGCCAATTAAAAAGGGTAACTTCTAAGCGTATTTGATGATGATGGATTCAATTACGTTAGCGGCATCTTCACATTTATCAGTTACTATTTCCATCACCTGATAAATTTCTCTTTTTTTAATTACTTCTTTGGCATTAGGCTCGGTTTCAAAAAGCGCCTCAATGCTCATATCAAAAATATCATCAGCCTGGTTTTCTATACTGTTGATTGCTACCATGGCATCAGTGATTTTCCTGAGATTTTTCATATCTCTTAATTCAATAACGGCTTTGCGAACTTCGGTGCAACTGTTTAAAATCAGATCAGCCATTTTATGAAAAGTAGGATCATCAGGATTTACCTTATAAAAATTTATCTTTTTTGCTGCGGAATAAATAAAATCACAAATATCATCAAGAGCCGTCGCCAAGTAATGGATATCTTCCCGGTCAAAAGGAGTAATAAAATTTCTGCCTAATTCAGTAAAGATGCGGTGAGTATGATCGTCATTCACATGTTCAAGATCTTCAATTTGTTTTATCAGTATTTCTCTTTTATCAAATTCTTTTTCATGAACTTCTTCTTTAAGCTTTTCTGCCATCTGTACCACAGTTTCTGATACACTTTCGAATAATTGAAAGAAGATCTTGTCTTTAGGAAGAAAAAACTTTAAAATAGAATTGACTGCCATTTTTTTGATTTGCGCAAAAATAGAATACTATCTTCAATATACAGCAGTATCCTCTTTAAAACTTGCATTTTAAGCTTTGATAACTTCTCCTTTAAATCTCATTGCTGTTTTTCAAATTTTTGTCTCAGAGAAATACATTTAAATGAGTGCGACAGAACGCATAAATTATATTTACTATTTAATACTTGTTGATTTATATCTGATTCCTTGATTTGTTTGAATAATCTTAGAATTTGATAACACTATGATAATGTTCAGGCAACATTCTGGTAACATACAAACTTTTCCTTTGCACAAAAATATTTTATATGTGTAAAACAAGAATTAAAAAGATTTTATTTCTCATTCCAATCCTGGCCTTTTGTTTATTAATAAATGGTTCCTTAAAAGCACAGTTTCTTGTGAATTCTGATTCCGCTTTTAAAGCAGGCACACCTAATTCGGGTCGTTTATGGGGATACACATTTGGCGATTTTTATTATAAAGCTCATAGCGATTCTCTGAATAGAGGTGGCAATAATCAATATACCGGGATACCTAAAAACAGGAACGCTTTTCAATTCCGCCGTATTTATTTAGGATATGATTATAATATTTCTAAAAATTTCTCTACAGAATTATTATTAGCTGCTGAAGATAATTTTCCTGCATTCAATCCTCCTTCAAATAGTGCAGCTAATGGGGACGAACTTTCAGATGGCAAACTAAGTTTTTATATTAAGCTTGCAGATATCCGCTGGAAAAATGTTTGGAGAGGTACCGACTTGATAGTTGGGCAACAGGCTACGCCTGCTTTCCCGCTATTATCGGAAAAAATATGGAATTATCGTTCCGTTGAAAGGACCATTGCAGATATTCGCCGCACGCCTTCTTATGATATGGGAGTGGGTTTGCAAGGTCTTTTTGACCCATCAACAAAGAATTTTGGTTATGATATATTAATTGGCAATGGCACCGGCGCAAAACCTGCAGCTACCAGTTTTAAATGGTTTTACGGAGACATCTATCATTACTTCTTAGATAAGAAAGTGGTAGTAGATGTTTACGCTGATTACCAACGTCTGAACTGGACACCAACCTGGCATCATGACCGCCAAATGTGGAAAGGCTTTGCAGCATACACAACTCCTGCGTTAACAATAGGAGTAGAAGGATTTGTTAACACCATTAGAAATGATACAAAAGCGACTCTTGTTGGTGGAGGCGCTGATACTATTAACACTGCTGCACAGGGGATATCATTTTATATACATGGAAATATTGTAAAAAATAAGCTGAGGTTCTTTGCCCGATTCGATAGATATAATCCCAATAAGAAGATTGATAATGATACTTACAAAAGTTATTCAGGGATTTCCTCTCCAAACGGATATAACTCTAATTCTTATGAGGCAACGTATAATAGCTCTGGCGGAGTTGCAAGTGTAACGCCTACAGGAGACATTACTTCCAAAGAAAGTTTTGTTACAGTGGGTTTGGATTTTACTCCATACAAAAATGTTCACTTTATGCCTAATATCTGGTATAATCACTATTCTTCGCAACTAACAGGTGTTTCTAATGGTGATTACGACCTTGTTTACCGTATGACATTCTATTTTGTATTTGGAAAATAATTATCATAAAAAAACTAAAAACTCAAATTAAATATTAAAACAACATTTATTAAAAAGACAATCATGAAAATAAAATCAAAAATTAAAAATGTTTTTCTTGCAGTTCTTGTATTAGCTTTTGCTGGAAGTATAACAACCGGTTGTAACAGCGGTTCCGGAAATAACACTGGCAGCGATTCTACATCAACATCTAAGAGTGGAGATGATGAAACTCTTTTAGGTGCTGGTAGCACATTTGTTTATCCATTATTTTCAAAACAATTTTCCGTATATAATCAACTTACCGGGCTAAAAATAAATTACCAGTCAATCGGTTCAGGCGGAGGCATTCTTCAGTTAACAAACAAAACTGTTGATTTTGGTGATTCTGATGCTCCATTAACGGAGGAACAAGCTCAAAAAATGGGCGTTCCGGTTTTACACATTCCAATGTGTTCGGGCGCAGTAGTCATAAGTTACAATTTACCCGATGTAAAAGATACCTTAAAACTTACTCCTGATGTTATTGCGGATATTTTTCTTGGAAAGATTACAAAGTGGAATGATGCAAAAATTGTAGACGTTAATCCTGGAGTAAAGCTTCCGGCAACTTCGATAGTAGTGGCACACCGCTCAGATGGAAGTGGTACTACCAACATTTTTACCGACTATCTTTCTAAAGTAAACGATGAATGGGAAAACAAAGTTGGTAAAGGTACTTCTGTAAACTGGCCTGCAGGTCTGGGAGGAAAAGGGAACGAAGGCGTTTCCGAACTTATCAAACAAACACCGGGTGGTATTGGTTACATTGAATTAGCGTATGCTATTCAAAATAAAATGGCTTATGCAAAGATTCAGAACAAATCCGGCAATTATATAACACCAAATATTGCTTCTACAAGTGCCGCCAGTAATGTACAATTACCCGCTGATTCAAAAATATTTTTAGGTAATACAGAGGCTGCTGACGGATATCCCATAAGTGGATTTACATGGGCATTGATTTACCAGGAGCAGAACTACAATAATCGTTCTCAGGAAAGAGCACAGGACCTTTTGAAATTATTTTGGTGGAATATTCATGATGGCCAGCAGTATTGCCAGGATTTGCATTATGCACCATTGTCGCCGGCAGCAGTTGCCGTTGCAGAAGCAATTCTTAAATCCGCCTCTTATAATGGTAAACCCATATTATAATAATAAATTGAAATATTTTTGAAATTATTACCACTTACAAAATCAGGAAATTCCCAAAGCAATTCGTTGCTGCGGGAAATTTCTTCTTTTACCAATATGGATGTTTGGAAAAGTATTAAGATAAAAAGGTCACTTCGCCAGATACATACCGAGAGGTTTTTTAAAACTTCGCTTGTACTGATCTCATTAAGTATTCTTGTATTGGTAGTAGCTTTTATGTTTACATTGATTGTACAATCAATGCCATCTATAAAAGCATTTGGAGCAAGTTTTCTATTTGGAAAAACATGGGATCCCGTTCATAATATTTATGGAACCTACCCTTTCCTCCTGGGAACTTTATTAACTTCTTTCCTGGCTTTGATTATTTCTATTCCTTTTTCATTTGCGGTCGCTATATTTTTAGGTGAATATTATCCACGGGGCTGGTTCTCAGAATTTTTAAAAAATTCAATCGAGCTCATAGCTGCGGTTCCTTCCGTTATTTATGGTTTTTGGGGCTTGTTTGTCTTAGTGCCTATGGTACGTAGTTTGGAAATAAAACTTGGAGTAACCCCTTACGGCATTGGAATTTTTACATCAGCTTTGATTTTAGCAATTATGATTATTCCGTATGCTGCGTCGTTGGGCAGAGAAATGATAAGGATGGTTCCTTCATCATTAAAAGAGGCAGCTTATTCTTTAGGAGCTACCAGGTATGAAGTGATAAAGTCTGTTATTTTACCTTATTCCAGATCAGGATTATTAGCGGGTGTTTTATTATCATTAGGAAGAGCCTTAGGCGAAACAATGGCAGTAACCATGGTTATTGGAAATGCAAGCTTAATTCCGAAAAGTATATTTGATCCCGGCAATACAATGGCAAGCGTGATTGCCAATGAATTTACAGAGGCCGCAAGCACTCTTTATTTATCTTCTTTGATTGAGCTGGGTCTTGTTTTATTTCTGGTTACAGTAGTTATTAATTTAATAGGTAAAAAGATTATTAAACGGTTTACAACAGATTAGATATGGTACCGAATATTAAATTCAGGTTAGGTAAAAGTAAATTTTTCAAAGGAACGATAATCGGTCTTTCTATCCTATGCACACTTCCTTTGTTTATAATTCTCATTTATATTTTAAAAGAGGGAATTAGTAAAATTAACTGGCATTTTCTTGTAAATCTGCCGAAACCTGTGGGCGAAGTTGGAGGAGGAATTGCAAATGCTCTTATGGGTAGTTTGCTCATTGTGTTTTTTGCCGCTTTAATGGCAATTCCATTTGGCATCATGGGAGGCATTTATTTAAGTGAAAACAGGAAGACCCGATTGTCTTACTGGACAGGGCTTGCGGTAGATGTATTGCAGGGAACACCTTCCATAGTCGTCGGTATCGTAATTTATTTTTGGATCGTAAAACCATTGAATACCTTCTCAGCGCTTTCGGGAAGCGTAGCTTTGGCAATCATGATGCTGCCGATAGTAGTGCGATCTACTGAAGAAACATTAAAATTATTACCTGCTTCTCTCAAAGAAGCCGGACTTGCTTTAGGGCTCCCATATCATAAAGTAATTTTAAGAATTATACTGCCGTGCGGTTTTAGCGGAGTCCTTTCCGGAATCATTTTAGCAATTGCAAGAATAGCAGGCGAAACTGCGCCTTTATTATTTACTGCATTTGGCAACCCGTTTTTTTCTACAAATATTTTAAAACCAATGCAAAGTTTACCATTGCTGATTTTTAATTATGCAACAAGCCCTTATGATGACTGGCACAACCTGGCCTGGGGCGCTGCACTCATCTTACTTATATGGGTGTTATTATTAAACATTATTACTAAGATCACAACCAGAAAATGGAAAATACAATTTTAAAGACGATTGATTTTGATGCTTACTTTGGCGAAAACCATGTTGTAAAGAAAGTGAATATTGAGATTCCAAAGAACAATGTCATTGCGGTGATGGGGCCTTCAGGCTGTGGAAAAACAACTTTTCTGCGTTGTATTAATCGTATGCACGAATTGATTGAAGGTGCTTCCACTAAAGGAAAGATGATGCTCAATAACGAAGACATTTACAACATGCATCCGATTTTTGTACGTCATAAAATAGGGATGGTATTTCAAAGACCCAATCCCTTTCCTAACCTGAGTATTTATGATAATGTAATTGCCGGTTATAAGCTTAATGGGATGAAAATTACTAAGAAAGATAAAGACGTTATTGTTGAGCAGTCATTACAAAAGTCGGCATTGTGGAATGAGGTAAAAGATTCACTATATAAAAAAGGAACTTTTTTATCCGGCGGCCAGCAACAGCGTTTATGTATTGCAAGAGCCATAGCCATGGAACCGGAAGTGCTGTTATTGGATGAGCCGACATCAGCGCTGGATCCTATATCCACATCAAGTATAGAAGTATTGTTGCAGGAACTTAAGAAAAACTATACACTCATAGTAGTTACTCATAACATGCAGCAAGCTGCCAGGGTTAGCGATAAAACGGCTTTTTTTTATCTGGGAGAATTAATTGAATTTGATATTACAAAAAATATGTTCACTAATCCGAGGGATACAAGAACTCAAAATTATATTACCGGGCGTTTTAGCTGATGAATTTTAAAAATAAAAAATAGTATGACACAGTTTGAAACAGAAATGCAGGATTTAAAATTGGAAGTGATCAACATGTGGCAACTGGTTCTTTCCCAATTATCCAAGGCAAAGGAATCTATGCTTACATTTGATAAAGACCTTGCCAGGGAAGTGATGGCCAGGGAAAAAAGAGTGAACTCACTGGAATTAAAAATAGACAGAGATTGTGAAAATATCTTTGCTCTCTATTGCCCGGTAGCTATTGATTTAAGGTTTCTATTGGCCGCGCTCAAAATTAATACTAACCTGGAACGCATTGGTGATATAGCTGATGGCATTGCCAGGTATATTGTTGACTCGCCGGTTAAATTTAATAAGGAGGTTTTGGAATCAACTAATTTGATTAAAATGTACGATGGCTCCATGAGTATGTTAACAGATGTACAGGCAGCCTTTGAATTTGAAAATACACTTCTTGCACGTACTATTTTTTCCAGAGATGAAGTTTTAGATCAGATAAACAAAGATTCAGACGCTAATATTTCCAAATATATTCATGAAAGCCTTGGCAACATTAACGAATCGCTCTACATTTTATCTATAATTAGAAAGCTGGAAAGGGTAGGCGATCAATCAAAAAATATTGCAGAAGAAATTATATTCTATGTAGAAGCGAAAGTGCTGAAGCATCAATAAAATCAACTCCGTTCCTTCTCTGGGAACTTAATAAAAAATGAGAATCCTTTCTATTTCTTTGCCTGCCGGCAAAAAAAACTGCATAAAGTAAGCCATACCATTTGTCAGCTTTTTGAATTTGGACAAATTGCATATATGAAGATTGAATTTGGAAAAATCCGATGGCCCGGTTTCTGATATATTTCAATTCTAAAAAAAATTCAAAGGGCGGATTTTTATTTTATAACATCATTGATGGTACTTTGATTATTTTTGAAAATTCCTGAAAAAAGAAATATGACTTTAAAAAATGTTTACAAAGAGAACCATGTTTTTTTCATTGGTATTTTTCTATTAATGATAATAGCTATTTTTATTTTGATTTTTTATTCAAAAGCTGATGGCTTTTTTTTAATGAATCCATTGCATTCGGATATGCTCAATCAGTTCTTTATTCCCTATACTTTGGTAGGAAATGGATTTTTTGCAATTGGGGTAGCCATAATTTTATTTTTTTTTAAAAGAAGATTTTTAAGTCTGATGATAATAAGCAGTTTTCTTTTATCAGGATTTATAGCGCAGGTCTTAAAATATTTTATTTTGGAAGCACGGCCGGCTTATTATTTGGCGAAGACGAATTATCCCTATTTTATTGATCACGTTACATTGCACAATTTTCATTCGTTTCCATCCGGGCATACCGCTTCGGCATTTGCGCTGGCTGCGATTTTGAGTTTTTCGTTAAAGGATAAAAAATATTCAATTATTTTTTTATTGCTTGCAACCTTAGTTGGTTATAGCCGCCTATATCTTGGGCAACATTTTATAGATGATATATTTGTGGGGTCAGTTGTTGGTATGCTTTCAGCAATATTTTGCTGGATATTTTTAGAAAAATACTTTAATAGAATTTTGAAAATGCCTGGTAAATAAACTGTAATTAATTAATCAAAAGCTTATTAGCGTTTTTAAAAATAGAAATCCTGATTATTTATTTGATTATTGTAATCTTCTATGAGAAGAATTTAAGAATTAACGGAAGCAAAAACATTAAAACTAAAACGCTGATAATATGAAAAAAGAACTTATTAATGAACTCTTTGAGAAATTTGAAGATGCCCGTTATATTTATGAAGGCATTGAATGCTGGAGTGCAAGAGAATTGCAAACTATTTTGGGATATACCAAATGGGAAAACTTTTCAAAGGTGATTGACAAAGCTAAAACTGCTTGCGAAAGTAGTGGTGTAGAAGTTAAGTATCATTTTCCCGATGTCGGGAAAATGATAAATCTTGCTAAAGGAGCACAACGCCAAATTGAAGATATTGCCCTTACAAGATATGCCTGTTACCTGGTTGCTCAAAATGGCGATCCGGCAAAAAGCGAAGTGGCCTTTGCCCAAACTTATTTTGCAGTGCAAACCCGTAAACAGGAAATTATAGAGCAGCGTTTATTAGATGTTGCAAGAGTTGCAGCCAGGGAAAAATTATCTAAATCAGAAAAAAAATTGTCAGGAATTATTTATGAAAGAGGAGTGGATGACAAAGGATTTGCAATCATAAGAAGCAAAGGGATGCCGCTTTGTTTGGAGGCTTTAGTACGCAGGATATGAAAAAGAAATTGAAAGTGCCTGACAGTAGGCCGTTAGCAGATTTCCTTCCTCCACTCACTATTAAAGCCAAAGATTTTGCAATAGAACTTACAGTCATAATGTAATAGAAAAAGGCTTGAAAGGCGAAAATTCCATTTCAAAAGAGCATGTTGATAATAATGTTTCGGTGAGAAAAATGCTGCGTGAAAGAGGTGTTAAACCAGAATCTTTGCCACCTGCTGAAGATGTAAGTAAACTAAAACGAAAGCTGGATAGTGATAAAAAGGTGTATTAAAGAAGTAAAGAAAATCGGGGATAACGATCTTGCTGAATAGTAAGAAAATGCTTGAAACTTTTTATAAATGAGAATTATTTATTGAAATTATTTTGAAATTGCAAATTAAGACGTCTGATTTTCAACATACATTCTCAACCTTTAAATGTTGAAAAATATTTGTAATAACTTGCGGACTTTAATACCTCAATGATTATATTTGCTCTATGAGTAGTTCAATCAATAGCCCTTTTCGTTATGCAGGAGGTAAGTTCTATGCAAGAAAGCTAATAATGGCGCATATTTCAGCCCATTCGGCTTACATCGAACCTTTTGCAGGAGGAGGCAGTATTTTTTTTGCTAAGCACAAAGTTGAATATAATCAATTAAATGATATTGATACTGAACTTGTGAATGTATATCAGGCAATAAGGGATAATGCAGATGAATTAATTTATCTTTTAAAGAAGAGGCCTGAAAGTGAAAGTCGGATATCGCAAGAATTAACAGAAGGTGTTTTATACGGAGATCCTCTGCCAGCAAGCAAAGAGTTACACAGTTTTTTTAAAAACAGTTTTAGGCCATCAAATGATCTTGAAAGAGCTGAACGATGGTTTTATCTTAACCGTACTTCTTATAGTGGAATAATGAATACTCAAAATATGTATTGGGGATATGGGGACAAATTTTCAATGCAGCCTAAAAATTGGGCAAAAAATATTTTAAGAACGAGTCAAAAATTACAAGGCGTTCACATCACCAATATGGACTTTGAAGATGTAATAAACAATGCACCCGACGGAGCTCTATTATTTATTGACCCACCCTACTTTAACGCCGACCAAGATAAATTTTACCAATACTTTTTTTGTAAAAATGACCATTTCAGACTTGCAGATTGCCTACTTCAAAATGCTGGTAGGTTAAAGCTTTTCATAACTTATGATAATGTTCCTGAAATACGGGAATTATATAATTGGATGGCTGAAATGCATGACAAGGAATGGAATTATTGTATTCAGCGAACAGACGATCAAAAAAACGGAACAATGAAAAAAGGTGAACGTTATAAAGGCAAAGAATTATTTCTCTTAAACTATAATTCAAAACGAGCGAAAGTAAATGCTTTGGAGCTTACTTTCGCCGAGTAGCCTGAGTTGATTTCCTTTTATCTTCTACAACCTTAAGAAGGTTAACCTCTATCATTGAAAAAGGTTTCCAGTTTTCGTCGTTTTTTAATTTGACATAAGGAGTTCTTGGAATAAAACCATCAATGGCAATATTTTTAGGGATTACAAACCGCCAATCATTTTCACATGCAACAATCAAATCTTCATCATTCTTTACGTTATAAAATTCATAAAGCATTTTCTTTACATTTTCGTTATAGATAACTTCTAAATATTCACCGACTGTATTTCCTTCAAAAATTGCATTAGAAGTATTTGTGATTAACAAATCAAAGCTATCTATTGAGTAACGGTCATTAGAAGAACCTGCCAATTTAATATTACTTCTTGACCTGTGACTTTTAACGTTGAAATGGGGCACATTTAAAATTCGACTTTTTGTACCATCACTTACAGAGCCACGAACTGCGCTTTTGCTTTCAACTTTTAAAATTATTCCAGTTCTTCTGTGTGTTACGCTTATATCTTCATCGCGTATGCCTGTCTGAGCATTAAGATTTAGTTTTTGAACACTCCAGGTGCCTTGAGGCAATATTTTATTGAGCATAAGAAAGGCATTATACTCCATTGCCTTTCCTCGTATCATTGGTGTTACTTTTTGGTCTTCTAAAATTGCAAAAAGATATTCAAGGGGGACATTAAACTTTTTACAATATTTTAAAAGTTGTTCCGACAACTTTATTTTATGATCATTCGTCATTAGGTATCCCTTTGGTAAACTTTGCAATATCGCAGTCAAGACATTCAGCAATCTTGACAAGAGTTAAGAAACTAACATTCCTTTCCCCTCTTTCAATTCCGCCGACATAAGAACGGTCAACCTCCGCTTGTAAAGCAAGTTGCTCTTGCGACAAACCTCTACTCTTTCGTAATTCACGAATTAGGTTACCCAATTCTTGTAAGTGCTTATTCTTTTTCAACGCTGCAAATATATTTTTATGCTTACTATAATACCACAGACTATAATATCTCATTTTACTGACGTAAAAGAGCTGAACTTGCGCGAAAGCCTTTTAATAACAAGTTGGAATAAAACTCGACCGACAACAAATCTTTTTTAAATCTGGCTGTAATGAATGATGACAGAATTTTTTTAATAAAAAATATTCTTCCATCGAAAAGTGCCGCTATATCTTTAATAAAAACATAAATCCCATTTATTTCTTTATTTACTAACGAATCTTTCTACCCTTTCGCCGCAGGCAATATAAACCCAAATGTAGTGCCTACATCTATTTTGCTTCTCACATGAATCGAATCTTCATGCGCTTCAATAATATGTTTTACGATGGATAGCCCAAGGCCGCTGCCGCCCACTTTCCGGGCGCGCGCAAGATCTGTTCTATAAAATCTTTCAAATATCCTGGGCAGATGTTCCTCAGCGATTCCGTATCCGTTATCAGTAATTTCTATCAATATTTTTTTGCCATCAATTTTATAAGCGCTCCCTTCAATGATGCCGTTTTGTTTACCGTATTTTATAGCATTATCAACAAGATTAATGATCGCCATTCTGATTTTTTCTTTATCGGCATATACAGTGAGTGGCAATTCACAACCGTCCTTAATAAAACATTTTATTTTTTTCTCATCCGCCTTTATTGAAAGTGATTCAAAGACTTCTTTAAGAAGATCCTGGATAATAAAATTTTGTTTAATCAAGGTCAGTTCGCCACTTTCAAGTTTGGTAATCTCATCAAGATCTTCTAATAAATTCACCAAACGGTCAACATTTTTTGATGTATTCCCCAGAAATTTTGAAGTGATTTCTTTATCATCTGAAGCGCCATTAAGAAGCGTATCCACATAACCCTGTATGGCAAATATGGGTGTTTTTAATTCATGAGAAAGATTGAGCAAAAACTCTTTTCTGAATACTTCATTTTTTCTCAAAGCTTCCATTTCTTCTTTGTGTTGAACTGCCCATTGTTCCACATCTTCGCTCACTTCATCAATAGTTTTTTGAGGAAGAATATTCTTAAAATAAAATTCTTCTTTCTTACTGGCTTTGGTTTGATAAATGAGTTTGTAGATTAGTTTTATTTTCCGGAACACAAAGCGCTTGACAGTAAGTGAAATGATAAAATAAGCGATGATGAATAACCCGGTAAACAACAATAATGCAGCTAACCATTTTTCTGTATAGATGTAAAATATAAGAGCCGCCAGTCCACTGATTGGTAATGAGGTCACAAGACTTACTTGTTGCGGGGAGAAATTTTTTTTAGCGAACATTATTCTTTTAATTAGATAATTACCATCCCAGTATCCACGCGAAAATCAATGGAACTACGATGGTGGCATCACTTTCCACAATAAATTTTGGGGTATGAATATCTAATTTACCCCAGGTTATTTTTTCGTTAGGGACCGCGCCTGAATAAGATCCATACGATGTGGTGGAATCGGATACCTGGCAGAAATAACTCCAGAAGGGAACATCATGCCACTCCAGGTCCTGGTACATCATTGGCACTACGCAAATGGGGAAATCGCCTGATATACCACCTGCAATCTGGAAAAAACCAAGCCCCTTTCCGGTAGAAAGTTCACGATACCATTCTGTCAGTCTTGCCATATATTCAATACCGCTTTTGATGGTGCTTGCTTTCAACTCGCCTTTGATAACATACGATGCAAAAATATTTCCCATTGTGCTGTCTTCCCATCCGGGAACAACAATTGGAATATTTTTTTGCGCAGCAGCAAGCATCCAGCTATTTCTCGGATCTATTTCATAATAGGGTTCCAACACACCACTCAACAACATTTTGTACATGTACTCATGCGGAAAATATCGTTCTCCTGCTACTTCCGCATCTTTCCATATTTTATGAATGTGCTTCTGCAATCTTCTAAAAGCTTCTTCTTCAGGAATGCAGGTATCTGTAACACGGTTGTAATGATTTTCCAACAAATTCCATTCATCCTGCGGTGTTAAGTCGCGATAATCCGGCACTCTTTTATAATGACTGTGCGCTACTAAATTCATAATATCTTCTTCAAGATTGGCACCCGTACAACTGATGATGGCCACTTTATCCCGGCGTATCATTTCTGCAAGTGAAAGACCTAACTCAGCTGTACTCATAGCGCCTCCAAGTGAAATCAACATTTTTCCACCTTCTTCCAAATGAGTAACATATCCTTTGGCTGCATCCATCAAAGCCGCAGCATTGAAATGGCGATAATGATGTTCTATAAATTGTGAAACAGGTCCTTTATTCATCTTAAAAATTTAGCTGCAAAAATAATTTTTTTTGAGTAGCATACATTTGTTTTTTAATGAAACAAAATCATAAAAAATAGTTTGTAATTTTAAACAGGAAAGGTATTTTTAATTCTTTCTAAAAATTTAATATGAACGGCATCCAAAATCTTTCACTGTTTTTTATCGCTTCACTTTTGCTAAATCTTACTCCGGGAAATGACATGATTTATGTTGGTTCGAGAAGTATATCGCAGGGAATTAAGGCAGGAATCGTTTCTGCCTTTGGAATTTTCATCGGATGCTTTGTACATATTTTTGCTGCGGTCCTTGGCTTATCAATAATCATCATGAAATCGGCTTTTCTTTTCGGGCTTATTAAATTTCTTGGCGCAGGATATTTAATTTATCTCGGTATAAAAGCGCTTGTAACAAAACCGGATTTTAATAAAGACCTTGCTACTCTTCCGGCAACTAAAAAATGGATGTTATTTAAACAAGGAATTATTACTAATATCCTTAATCCTAAAGTAGCATTATTTTTCCTATCATTCTTACCTCAATTTATTCAATTCGGTTCGCCATTGTACAAAATTCAACTTTTCACACTGGGATTATGGTTCGATGTACAGGGAACATTGGTTCTTATAATAGTAGCATGCCTGCTGGGTAAAGCTGGTAATTTTATAAAGAATAATCAAAGGTTTTGGCGAATACAGAAAAAGTTTACAGGGCTTATTTTAATAGGTCTTGGAATTAAAGTAGCACTATCCTCCGTGAAATAATTCTTGTTAAGGTTTGGTTATAGTGACGGCAGATTTTAAACACTGTAATAATTAGAACGTCCTATTAGTAAGATGCTCAGGATTTTGATTTTTTAAAAAGACATCTTATTAATAGTATAAACTTTTAAATAAAGTACAATGAAAAAAATTCTCCTTATCTCCGCAATTCTCATAAGCACTGTTTGCTATAAAACTGAAGCGCAGGTTAGTTTAAGCCTTAATATTGGCAGCCAACCGCTATGGGGCCCTGTTGGGTACAATTATGTAAACTATTATTATTTACCTGACCTTGGCGTTTATTATGATGTACCCCGGGGCCTGTTTGTATATTTTGATTTTGGCCGTTGGAATTTTGCCCCGGCTTTACCCGCCTGGTTTGGAAGCTATGATCTTTATCATTGTTACAAAGTGGTAATTAATGATCGTGATCCCTGGATCCGGAATAATTATTACTACTCCCATTATGCATCTTACAGGGGGCACTATCAGCCTTTAATACGTGATAGCCATGATAACAGGTATTTTGCCGGGAGAGATGGTTATGATCGTGTGCAATATGATAGCAGAAGATTTGAAGGTTATGATGGAAATGTGGGTTACAGACATGCAGATAAAGGATATAATGATAGAAGTTCTGAGGCTAATTATAAGCATGTAGGAGACAAACATGAAGATGGAAGATATAGCCGAAGAATGGAAAGAAAGGAAAGTCGCAGAGATCATGGCCATGACTGGCATTGATTCATTATTGAAATATATTTTGTAAACCGTTCCGATAAAAACCGGAACGGTTTTTTTATTTCAATCGTTGATAAATATTTCGTAGAAGTTTTAAGTATATTTATCTAATGAAAAACTATTATTTAATTATTCTTCTTTTATCTGCAAATTCAATTTTTGCTCAAACCATTATTAAACGCGATCCTGAAATTGCAAAAATGGTTTCAGAGATTTCCCCGGATTCTCTTCGATTTTATATCAATACTTTGGTGGCTTTTGGTACGCGAAACACTTTGAGCACGCAGACAGATTCTAAAAGAGGAATTGGCGCAGCGAGAAATTATGTGCTTGGAAAATTCAATGAATTTGCTAAAAATTCAGGAGGAAGATTAACGGCTTTTATAGATACAACTACCATACCTGCAGATGGGAAAAGAGTGGATAAGCCGGTATTGTTAGGCAATGTGGTTGCTACATTAAAAGGAACAGACGCTAATGATAACAGGATCTTTATTATCAGTGGCCATCTTGATACAAGACGTACTGATATAATGGATAGAACCGACGATGCACCTGGCGCTAACGATGATGGAAGCGGCACGGCTGCGGTGATGGAATGTGCAAGAATTATGAGCCGGCATGCGTTTTCTGCAACGGTAATTTTTGTAGCAGTGAGTGGCGAAGAACAGGGATTATTAGGTTCTACTTTCATGGCCAATAAAGCCAAACAGGAAAACCGGAATATAGAAGGCGTGTTTAATAATGATATTATCGGAAGCGATAACAGTAACGGAACCAATATTATTGATAATACAAAAGTTCGTGTTTTCAGCGAAGGGATTCCTGTAGCGGCGACCGAAAAAGATATTGCAAGAATAAGATTACTCGGTTTGGAAAATGACAGCAAATCGAGGCAGCTTGCTCGTTACGTAAAAGAAATTGGAGAGCGATATGTTGATAATCTTGAAGTAGTAATGGTGTATAGAAGTGATCGTTTTCTCAGAGGCGGCGATCATTTGTCTTATTTAAAAAATGGATTTACTGCGGTAAGAATTACAGAGATGAATGAAAACTTTACGCGACAGCACCAGGATGTGAGGGTTGAAAATGGAATTCAATATGGCGATCTCCCACAATTTATAGATTACGAATATTTAAGAAAAAATACCGCGCTCAATCTGGCCAATCTGGCCAATCTTGCAAAAGCACCATCCGTTCCGGAAGAAGTTAAGCTTGAAGTAAAAAATTTATCCAACAGCACCTCTCTTTCGTGGGACCCGCCTAAAACAGGCAATGTAAAAGGCTATTATATTTTGATGAGGGAAACGAGCAGCCCTGTTTGGCAAAAGAAAATTTTTACAACGGATAACGGAATCACTTTACCTTATTCAAAAGATAATTATTTTTTTGCGGTGCAATCTGTGAATGAAAGTGGCAATGAAAGCTTGCCTGTCATGCCTGAGATTCGCAGAGATTGATTTTTTTAGTTCAGGCTAAGAATTTCAATAATTCTCACGAACTGTTTTGTACAATAGTAAACCAACAAATAATGGAGATTCTTATTATCATTCACTTCTGCTCTCCGAAGGAAACGACTGGTTTCACTCATTTTTAAAGTTTTAAAAAATAAATACATGACTTCAGCCTTGACATCTTATGAGCATCCGGAATTAATGCGTAATTATTATGAAAGCGGAGCTACGAGATCTTATGATTTCAGAAAACATCAATTGCAATTGCTGAAGGCTGCGATTTTGAAATATGAAAATGAAATCGCTAAAGCCCTTTATTCAGATTTAAAGAAAAGTCCTGAAGAGGTGTATGCTATGGAAACAGGACAGGTATTGGCAGAAATCAATATGGCATTAAAAAAACTACATCATTGGATGAAGCCTGATCGTACCAAAATCAACTTTCTCAATTTCCCGTCTTCAGGTAGAATTTATCACGACCCACGTGGTGTTGTATTAATTATAAGTCCATGGAATTATCCATTTTATCTTTTAATAACTCCATTGGTAGGCGCTATTGCGGGAGGCAATTGTGTCGTATTAAAGCCGTCTGAGATTGCGCCAGCCACTTCGGGAATTATCAAAAAAATAATTAGCGAGATATTTCCGGCTGAGTATATAAGAGTTTATGAAGGCGAAGGAAGCGTAGTAGCGCCGGCAATAATAGAAGAGTTCCGTTTCGATTATATTTTCTATACCGGAAGCATTGCAGTTGGGAAATCTATTTATCAAATGGCTGCCAAAAATTTAACTCCCGTTACTCTTGAATTAGGTGGAAAAAGCCCTGCTATTATTGAGAGCGATGCAGATATTAAAACCACAGTACGCCGGATAGCTGTTGGAAAATTCCTTAATGCAGGTCAAACCTGTGTAGCACCGGATTACCTGTTGATTCATGCGGATATATTTGAAAATTTTATTGCGCAATTAAAAGAAACCATCCTGAAATTTTTTGGAGAAGATGCTAAAGAAAGTTATGATTATGGAAGAATCATAAATAAAAAGCACTTTGATACTTTAGTTTCTTATTTAGGAGATGGAGACGTTGTTGCCGGCGGCAATTATGATTCGTCCTCTCTTTATATTGAACCCACCATAATAAAAAATATTTCCCAGGATTCACCTTTAATGAATGAAGAAATTTTTGGACCTATACTTCCTGTTTTCGCATTCACTGATATGAATAAAGCTATGAATATTATTAAAAAGAATGAAAATCCCTTATCTTTTTATGTTTTTACTTCAGATAAGAAAAAAGAAAAAACATGGCTTGAAAGGGTGGCATTCGGCGGGGGCTGCGTTAACAATACAATTTATCATTTGGCTAATCCTTATTTCCCTTTTGGAGGAATTGGAAATAGTGGTTTCGGTGCCTATCATGGGAAGTATTCTTTTCAAACATTTACCCATGCCAAACCGGTTTTGAAAACTGCTACCTGGTTTGATCCTTCAATGAAATATCCCCCCTTGAAAGGTAAATTAAACCTGTTCAGATTTTTTATCAAATAACAAATGGCAATCGTGAATGGTCAATTGGAATGAGTAATCTCAAGGAGGAATCCTTCGGTCAGTAAACAAACAAATAATCGCAATTTCTATTTTTATATGCAATAGGCGGGATAGTTTTCGTTGATTTATTTCTTTTTGCATTTCATCTACAGCAAAAAAATAAATTGAGATTTTTTCCAACAAAATTTCTTCGGTAATAAATAAAAAATAAAATTTCTTTTCTACATATTATTTGCTAACAAGAGGCAATTTTCTTTACCCTGTTTTCATGGCGTCCACCTTCAAAATCAGTATGAATGAATATTTCAAGCATTTTTTCTACAAGATCTTCTCTTACAAATCTTGCAGGAATGCATATAATATTGGCATCATTATGTTTGCGTGCAAGTTCTGCCAGTTCTTCGCCCCAGCAAATGGCTGCTCTTATATTTGGGTGTTTATTGGCTGTGATCGCAACGCCATTTCCGCTACCGCAAATTAAAATTCCAAAAGCAGCTTCTTTATTTTCTACAGCTATTGATACGGGATGCGCGAAATCAGGGTAATCAACAGAGTCAGTAGAGTACGTTCCAAAATCTTTCCAGGTTACATTTTTCCCATCCAGAAATGAGATAATGGCTTCTTTATAATTAAAACCTGCATGATCGCAGCCAATGGCCACGGGTAGCAATAAATTGAAAGGTGACATGATGAGCAATTTTAGAAAGTAAAGATAAAACAATGGAATAAAAACTTGCGGGGGATTAACATTTCCGGGATTTATTTTTAGATAAAAAACCAGGTTGTATTTCTTTTGCACGTTTTAAAATTGTAAATATTATTTTTGAATAAAATAAGTTGTTATGAAAATGATAGAAAATAAAGTGGCTATTGTTACCGGTGGAAGCCGCGGCATAGGAGAAGCTATTGCTGTAAAGCTTGCTGAAAATGGTGCCCACATTGCATTTTCTTATGTAAGCAGCGATGAAAAAGCAAAAGCAGTTGAAGAAAAATTACATTCCTTTGGTGTAAAAGCAAAAGGCTATAAAAGCAATGCTGCTGATTTTGCCGATTGTGAAAAAATGGTAAATGAAGTAATAAAAGAATGGGGTACTGTAGATATACTTGTAAATAATGCCGGAATTTCAAAAGATAATTTATTGCTGAGAATGACGCCCGAACAATGGGATGAAGTGATAAAAACAAATTTATCAAGCGTTTATAATATGACCAAACATGTAATCAGGCCGATGATGAAATCGCGCAATGGAAGTATCATCAATATAAGTTCTATTGTTGGAGTAAAAGGCAATGCAGGCCAGAGTAGTTACGCAGCCAGTAAAGCAGGAATTATCGGGTTTACCAAATCAATTGCAGCAGAATTAGGAAGCAGAAATATAAGATGCAACGCGATTGCTCCGGGTTTTATAGAAACTGATATGACACATTACTTAAAAGAAGGCGAGGCTGTAAAAGTATTTTTAGATAAAATACCTTTGGGAAGATTTGGAAGCGCGGAAGAGATTGCCAATGTAACACTTTTCCTTGCGAGCGAAATGAGTTCTTACATTACAGGCCAGGTAATAAGCACTTGCGGGGGATTGAACATGTAAAATAACATTTCTGATTCTAAAGTAGAATAAGTTAAAAAATTAAAACACATTTAAACCTGCCTTTAAACACTTCTGACATAAGCAGAGCAATAAGGCCACAAAATTATGGAAGCATATAAAAGACTTTTAAAAAATAACAGGGAATGGGCAGCAGAACAATTAAAAGAAGATCCTGAATACTTCAAACGGCTTGTTAACTTGCAATCTCCTGAAATATTATGGATAGGTTGCAGCGATAGTCGTGTACCTGCTGATAGAATTACGGGAACACATCCCGGTGAAATATTTGTGCATCGCAATATTTCAAATCTCGTGGTCCATACCGATTTAAATTTACTAAGCGTACTTCAGTTTGCTGTAGAAATTTTAAAAGTAAGACACATTATTGTTTGCGGTCATCATAATTGCGGGGGCATTGCCGCAGCTCTGTCAAAAAAAAGCTATGGACTTATGGATCAGTGGATATGGAATATAAAAAATGTTTATCGCATACACCGCGAAGAGATAGATGCGCAGGCAACTTATGAAGAAAAGCATCATTTGCTCACTGAATTAAATGTAAAAGAACAGGTAATGAACCTGGCTAAAACATCTATTATACAAAATGCGTGGAAACATTATGAAATACCACATTTGCATGGATGGGTATATGATCTACGCGATGGGATTATCAATACTGTTTTTGAAATGGCTGCAGGCACAAAACTTGATCCAATCTTTGAAATTAATAATATTTAAAAGTTGTTTCTGAAATGAGGAAAATTTTCTTATAAATAAAAATGTATTAAAAAAGGATGCGTAATTTTGAACCGTATTAAAATAATTTGAACATGGCCCTTCTTCATAACATTGGAACCTTTTTCTGGAAAGTGTTTAAATCCATTTTTGTAAGAGATAAAGATTGTTGCAAATAGGTTTTTTTTAAAAATAAAAATCCGGTGGCCATTGGGTACGGATTATTTGCCTTTACTCTAAAGGGTTTTATCGTTGTTTAATGCATATCCGATCTTAAATCCCGGTTATTTGTTCCTGCCCGGATTGACCTGTCAGGAACAATAATGGAAATTCCGGAGTTTGATTTCCTTAATAAATGAAGAAACAAAAAATTCATAAAAAGGAAGTTTTAAATATTCCTTATCCCTTACCGAAAATAAGAAATCGCATTTTTTGTTGCTTTACTGTTAGTTATTAAATTTTCTAAAACAATTTGCTTATGCCAGATGTTCAAAACATAAATCTTTCCAAAATTATAAAACGCCTGGAATTAATAAAGAGCCTGATTTCATTAGAGGAAGAAGATGAAATTGATGCTAAAAGTGATGAACCAATAAAACTGTATTTACATAATGATACTCGATAGATACGAATTAACAGCTGGCCGTAATTTAACAACTTTTGAATTTGTGAGTGAAGGCAAGCGCGGCAGAATTGTAAAAATTATCCAGTTTCAACCAATGAATATTGAGAATGTTTATAATCTCGCATTTGGCGATAAAAATATGGATACAGGTGAACTTGATGATAATGTGATAACAGATAATGGAGATTCTGGAAAAGTGCTTGCAACAGTTATAGCTGCCTTGTATGTTTTTACTGACCGTTACCCGGACACATGGATTTATGCAACAGGAAGTAGTAATTCAAGAACAAGGCTCTATAGAATGGGCATTAATAAATATTATGACATTGCATCATCAGATTTTGATATCAGGGGTGAGTGCAAAAATGAGTGGGAATGGTACGAATATGGCAAAGACTATCAGACATTTGCAGTGCACAAAAAAAATAGTAAATTTGGATCATGAAGACAATACTCGAAATAAACAAAAAGAAGGTTCCGGCAGTACGCATTGATCCGTCATTGGATAAGTTTGATAATGTCGTCCTTTTCCCCGATAAACTCGCTAAGGCGAATGAGCAGCTTAAGAAATCCGGTTTTCCAGGAATGAAAGATAAAAAAAATAACCGGTAAGTATTTATTGTAAAAATGCTTCAATGAAGTTTGACAAATCAATTAATAAAATGGTTTGGTATTTCAGTTTTATACTTTCATAAAGTATATACGAATATCAAATAAAAAATCCCTTTTTTTGTTGCTTTACTGTTTGTTATTAAATTTACTCCAACGAATTGCTTATGCCCGATGTTCAAAATATTAATCTTTCCAAAATTATAAAACGGCTGGAGTTAATCAAAAGCCTGATTTCATTGGAGGAAGAAGATGAAATTGATGGCCTGATTAGATTGGAGATCACAATTTGTGACCTCCAATTTTTCAAGTATTAATTTAAAAAACAAGTATTAATGTCAAAGAAAGAGCTACAGCTATTGCTTAATGAGCAAAAGATTTTGAACAAAATATATGTAGTGCGCGGAGAAAAAATTATGTTGGACAGAGATCTTGCAGAATTATATGGTACAGAAACAAGGGTTTTAAAACAAGCTGTAAAAAGAAATATAGTACGATTCCCTAAAGACTTTATGTTTGAAATGATAGCAAATGAATTTAAGAAGTGGAAAGAAGGAGCAGGTCTAAGTCTCGCGGATAAACAAGGATTACGCTATGCACCATTTTGCTTTACAGAGCAAGGTTTTACAATGCTATCCTGCATTTTAAACAGCAAAATAGCCATCGAGGTATACATCAGAATTGTTCGTGTATTTGTAAAAATGAGGGAATATGCATTAACGAACAAAGAAATTTTATTACAGCTTGCAAGACTCGAAAAGGAAGTAAAAGGAAATAGCCATGACATTGAAAATATTTTTATGGTTTTGAAGGAATTAATAGAGAAACAGCAGAAACCTTTACCACCCGGAAATAAAATTGGCTTTAAGAATTATGAATAGAACAAAAGCTTTACAAAATAATCTTAGAAAATAAGAAATCTCTTTTTTTGTTGCTTTACTGTTTCTCATTAAATTTACTAAAACAATTTGCTTATGCCGGAGGTTTAAAATAGTAATGTTTCCAAAATTATAAAACGCCTGGAATTGATAAAGAGCCTGATTTCATTAGAGGAAGAAGATGAAATTGATGCACATGTTTTTAAATTAGAACAGCCTGGAATAAGACCGGAGTGCAAGAGAATTTTGCAGTCCAGATAATAGTGGTTAGAAAGAATTCATCGAATTGAAATTTAGTTCGTGATTACAATGGCACAAGCGAGACGCTTGCGCCAACAAAGGGAAACTTAAATGCGACGAGATGATTGACCATAAATGTTTCGAAGTGTTAGAAGCTTTTTGGAAAGGTTGTTATCCTGCAAAGGTTTTTCCAAGAGTTATTTTTAACGAATTTTATGGCAGTTCCTTCAAAGGACATCAAGGTCGTTTTGTAGTGACAGAGTAAAGTGGACATTGGAGCAAATGGTTTTATTCCCCCCAACTTTTTCTTTTTTATTCCAATCTATTCCCCTACTTTTGCAATCCCAAAAAAGTTCTTTATTAGAAATCATTAACTGGGAGTTTCGGTGAAAAGCCGGAACGTTAACACCAAAAATTTTAATTATGGCAAAAGAAATCACAGCCTATGTCAAGCTCCAATGCAAAGGAGGACAGGCTAATCCGGCACCGCCAATTGGCCCGGCGCTCGGTTCAAAAGGTATCAACATCATGGAATTCTGCAAACAATTCAATGCAAGAACCCAGGATAAACAAGGGAAAGTTCTTCCCGTTCTCATTACAGTTTATGGCGATAAATCTTTTGATTTTATCATTAAAACTCCGCCCGCAGCAGTTCAGTTAAAGGATGCTGCTAAGATTCAGTCTGGCAGCAAGGAACCTAACAGAAATAAAGTGGGTAAAGTTTCCTGGGGCCAGGTAGAAGAAATTGCCAAAGATAAAATGGCTGACCTGAACGCCTTCAGTATTAACAGCGCCATGAAAATGGTAGCCGGAACCGCCCGCAGCATGGGTTTAACCGTAGAAGGAACCGCTCCGTGGGAAAAATAAATTGTAAACAAATCCCGTGTGTACGGGAAAACTTTTGAAAAAATGATCACTAAAAAAAGAAAAGAAGCCAACGCAAAGGTTGATGCCAACAAAGCTTATTCATTAAAAGAAGCTTCCGCGTTGGTTAAAGATATAAATACTACCAAATTTGATAGTTCTGTAGATCTTCACATCCGCCTCGGAGTAGATCCTAAAAAAGCAGATCAGGCTGTGCGTGGTACAGTTTCACTTCCTCACGGTACTGGTAAAACCAAAAAAGTATTGGTGCTGTGTACTCCTGATAAAGAAGAAGCAGCTAAAGCCGCAGGCGCTGATTTTGTAGGGCTTGATGAATTTATTACTAAAATTGAAGGTGGCTGGACCGATGTGGATGTGATCATTGCTACACCTTCGGTAATGCCTAAGATTGGACGCTTAGGAAAAGTGTTAGGCCCGAGAAACCTGATGCCCAATCCTAAAACCGGAACTGTAACCAATGATGTAGTTGCCGCAATCAATGATGTAAAAGGTGGTAAGATTGCTTTTAAAGTAGATAAAGTAGGTATCATTCATGCTTCTATTGGGAGAGTAAGTTTTTCTTCTGACAAAATTGAAGCCAACAGCCAGGAATTGATCAATGCGATTATAAAGTTAAAACCTGCTACTTCAAAAGGTATTTACTTAAAAGGCCTGAGCATGGCGAGTACTATGAGTCCGGGCATTTTGATTGATGCTAAATCAGTAGAGATCTAAATAAAATTATTTGCCAGAGATTGTTGCTGACAATTCCTGAGCACAAAACAAAGAATATGAATAAAGAACAAAAACAGGAAGTAATAGAAACTCTGAAAAATAAGTTTTCACAGTATTCTAATTTTTATATTACTGATACCGAGAACCTTTCAGTGAAACAGGTTACTAATCTTCGCCGGCATTGTTTTAATAAACAAGTGGAAATGAAAGTGGCTAAAAATACGCTTATTAAAAAAGCGTTGGAAAGCCTTGATGATGAAAAATATTCAGGCGTTTATGACTCTTTGCATAAGGTTACGGCATTAATGTTCAGTGAAAGTCCTAAAGATCCTGCTGTTATTATCAGTAGTTTTCGTAAAGAAGAGAATGGTGAAAAACCTGTTTTAAAAGCCGCATTCATTAACGGAGATATTTTTGTAGGAGATAATCAATTGATTAATCTTACTAAAATAAAAACTAAAAATGAATTGATAGGGGAAGTAATAGGATTATTGATGTCGCCAATTCAACGCGTAATCGGCGCTTTACAAAACAGGCCTGAAACTACAGCAGCGCCAGAAGCAAAAGCAGAAACCGTGGCTCCGGAAGCTAAGACAGAAGCAGTTGCTCCGGAAGCAAAAGCGGCAGTGGCACCTAAAGCTGAAGAAGCTCCAAAAGCAGAAGCGGTAGCGGCTCCAGAAGTAAAAGAAGAAGCTCCAAAAGCAGAAGAAGCTGCAAAGCCAGCCTCAGATAATGAGGAAAAGGCGGCAGAATAATTATCGGATTTCATTAGCTAATTAGCACATTAGCTAATTAATTAAATAAACAAATTTTTTTAAAACCCTCCGCCGGATCAGTAAATGAAAAGAACGCGGAAAAAATTAAAACAAAAAAATCATGGCAGACGTAAAAGCATTAGCTGAAAATTTAGTAGGCTTAACAGTAAAAGAAGTTCAGGAATTAGCTGATTTCTTAAAAACAGAATATGGTATTGAACCTGCAGCAGCAACAGTAGTTGCGAGCGCTGATGGTGGTGGTAAAGCAGCCGTAGCTGAAGAAAAAACATCTTTTAATGTTATTTTGAAAGCAGCGGGAGCTAACAAACTTGGAATTGTAAAAATCGTAAAAGAAATTACAGGGTTAGGTTTGAAAGAAGCGAAAGATTTGGTAGATGGTGCGCCTAAAGCAATTAAAGAAGGCGTGGATAAAGCCACTTCAGAAGAAATTAAAAATAAATTGACAGACGCTGGCGCTGACGTAGAAGTTGTTTAATTTCTGTAGTAGTTGTAAATATATTTGAACCGGAGATAACGCTCCGGTTTTTTTGATTTGGGCATAGGAGGTATCTTTTTTCATTATTTGAAATCATTTTATTTTTTTTAATTCCAATATTTCTTTGCGGTAAGTATCCCCAACGGGTAATTCAATACCATTAAGCATGCCTATTTTTCTGAATTGAATAAATGCTATCTGTACCTTAGAAATTATATAGCTTCTGTGAATACGGAAGAATTGACCGGATGGCAATTTCTCCATTATAGCTTTCATGGACAAAAGTGTAAGGTAAGAATGAGAAGAGGTGTGAATCTTTGCGTAATCATTGGAAGCTTCAATAAAAAAAATGTCCTCACAGGCAATCTTTATCATTTTATAATCTGAATGTATATACAAAAATTCTTTTTTCAGAGCCTTATTTTCATCAATAGCGATATTAAATTTTAAAATAGCTTTTGTTACTGCTCTGTGAAAACGTTCATAGTCGAATGGTTTCAATAAATAATCTACTGCATCCAATTCAAAACCGTCCACAGCATATTCTATATATGCAGTAGTAAATATCACCATAGGTTTTGGTAAAAGTTGCTTATACAAATCAATACCATTGATTCCAGGCATTTTAATATCAAGGAATAAAAGATCCACGGGATTTTTTTTGAGATGATCCAACGCTTCTATTGCATCAGAAAATGCAGTTTCCAGGTGCAGCTCAGGCGTTTTAGAAATGTATTTTTTTACTACTTCTAATGCCAAGGGTTCATCATCTATTGCTATACAATTTATCATACAAAAATATTTTTTACACTTACTCCCGTAAAAGGAATCTTATTACTAACTGGAAGGTTTTGTTTATACTCAATGTTGGTATTCTTTGCGATTAATGGGACCGTTTGGTGGAATTTTATTTTCAGAGCCATGCTTTCTTTTAATACAGATTGAAAACATACGGAAGGTCTCATTATTAATATGTAGTTTCTTTTTTGGTTAATAAACTCTGGCTACCCGTTATTTTTACAGGGTAAACCGTAGTATTTTGTGACAAGGGAAAATAAAATAATTACCCGGCCACAAGTTTAATTAAAATAATTAAGGTTAAACATACTTATTTGCCGGCAAATTGATAACTGGAACTAATTTTCACATTTCCTTACATATTAAGTGTAATAGATTTACTCCTTTAATTTTTAAAATATTTTTTTGTGATTCCACAACTGCAATGTTTGCTTACGGGTACTGATCAAAATACGTTCCGGCAATTATCTGAATACGCATCTAAATTATCCTGGTTGAATGTTATTGGGAATGTAGTAAATACAAGGGAGGCAAGACATTACCTGCAGGAGTTTGATGTTGATATTCTTTTTTGTGATTCAGCAACCGTTACAGAAGAAGAAATGGAAAATTTTTTGAAAAAGAAAGGAGATAAAATTCTCACTATAGTGGTGGCTTCGCCAGAAGAACTTACCTCAAGTAATTTTAAATGTGATATTTTCAGTTTTTTACAAAAACCTGTTTCTTTTGAAAAATTTTTTAATGCAGTAAGCTATGCAAAAACATATTTGCACTCAGCAGTAAATAAAAGTGTAAGCGTCCCCGTTGATTATGTTTTTATAAAATCAGAATACCGGTTTTACAAAGTAAAATTCAGTGAGATTATATTTTGCGAGAGCATGAAAGATTACACACAGGTATATGTAGTTAATAAAAACAAACCAATCATTACATTGCAGAATCTAAAAACCTTTGTAAGTAAATTGCCAAAGGAAGAATTTGTACGGGTACACCGTTCGTATGTAGTTTCGTTGGCCAGTATAGATGTAATCAGTAAAAACGAAGTAATTATCGGACAAAAGTTTATTCCAATCGGAGAAAGTTATCGAAGTTCTCTTTTTCAACTTGTAGAGCAATCCTCATAAAAAAAGTGGCGTGAAATATTTTCACGCCACTTTTTTTGTCTGTTATTTTCAATTCAAATACAGTAAAGCAACTTATTTGTTCATTTTATGATTCCCAATTTTTTCAATTCTTCTTTACTTACTGCGGGGCTTTCATTTTTTGCTATTTTATGAACGACCAATTGAGCCACTTTAGCAGCATCTTCTTCGGTGGCAAACCCTTTATTTCCCTCTATTGCAGGTATTTCTGGTTGTTTTATAAATACTTTATTATCCACAGTAATGGTATATCCCCATCCATTATCAGTTTTAAAAGTACTTCCATTTATGGGCACCATCCCTTTTTTTCTCATCGCCGCCGCATCAGTAGCTGATGTATCACTCTTGCAGGCGCCCATTACCAGAATTGTAATTATAAAAAGAAGCCCTGCTGCTATTTTCTTTTTCATTTTAGTCGCCTGCAACGTAAGCTAAATTAGGGTAGAATTGGTAAATATCATCGTAAGGAGTATTGCTGGCTCTTCCTGTAGTTACATATCCACTATCATTTACTGAAAATCCTACTGCACCTTCCCGTGCTACTCCTTCATAGGCAGTTTTTGAGGCCCACAGATCATTTACTATATCATACTGCCAGGTGCTTGTCATTACAGAACCATTATTTCCTGTAGTTAAATATGCGTAAGCACCCATTACAAAAGCTACCGCGTTGGTACGTGTAATATCTGTATAAGCATCGTCATAAGTTTCTGAACTTACATTTGTAATATCTCTTTTTGCTGTCCAGTTAGGGTTAGCTGTTGGATCAAACATCCAAAGATCATTCACTGTGGTAGTTTGCCCGTTGTTATTACCGGTACATATATATGCTTTATTGTTATAGACAAAAGCTACAGCACCTGAGCGCTTGGTTCCTCCCATACTTATTCCCTGTGTCCAGGTATTAGTAGTATCGTCATATTCCCAAAGATCTTTCTTGTAACCGAGGACGTCATACCCGGTAGAAACATATCCTTTGTTTAATACAGCAAAACCTACCGCGTCGTAACGGGCTGAGCCGCCAAAGTCTGCTACTCTTGTCCATGAATTCGTTGTTGGATCATATTTCCAAAAATCACCTAGAGGGTTGACTCCATCATAACCTGTACCTATATATCCTTTATTATTGATTGTAAATGCTACTGCAGAACTTCTCGCTGCTCCTGGAAAATCCGCTTTTTGCCTCCAGGAATTAATTGAAGGGTTGTATTGCCAAATATCATTAAGCCTGTAAGTACCATCAAATCCGGTACCTAAATATGCAGAATCACCTATTACAAAAGATACCGCTTCGCTACGAGGTACACCTTCAAATTCTGAACGCAATTGCCAGTCCCCTAATATACTAGTGGTTGTTGTATGACAAGAGGATAAAGCAACTGATAATGCCACTGATAAACCTGCAATACATATTGAGGTCAATAATACACTTTTTAATTTATACATACTTTCCAATTTTTGCCGAAAGTATAAGTGAAACTATAAGCCAAATAGTTAAAAAGTATATAAAGGTGTCTTTCATATACCAACCTTATTAAAATTTGGTATGAACATGCTAATTAAATGTACGTATAGGTTAATCGTACTAATAATTACTATCTGGTAATACCTACCGTAAAACAATGGTTTAATATGGAAATATTACGTACTAATCCATATTAACAATATGACAGTAGCGCCGGATAGTAATATTACCCTTAACTAATAAAACATGCAATTGATGATAATGCATAAAAGGAAAAGTTATGCCTACTTTATACCAGTCATATTATTACTTCTGACAATATCTGTGGGATTGGCCTCATGTGAAAAAGATACTATTAATTTTAATAGCCCATTCGTAGACAACACCACCACTAATCTCATTTTAGTGGATTCTTCGACCCTCGAATTATCAACAATTTATGTGGATTCATTTGCTACATCCAATTCAGGGGTACTTTTTGCAGGCAATTATACGGATCCTCAATTTGGAAAGACAAGTGCTGAATCCTATATGCAGGTGGGCCTTCCCGCAGCTGTTACTTTCCCCAACGGCTGCGTTTTTGATTCCATAGAGGTAATACTCAAACTAAACAAAACTTATTATGGGGATACTACAGTTCCATATACGGTTTCTGTTAATCAATTAACAGAACCTCTTCAGTATTCGGAACAGCAGGTTGCTTCTTATAATATTGATAGCCGAGCATACAGTACCACACCCTTAGGAACTAAACAAATTACGGTAAGCCCTAACGTTACTGATACTATTTCGATAAGATTGGCTCAAGCCTTTGGGCAGGATCTATTTGACAAAATAAGTTCCAACGCAATTGAAATTCAAAATATTCAACAATTTCTTAATTATTTTCAAGGAATGGCATTTACCGGAAGTTCGACTAATAATCTCGTACTCGGATTCAATGATAGTGCAATTTTGCGATTACATTACCTGGAGCCTGGACCAGTAACAACGGATGCTTATCTTGATTTTAAAATCACTAATCCCAATTATAGTTTTAATCATATAACAACTGACAGGTCCGGAACTCCGATCGCGGCGATCAGCGCGGCTAACCCACAATTGTTCTCAGGACAAACAGGTAACGCAGCATACAGTCAGTATATCACGGGAGTAATGGCGAAGATTCGATTTCCTAACATATTAAATATTCAAAATCTGCCTGGGTTTGTAAAAGTTGTAAGTGCTCAATTGGTGGTAAAACCTGTTTATAACTCTGCATCATTTTACCGGTTACCGTCGCAATTAATGGTATCACCCACAGACCAATATAATGCCCCGGGCCCTTCGCTTACTACCCTTAATCCTGCAACCGGGGCGAGTACTGCCCAATATGGCAACCTTGTGATAGATAATCTTTATGGTAAAGGAACTGCATATACTTATGATGTAACTTCTTATATTCAGTCACAATTAGCGATTACTCAAAATAATTTAAACGGTTTATTGCTTATACCCCCCAGTCCTACATTAACCTTTAACAGGGTACTAATCGGCGATTCTAAAAACACCCTGAATATGACTCAATTAAAAGTTTACTATGTATCTTCTCTATAAAAAAATAATTGCTATGTTCTCTACTAATAAGTTGCTATCATTTTTGCTTCTGTTGATGGGAACGCCGCTTGCATCATTTTCGCAAAATAATAGCTCGCCCTATTCTATTTTGGGTATTGGGGATATTGAGAATAATTCTTTTGATCGCTATACAGGTATGGCTAGTAGCGGTGTAGCTTTGTCTGATTCACGGTATGTTAATAATAGTAATTCCGCTTCTTTAACCGCACTTATTCCACATTTTTTCTCATTTGAACTTTCGGAACGGTATAAACAGGTATTATATACAGGTGGTGGAGTATTGCCACCCGATAACAAAACAAGTGATTTTCAAATGAGAAGGCTTAATCTCGCCGCAAAGATCACAAGCCGTTGGGGAAGCAGTATCGGTCTTATGCCTTTCAGCACCTCCTCATATAACTTTACTTCCTATAAAGTAATTCAAGGAACTTCACAAGGACTTCCCGCAACTTACCAGGGTCAGGGAGGTATAAACCAGGTTTATTGGTCCAATGGCTACCGTATTACTAAAAATACTTCACTTGGTATTAATTCTTCTATCCTTTTTGGTTCATTAACCCAATCTGAAAACCTGGAAAGCGGAGGCTCAGCCGGTACTTTAACTACTACTAAAAATAATTTTCTTCATAATTATTATTTTAATTTTTCTTTACTTACTAAATTGAAATTGAATAAACATTGGCTTTCTACTTACGGTATTACTTTTACGCCACAAACCGCTTTACACTCTGAATATACTGTCAATTTAACTGATAGTAGTACCGGCGCAGTTTTAAAAGCTGGTACTCCCGTTTATGGGTATTTTACCCTTCCAATGAGTATTAATGCAGGAATAGCATTGATAAAAGATAATAAATATACTTTCACGGTAAATGCCCAAAGCCAGAGCTGGGGTAGTTTGAACTATTCCGGTCAAAATTATCAACTGGTAAACAGTAGTCGTATTTCTTTAGGTTTTCAAAGTTCTAATCTCTTGAAAAATTATTTTAACCAGGATTATGAAAAAGGATTTTTTCAATTGGGATTATATGGAGGTAATTCATATTTAAAAGTTAACGGCGAGCAATTAACAGACTTTGGCGCTACAATTGGTTATGGCAGAAATTCTTTCCGAAGCGCCCTGGGATGGGTGGCTGCACTCCAATTGGGAAGGGAGGGAAGCCCTAATACATCTGTATTAAGTCAAAATTATGTGAATCTCACCCTCACCCTTTCCTATTTTGACATTTTTACAACTAACAAAAGACTTTAATAAGAAAGATCCTTTTTAAGGTAAAATATTTAGATTAAACCATAAAATAAATTACCTGGAAATATCCAATCCCATAAAACCATTCACATGGCTGCTTGATTAAGAAAACACCAAAATTGTTTGTTTACTGTGCCTCTTGCTTACAAGAACATTATTTTTAAAAATATAAATAAACGCTGCTTAACATTTTTTATTTAATTTGAATCCTTATTCTATTTAAATATTTTATGCAAAAACCTACCTCTTATTGTGATGCAGTCTCTGCAATGGATACAGAAAATCTGCATCGTATTTATCACGATCAGTTTTATGGTTTTCCTATTGACGATGATGATGAACTTTTTGCAAGATTGATTCTCGAAATCAACCAGGCAGGATTAAGCTGGTCCACTATTTTAAACAAACAAGAAAATTTTAAAAAGGCTTACAGGAATTTCAACATAAAAAAAGTTGCTTCTTTTAAAGAGAAAGATTTTGAAAGATTAATGAACGACGCCGGAATAATCCGCAACCGGCTTAAAATAAATGCAGCGATAGAGAATGCAATAACGATTTTAAAAATTCAAAAAGAATTTGGGTCTTTCAAAAAATGGCTCGACAATAATCATCCTAAGACTAAAGAAGAATGGGTAAAATTATTCAAAACAACTTTCCGTTTTACCGGCGGAGAAATTGTAAATGAATTTTTAATGAGTACAGGATATTTACCCGGAGCGCATATTGCAAGCTGTCCTGTTTATAAAAAAGTGTTGAAAGCGAAACCTGCGTTTTTGAAAAAATAATTTTCTTTATTATTATGTGATCAAATGAATTTCTTAAGAAAACATTGGTACGACTTAGGCGCAATATTATCTATTATAGTTTTAGTGTTTGTATTTACAAATTTTAAGTCTCTCACGGATTATCAAATTTTAATGTGGCTGAGTTTAGCTTCTTTATTTTTTCATCAATTGGAAGAATATCGTATTGCAGGGACTTTTCCGGGAATGATGAATAGAGTAATGTTTAAAAGTGACCTTCCTGATCGCTATCCATTAAATACCAATACAGCATTACTTATAAATGTAATTGTGGGCTGGTTGTTTTATTTTCTTGCGGCATTTTTTGGTAAAAAAGCAATCTGGTTGGGAATCGCAACCATTATGGTTTCATTGGGTAATTTCATCGCGCATACTTTTTTGTTTAATATAAAAGGTAAAACGTTTTACAATGCCGGCATGATTACAAGCTGGATTTTCTTTGCGCCTTGTGTTTATTTTTTCTTTTACATTATTTATTCGGAAAATTTAATCACCCCATCTGATTACTTAATAGGAATTCCTCTTGGGGTTATTTTTAACGTAATCGGAATATTTAAATTAATTGACTGGCTAAAAGATAAAAACACAACCTATATCTTTGGCCAGCGAAATTTATTGCCAAAAGACAGAAGAGACTTTAAAAAAATTTGATCAACCCATCCTAAAAATTTGCGAGACTTGCCAGGATATTAGAAATAGTAAATTAAAATTCAAATTATCATAAAAGACTTTACTTTTATAAAAATATAAATTCCACTTACTTTTAGTTAAAACTGCATATATGAAATGTGTATCTTTTTGTTTCTTTACTTCTCTTTTTGTTTTTTTTCTCTTGTCATGTAATACGGTTACTAAAAAAAGTATAGCTGCGAAAAAGATGGCTGTAATTAATGATTCGATCTATGTAAAATGCAAGTTGATTGTTGCCGGCTTGCAGATTCCTCTTGAAATAAATGAGCCGGAAAATAATAGCGAAAGAAAATTTATAACTGATAATAGCGGTAAGATATGGATTCTTAAAAATGATTCATTATTATCAAAGCCCTTTTTTAATATTTATGATAAAATAGGAAAGCCAACAAAAAATCCTATTATAGGAACAATCTTCAGCGTCGCATTTGATCCGCAATATGCAACGAACAGAAAATTTTATGTTTGCTATAATGCACCTTCCAAAATTCATAAGGCTAATGCCCAACTTGTAGTTTCCGAATTTACGGCAGACAAAACCAATCCTGATATTGCAGATCTAAAATCGGAATATCGTATCATTGAATTTAATGGACCAAAAGCCCGGGATAATGGCTCTCAAATAGCTTTCGGCCCGGATGGTTATTTGTATATCTCTATCGGCGACGAAAATGCCGGAGATTCAACTTATCATTATCGTGCACACAATCTGAAATATCTTGATGGGAAATTACTTCGGATAGATGTGAATAAAACTCCTTATGCAATTCCCCCGGATAATCCTTTCGTAGGAGTAAAGGATGCCAGGCCTGAAATTTGGGCTTATGGATTTCGCAAGCTGTGGCGATTTTCTTTCGATCCACTAAATCACCAGATATTTGGCGGCGATGTGGGAGAGAATAGAGAAGAAGAAATTGATATCGTTACCAGGGGATCTGACTATGGATGGCCGGTCAGAGAAGGCGACAGTAGTTTTGAAAAAAATAATTTGAATTCCCAAACTTCTTTTACTGCTCCAATAAACACTTATACCCACAAAGTAGGTATCTGTGTAATTGGGGGAAGTTTTTATTATGGTAATGAAATAGCATCCTTGAAAAATAAATATGTTTTTGCTGATTGGAGCGGAAACATGTTTTCTCTTAAAAAAAGCGACAGCGGCAATTGGATAAGGCAACCTTTGAAAATAGTAAATAAACCTTCCGGATCTTTTTTTATTTGCGGATGTAGTGCAGATGTAAATAACCAATTATTTATAATGGGATATCTGGTAGTTGGCAAAACAGAAAAAGGAGTTATTTATAAAATTGAAAATATATAAATCCTCAACAATTCAAAAAGTCAATTCCTTAACATGGAAAATTGGCTTTCAACAGAAGTGAAAAATATTTTAGTACCTCCAATTATAGGTAAATCTTTACGATTTTAAAGATAAATCACACTTATTCGTTTGCCTGCTGTTACATCGGTTTATTTACCGCGTGGAATAAAATCCAAATTTATCAGGCGCATTCTTAAAATACAGTAAAGCAATAAATAATTACTTTTTATAGGATTAGGTAGATTAAGAGCAAATCTTTTATGGAATTAAATTTAGAAGCATATGATTTTCAAATGAATTGCCACTTGCTTTAGCATGTGGACAATATTTATAAGAATTGACAGGCTTTAGCCAAATTCTTATAAGAGTTTTAGGCTAAAGCCGAATAAA
>DATCFT010000054.1:0-60506 GCA_036509335.1 Hanamia sp.
CAATGTAAATCCTATCCAATGGCTTACATACGTGTTTGAAAATATCAACGACCATAAGATAAATGCGATAGAGGAACTGCTACCGCAAAATTATACCGCATTATTGAATAAGTAATGAAGGGGTTAGTGGAGAGGATACGACTATTCTACCTAATCCTATCAATTTTTAATAATCCACACTGCTTTCCATAATAATAACCTCTGCCGCTATTATAAATATATTCCTCTATTTCCGGATTATTCTCATAATTGGAAAAAGCGAATATTTATTTGTTTACTGATAATCTTAAGATAATCATGATGTCCGTAGTTACAAACTACGGACAGCGGCTCTTTTAATTTGGGGGTACTATATTCTTAGGATAGCCGGGGAATAAGTACCTCCGGGGCTATGATATATTGGTTTGTTTTCAGCTGCTTTTCTATTTTCATTTTGTGCAATGGATTTTGTTGCACAGAAGTTTGATATCAGTACCAGAATAGAAACGTATATGATTCCTTTGTTCATAAGACTCAAATTTTTTACCGTAAATTGCTACCAACTCGAATGTTAGCACCATTTAATCTTCGCATATTATAGCCGTCACGTCCAACAAACACATTATCGCCGAATTGAAATGTAACATGATGAAACGCTAATGAATTAATATCTCCAATGTCTTCTGGCTCTTTGTCTGTATCAAATGAAAGTGCTGAAAATTCAAACTGTTTTGGTATTGGATAGAAAAATATTTGTGTACCTCCATCATATATATTCAGTTGTGTTTTGTAATCAGGGAAACGTTGTATGATGTCAATCATTTTTAAATTAAAGTCTGTTCCTCCAAAAGATAAATAGTCAATAGGCTTGTCAGCGTCATTGTATAATAGGTCTGGATTGATGCAAGCAGTTTTAAATCTCCTGTCAAATGGTACAAGAAATTTAGAACCACGTTTTTCTTTACTAAACCTTGAATCTTCTATGCCAATAACTTCAGCCAACTGAATAGTTGAAGGGCATTTGTCTTTCGTAAGAATTCTGCACATATTGTCAAACCAATCTATGTCGGTTAGAGACTCTAATTCACTCGTTGAAATTATAGGTTGTGTCATGTCAAGTTGCAATATGCCTGGCGTTCGGCAGGAAATATATATTCTGATACTTGTCTAAAATATAGTCTGTCTGTTTGAAGTTTCACAATGGTCGTGTCGCATTACAGGCAACACAATATTACAAGAAACCCACAACATCTTCCAAAATAAATTGAGTCTTTGCAGGTGTTCCTGTTACAAACTTAATAAACCTTCCGGCGGCTTGCACGAATGATGTGGGCTTGCGAAAGGAAGGGAACACCCACAAGGATATTATCTATGAAATAAAAAGAAAGATGCGAATCCATTGATGTCGTTTGTCAGAGAAATCGACGGCATTAATTTTTTAACGGAACAACCGCATCAGCTGAAGCCCTCATTTGTAGGAATTTTTATTTATTCTATTTTAATAGCGTCAATCTTAAAGCCATTACTATTGATGTGAAAGCCATCTACTTTATTTTGACTATCCCTTGTAAATTTTTGTTCTGTGTTAAATGCTGCTATCAAAAAAAAATCAGAATTGGATGTAAAGTAGGCTTTGTATTTTTCCCTTTGGTTAAATCTTATCATCAAATTTTTATTTTCCAGAGTAACAATAATAGTGTCATCATGCAATTTATATTTTCCTACATAAGATTTCAAAATTTCATTATCTACAGTTATAACCTTTTTAATTTTCGGAGCATAAAAACCTTTCCAGTTATAAACAGAAGCTATACTATTAATTATTTCATCGAAAATACGCGTGTTGTAAGTATTTGCCATTACCACCACTCCATTACCATTTTGAATACTTCCATAATATTGACTGACAAAGCCTTCGTCCGTTCCCTCGTGGCTAAAATATTTTTCACTTCCTTGTTTGGTAATAAACACTCCTAATGCAGCAGAACTATCTATGTAAGGAGTAAGCATAAGTTTAGTCATTTTTTGGGAAAGCACTTTATTGCTTTTATCTTGTAATGACAATTGCGTCTCAATTACGTAATGAGCCAAATCAGTAGGGTTCGTCCATAAGCCTGCAGCTGCCTGCTCCGGATAAATGTGGTATTTGCCTTTTACTTCTTTTCCATTGTTGTAGTAACCTGTTGCCAGCAAGCTTAATTTGTCAGCAGGTGGTGGCTGCGTGTAAAAACTATGAATTAAACCCATGGGCTTTAGTACATTTTGCAACATGTATTCATCATAAGGTTGCCCTGTTATGTCTTGTAATATCAATTGGGATATTTCTATTCCTCCGCCTGAATATTCATATTTGAGTGATGGCTCAAACATTGAACGAACTGCTTTACTATTAGCAGGTTTTTCACCGTTTAAAATTTGTATAAGTGTAGGTATTTTATCACCTTTTTCATAGCCGAGAAATCCATGAACATTTAACCCTGCTGTATGGCTCAACAAATTAGAAAGTGTTATTTTTTTTCCCTTAGATAATGAATCGTAGGGAAATTTCCATGATTTCAAGTAGTCATTAATATCCGAATCAAGACTCAATTTACCTTCCTGAACTAATTTTAAGACACCAACTGCATTCAGTGATTTACTTATTGAACCCGCCTGAAATAATGTAGCCGTTGTTACTGGTCGTTGTTCGGTACTATCTGCCCAACCATATCCTCTTGCCCATTCAATTTTATAATTTTTGATTACTGCTATACTTATTCCATTGACGTGATAAAATTTCATCCTGCTTGCAAGTGTCCATTTAAAAGGCTCATTCTCTATTTGCACCCATCCACGCAAATTATTCACAACTTTTGCAATTTTTGTCTCTACCTCTTTAGAATATTTTTGATCTGTTTGCCCATATAGAACGCAGGTTTGAACACAAAATAATAACAATAAAACAGCTGGTGAAAAAGCTTTGGTGAATTTATCCATAAAGATGTTTTGAATTGTGAAGTCTCCAATAGAATTTCCTAAAACGAAAAAGGCTTAGCGAAGTATGGGCAATAGTATTCGTTCAGCCGAAACGGCAAATGAGAAAAGTAATAAAAGATGAAGATAACTACAAAAGATGAATAGAGAACTTTCAGCTGGAATTATAGCCCCTTTGTTGGCTAAAGTGGGGGTTAATATTATTTACCTTCCTCCAGTCTTAAATGTAACACATCGTATCGTTCTATTTCCAGTTTGTATTTGTCCTGAATAGACATGAGTTCTGTCCGGAGTTTGGTATTATTGAGCAGATCCAGGGCTTCCATTTTACCATACTTTTCCAAAAAATCCCTGTCAGCCAAAGCATAAGGCAAATGTTCCTCAACAGCGGAAGCTTCAAACTCTTTAACAACCGCGTCACCCTCTTCAGCCAGATCAAAAGAAATATGAAAGGGCGTCTCCGTCATACCTCCGTGCCTGAAGGCTTCAGATTCCGGCACTTCAAGAAAACCAACGGCACATACCCTATTAAAAATTTCATCCATCATTTCCTTGTTATCATAAGGAAAGCCAATGGTCAAATAAGAGGCCATGTATAATTGCTTAGCCAATTCTATTAGTTCGTCGGTGCTAAAGGAAATTGTAATTTCTTTCATATCAAATTGTTTTTTCTCCTAACGGGGTTTGTTTATCACGAAACATTATTAAACCATTCCCAAAATAGCACCAACAAGTTATAAATCCAAAATTATCAATTCCATTTTCATAAAAGGAAGTCCATAAGTAAAAATAATATTTTGGCCGATGGCGGTGTTCCTCTCTTTCAAAAATGACAATTGGTGATTGACGCCTCCGTCTGGTCTCCTGACCAACGGCATCTTCGGCATACTGGGCTTCGGAAAAGGAACACCCACGCCTCTTCAGGTTCAGCCACAAGGATTCGTTTCATCCGTTTTGTTGGTGAGGCAGCCGCACTTTTCCTTAGCTCAACACCAGCAGAGGGTTAAAATAGTTGTACAATAGTTTGCTGATTTCATTTCATTTATTTTTATTTTATTTAAGTAATCTTAACTGCCCCAGGTGGTATTGCAGATGGGAAGTTCTGGAGATGATGATATTCAGTTTATTGCGGTGCGGCTCTTTAACAAACTCTTCCGCAGACACAGCCGTGTGCTTCTCCAACCATTCTTCAGGTGTTACAGCGTCAAATTTTTGCTTTAATACCTCACACTGTTTAGCCCAAAAGCTTCTCAATACTGATGCGTTGGGAATATTGGCCACTGCTTTATCAGGAGATTTAATAAAAGGTTCGTACAATTCAGGATACCATTTTCCGCCCATATCCAAAAGTATCAGCATGTTATCGTGAACTGCAATGAGGTGCCCTAATAAATAGATTCCCCTGTTTTTGCCAGGCGCAATTTCCTTTTGCAATGTTTCGTCTGTCAAGTCAGTAAGCAATGTGTTCCATTCTTTAATGGATGCATTCCATCTATCAAGGATCATCTTTATGATCAATTCTGTTGATGTCATTTTTTTTATTTTTTGTTTGATGTGATTATTATTTAGCAAAAGTAATATCTAAATACCCGTTAGCTGAATAAAATAGACTTTATAATGAGTTGTTTTGGACAAGTATAATGAATATTTTTTGATCCTTCGCAGGTTTTCCTGTTACAAATTTAATAAACATTCCGGCGGCTTGCACGAATGATGTGGGCTTGCGAAAAGATGCGAATCCATTGATGTCGTTTGCCAGAGAAATCGATGGCATTAATTTTTTAATGGAACACCGGCATCGGCTGAAATGCAGAATTATTTTGAATAGTTCTCCCAGGCACGCATTACGTCAAAGGGATTGGGTTTTAATATCGCCTGGTGCTCTTGTTCAGCTCTGTCTCTCCAGTCTTTGTTCAACACTGACAAAAACTCTAATTGTTTTGAAAAATATTGCAGGCGATAGTCTTCTTTTTCATTTACATTATTTACCAGGAACTCTGTTGCCATAGAAAAAGCGATACTCCTGAATACTTTGTAGAGTAAATCGTTTATGTCAGGCGAAGGGTACTCATATTCTCCTTCGCTATCAACTAAAACATAATATAGTTGCCCATGCTTGTCAACTTTTATATAAGCATGGTCTTCGCCTATTGAATGCCCATAACCGGGCATAAAATTCCGGGGTGCATTTATTTTCCGGGCTAAAATGTCTATTGAAGTTTTTATGTCGTCTAAGATAACCTGCATATTGTTCTTTTGAATTTATTTCTCTGTTTATCCTTACCACTCTTTATGAAATAAAGTCCTTCTCACAGCCATGCGCTAAGTTAGGAAATTATTTTAAAAGGACGCCATGTGCTGTTCTGCCACAATCTTGCAAAAAAGCGGTGGGTGGTTTATAGAGGTTGGATCATTTTTCCCAGGCACACTTCTCTCCTGGCGGGTGTCCTCACCCGACATTTCACGATCATAATTTTATCCCCAATTATTTAAACATTCTACGGATAGCCTGGGAACACCTTCGCCGGCTGGAAAAATAAAAACAATGGTTTTCTGAAATATTTATTGCCGTTGGTCAGGAGACCAGACGGCGGCACACCCTCCATTAGATGGGCCTCGGAAAAGAAACACCCACGAAGGCTAAAAATATAGACAACCCTGAGAAGGAAGTTATTAAATCAAGGGCAAACCTATATTAACGAGAATCAAGCAAATTAACCACAGCCTGAGAAGATTTGCCCGGTTAATGTTTTTTGCCAAACATATCATTGATATAAGCATACAGTGCTTTGGCTTCCTTTGTGGCATGTGCATCAGATAGCCGGCGCTGCTGTTGGGCCAACAGGGTAAAGGGTAATCCGGAAAGGTTATTTTATTTTTGTCATTTGATAAACAGCAACTAATTTTCCTTCCTTAATTATTCCTCTTCCTGTAAATAATACATTTTGTTCAATTGTGCCTTTTCTAACTCTTGTCCAATTCAAATGAAAAACACTATCAGTTAAAGTGATTGTAAGATCAGAAATAAATTGTTGACCTTTTTCTTCCCATCCCGTTTCAAACGTTCCCTGGAATAAATTTGGGCTATCCACAATTTTGATGCTTTCATCATTAAATTGAGTTGAATGATTATTAAAGTATTCTCCTTGATACTCATTATTTTTTTTGCTTAATATAAATGTTCCAAAGACTTGTTCCATAATTTATTTTATTTGTCGTTTATGATATTTTTTTATTTACTCCTAATTTAATTATAACATCAAACCATTTCCTATTCCTCTAAAATGCATTTTCTTACAATATTATCGATTTCCTGAGAATTAATTCCACCGTTTGGATTCTCCTCTGTAATAATTAAAACTTTTTCGTCATTTGGCGTTGCTTTTGTAAATAATACAAAGCCATCCTTAAGATATGATTCCAATTTCTTTTCCCACTTCTCTCTATAATCTGTCTTAGTCATCATTCCTAAATGTTCCCAATAAAATTTCTTACCTGTTTCTATATTTTCAATTGTAAAATCAGGTTTTACTGTTCTTTCTGAATTATCGAATTTCAATTTATCCTCGTAGGCATATGAAATACGTTTTTTATACTTGTTTAAACAATTCCCAATTATCACTTCATTTTTACTCAGCATGGGTTCTCCCCTTTCACTTATATTTACGTAACGGGCATCATACCATTTTTTATTAACCTCACGAACCTGCGGCAAATGAAATAAATCTGTGAACCGACGAGCAGTTGAAGAAGCATCAGTTGACGCAAGCCGGATAAAATCCCGAAAATCCCCCTGATGTAAAATAATGATTTTATCTACCTGTCTCGTTAAAGCAGTATAAAGTAATTCACGACTTAGAATTGCCCCTTTTGAAGGAAGAATAAAAAACACTTTTTTAAATCCACTTCCTTGTGATTTATGAACAGTAATTGCATAAGCCAATTCAAAAGAATATTTCCCATCCTCATCTAAATCCTTTGGCCGGAATACATAACTGTATCCCTGTTGAGTTGAAAAAGAAATTTCGATGTTTGGCTCGCCATGAGAATTCCAATCCTTTCCTCTGAATTCACCGGTAATTACGCCAATTTCACCATTAGCGATATAATTAAACGCTTCTTGTTTTTGATCATTGGGTCTAATCTTTTGCCAACTTTCCCACCTCGTGTTTTTTAGATTGATAACTTTATCTCCATAAACTATATTATCGCTTCCTTTCGGCTTGGCAATTTTCCTCTTTTTAAAATAACGGGAATCCTTTGGCTGGACATTTAAGGCTAAATCAATAAAATTTTTTCTATAAGTTGTTTGAATAAATTTATTAACTTCTTTCACCCCATAACCGTATCCATTTACCGGTGATAATATTTGCCAGTTCTCAATAATTTTTTCAGCATTTCCATAATTGAAGTAAAGGAAGTTTCCAAACTCCTTTCCTCCAATTGACATATTAAAAGCTTTTGAAACATCTTTTGAATCTAATCCAAGTTCAGCCTCTAAAATAGCAGGGAATTTATCTCGAAAATCATCGCTTTCATACCATTTCTCTAACCGGATATGTTTTGAAACAATTTCGTTTGAGGCAAGTAAATGAAAAGTTTCGATATCTTCTTTTGTCGGTTCATCGCCAAAACATTTACTTAATGCAACATCCCAACGTTTGTCATTCTCCTGAGATTGTCTTCTGATTTGCCTTAATTCTGCATAAGCAGGGCCTGTGCGAATTTTGTCATGTTTAAATGTCTCTGGTCTCAATTGTGAAACAATATCAACGAATGGCCTTCCGGTTCCAATTGGTGGCAGTTGTCTATAATCACCCACTAAAATAATTCTATCAACTGGGCCTAATGCATCAAATAAAGAAGCTAATTGTTCCTCAGTAAGCATAGAAGCTTCATCTATAATAATGTTTTTAGCACCTGAAAACTTTGCACCTTCTTCATTTATTAAATAATTTCCGGTGGCAGCATCATATCTATCAGGATAAAGAAATTGAGCTAATGTTTTTGCATTATGACCTAATTTTACCCTTGCCTTGCCTGTAGGAGCAAGCTTTAATACACCTCCCTTTTTAATTTCAGGAACTTCTTCAAAAATTTCCAGTAATGAGGTTTTGCCTGAACCAGCAGGGCCAATCAAAACAGAAAATCTGTAGTTGGTTAAAATCCTCAGTGATTCAGCTTTTTCTTCTCTCGCTAATAATTCGTCATTGTAATCAGCTCTCGATTTGTCAAGTGGAGTAAATCCACGATAACTATTAATTTCCTGCAACCAGTCCTTTTCTATATTATAGGGCCTGCTTACAACTTGCGAAATATTTATTCTTTGGCGAATAATTGATTTTGCTTCTATTAAACGTTGAAGTTTAAAAAAATGAAACTTATTTTCTTTAGTCGGCAAAATCGATTCTATTTCCTGTTTAAAAAACTCTTCCTCTGATTGAGCCATTAAAATATCTTCATCAATGGGAAATGGCTCGTCCATTGCTTTTGTTTGCAATCGATCTAATAAATCAGAAAATGGAAGTAAGGAATGACCTTCCAAAGCTGCTTCTTCCAAAACTGAAATTGCAAATGCCCTTACTCTCCTTTCATCAAGATGATCGGTAAGTGCAACCCCCTCTTTTAATGGAAAAGCTTCACGTATTTTTTGCGGAGGTAAAATGAGTTTGTCAATCTGACGAAATGAAACTCCATGTAGATCGAATCGGGTTTTTTCGTAAAGCAGGTAAAGGTTACTTACAATTTCATCTATTGATCCAATTGCTGGATCATGATTATCAATAATCAGTTTTGCCTGATCATTATTTAGTTGACATCTGCTAAGAAGTTTTAAAAACTCTTTCTTCTTTAATGGTTTGCCTTTCCAGATTCTTTGAGTTGTAGGAGTAAAAAGTTTTGCTCCTTTTTCTTTAAAATATTTATCTGGTTGAATTATGCTTTCTTCAAATATTTTCCATGGATCAGTCTTTAAAAGATCACCATCTTTTTGAAGAATGTATTTTTCTATCTCCCATGCAATTGTATTACCTTCTTCAATTTTTAATGCGCTTAGGACAGAACCCATTCCTGGAAATGCGCCACGCATATCCCATATTTTAGAAATTTCATCGTCAATCCATTTTAATTCCTTGGTAAATTTCTTTTCGAGTAAGACTTCTGACTTTTTTAAACTATCACCCATATTAAGGAGTGCATCAATTGCTGTATCGTGTTCTACCAGTTCCGACCCAAAAGAGAATTGAGCAAAATCAGGAGCATAAGCCACATAATCTTTTAAGTCAACCTCAACATTTTCATCCTTTACATACTTTAAGATATCGTGATATGGAAGTAGGAATCCATCCGGATTTTTATTTGTCAAAGTATGTTCCACACATCTATCCCACGGATAACTGCGGTGTCCATTATCAGTAGCACTATCAAACTTATATTCAAGTATTCCGCCTACATCATTTTTAAGCTTGGCAACACCTACAATCACTCTTTCATTTGGTTCTGATAAAGGAGTATGTTTTGCATAAAAGAAAATTAAAGATTGCTGCTTTTTCAGGCAACCAAAAAAAGCATCCAACAATATCTTTTGATTATGTGGATGCTGAACCCATTGATTTCCCTCAAATCCAAGTTTTGCATCTACTTCAGATTCCAATTCAGATTTATAATCCAATTCATAAATGCTTGCCTGTTGTGAATAATTTGGATAGGTACTTTTCTCTTTCTCTTTTAACATCCATAAAAAGGGAACTGCATCAAATGAAAATGGCTTATGATAATAATCGCATGGCTTAAAATGAGCAAACATGGGATTAATATTTGTCCACGAATGAGCAACTTTTCGAACATAACTATTTGGAGAAAGAAAATCTCCTTTTTCTGTAACACATGGAGGTAAGAAATCTTCTCCTATTTCTTTATTTGATGGTTCCGCATCCGGATTCTTTGTAGCATCAATTTTCTTTAAAATTCGGCAGAATGAATTGTCTAAAACATTGCAGCAAGACTTGCCATTCCATTTGTTATCATGCCATGGAACTCTTGCAGAAAGATGTTTAATTGGTAAGGTTTTATTCATGTTGTTTTATTTTGTTTTAAAATCACTGCAATGGTCTCTGGCTGAATACTTTCCGTATGGAGTTCAACAGTTGCCTGGTTTTTATTTTTATATTTTTTTATCAACTGCACTTAATACTAATTCTGAAAAATATTTTTCCAGCCGTGTTTTTAAGACAACGCCTATTAAATTATTTTCTTTATCAACCACAGCGATAAAACTTTTACCTGAAGAATTAATTTTTTTATAAACTTCAATTGCCGTCTCCGACAGGAAAATCAACTCGGTTGTTGTTTCTAATACGATATTATTAATCCGATTTTCTTCAATTGCTCTTACAAAAGATTGTAGAACATTGTTTTCATATTCGATTAGTAAAAGACTTCTATCTACTAATGAAATGCTTTTAAACTTACCCTTGGAATCGGTGACTTCGAAATATTTTATATTGGGTAGTTGACGTATGTAATCCTGTATAATATACGTTTGGTAGTAATTCTTTTTACCTGTTCTAAACAGCAAAACGTTAGTTTTTCTTTTTTTATCTGTGGGAAGACTTTGTAGATAGCGCAAAGAATCTTTTTCTTCCGGAAATATATATTGAATGAATTCAACAATGCCAGTAGTTGAACTCAATGGCTCGTCTGATGCTAGTTCCAATTCTACACCAAATCCTGAAAATTTTTTAATGAACCTTCCCACAATTAAGGCTAATATCAGCGGAAGCACTGCTATACCGATCCATTGAATATTAATATCTAACCAATCCTCTTTGTAAGCTCTGATAATAAAAAGAGCGATAATTATTAGGAGAGTACTCCCACATCCAATAAGAAGAATTCTTGTCTCTTTCTTCATTTTAAAAGCCAATTAAATTTTCACTTCAATTATCTTACTCGTATCAATGCCCAATATATCCACCACCTTTACCATCACTTTATACTTTCCAGTTTTCGTATATTCATGAGCGATGCTTGTAAATTCTAAGGCTGGCGTTTTCTTCGTGCGGAAGCTCTGCCATTCGTTTTCAAACAGATAATTACCTGTCCATTTTTCTTCTACCACGCCTGTTGAGGTAGTTATTTTAATGATTTCTTTTTTGTCTTCGTAATTAAAATCTATGGCCCAATAATCTATCCAGTCGTACCAGTTTTCAGTGAGTAAGGTTCGTTTGACAATTCCGTTTTTATCTTTTTCAATTTTAATAATCTGCCCGTCTTCAATGACTACTTTGCTTCCTGCGCGCATAGACTGCTGTAGTTCTTCAATATCATCCTGTGAATAATGAGTTACAAAATCAGTCAGTTCAATGGTGATTGTTTTGCCTTTTATTTTTTCTTTGGTATTAAGATAGGCAACATCAAAAAATTTCACCTGCCCTTTTTCTACCGCTCTTTTATCGAATACATCTTTTGGAATGTATTTCAAGGTGACGGATACGCCTTTCTCTTTCAGTTCCTGGATGAACTGCGGCGTTAAACCCATTTCAAATTCAAAGCCCAGCACATCTACCTGGGTATATAATTTCTGTTTGCATTCTTCAAAAATATCTATGAGGCGGCTTTGTGTTACTGGTACATCCAGCGGGCCTACATGTACAAACTTTCCGGCTTTGGTGCCATGCAAGGTTTCACAGCCGGTAATGCGTTTTGCTTTGTAGGCTTCCAGTATTAAATCTACATACAAATCTTCTTTTGCTTTTCGTTTTCCATTGGTGAGGTCATCCATGAAAAACTGCCTTTCATATTTGCCCAAATTCAACAACTCAAATGCCCGAAAATCTTTACCACTTGACTGCAATTCTCTTTGTACACCAATCAATCTTTTACGTGCGGTATGAATAGAAAATCTGCCTAAATCGGTTGTTATCCATTTGCGCCCTAACTTTTCTGCAACTGCTGCGGTAGTTCCGCTGCCACAAAAGAAATCTGCAATTAAATCGCCTTCATTTGATGATGCTTTGATGATACGTTCTAAGAGGGCTTCGGGTTTTTGGGTAACATAACCAACTTTTTCCAATGCCTGAGGTTGTACAGGCGAAATATCATCCCATAAATTTTGAACTTCAAATCCCTGCCAATCTTCCAGAAACATTTTTCTCCTAATTCTTCCATTTTTTGAAGACGGAAAAATTAGTTTTCCTTCTTCATCCCATTTCTTCATTAATTCAATATTAACAGCCCAGCCATTATTAGGTGGTGAGTAACCTTTGTATTCGTATTTCAAATTTGGTCTCGGATTTGGGCTTCCCAAATCTCCACTCCAATATTTTCTTCCTATTTCATCAATTTGATTGAATTTCTTAGAAACTTCTTCTTCACTAATTTCATCTCTCCTAAACTGTCTTTCATAATTATAATTTGACGATTTTGAGTACCACAATATTGTATCGGTTTGGACACCAAAAACGGTAGTTGAATTTGCAGTTCCTGTTTTTCTTTTCCAAATGATTTCATTTAAAAAGTTTTGACTAAAAATATCATCCAAAATTATTTTTAAATAATGGCTTATATGCCAATCACAATGCACATAAATACTTCCATCGTCCGCTAATAAATTATGCATCAGTTTTAACCGTTCATACATCATGGTCAGGTAAGAGGAAATTCCTTTTCCCCAGGTATCGCGGTAGGCAATTTCTTCAATCACACTTTGTTTCTTCTCAGCAGTTTCGCCGCCTATATCTATATTAAAACCAAAGTCGGCGCCTACGGCAAATGGCGGGTCAATATAAATCAGTTTCAATCCACGCTCTTTTTCTATTTCTTCGCGCATCGGGCCATTGGCCAAAGAAGAAAGAATGAGTTTATTATCTCCCCAAATTAATTTGTTGGTCCATCCCTGCAACTGCCTACCGCGTGTATCAAACATTGATAGAGCATCACCCTCCTTATTTTTTTCTTTTCGTGGCTCATCAATATGTTCAATACTGTGAAAGGGTAAGGCAACATTCGTCACGTCTTCTTTTCTTCCGTTCCAAAAAAGAAATACATCTTCTTCATCGGCAAAGAGTTTATAGATAAATTCTTTGGGCAGTTTTTCACCAGCCTTTATCAGTTCAATTATTTGCGATTTATCTTTTTCCGTCATGTGTTTATATTTTTTCAGGGTTGCCAACCTTTAAAAGGTTGGCAACCCTATTTCCATTCAGGATATTTTTTACAAAGGAAACAGTTCCCCTAATTGTTCATTCAACCTTTTGTTCATGTCAATAAAACGAACATTCAAAAGATTTGAATTTATAAGTGGATTTACATAGCTGGTAAGGCTACTTACGTCTTTAGAAATGATAGCCTGGATGTCCCTGTTTCTAATCTGGGCTAAAATTTTTACATCATTGGCTATGATTCTCCTGTTATATCCGGCAACGTTAGTTTTATTTCCCATTAACTCCTTATGAAAAATACCAGATGTTGCAGCGTCTCTGAAATCGAATGTTTCAATTTGTAAATTACCTAACGGAAGATTTTGTGGGTCATCGCCTACTGAATATTCGGCCACCACAATAGTGGACAAATGAATGGATATTTTTTCCTGCAAAAAAAATTTAAAATATTCAAGTGCATTGCTGTGCAGGTCATCATTTGCATCCATCAGCCGGATACAAAATGAAGTATCTAACATAATACTTTCTATACCCAATCTATTCATTTACACCTCCTCGTATTTCGGACAACCATTCATCTTTATCTTTAATAGCGCCCCAGCTTGAAGTTGCTTTTTTTATTAATTTCTGTAACGCAACTTCATCGTAATCCGGTTGATACTTCAGGTAATCAATCAGCTCAAGATCTTTTAATTGGCCGGTAGCAATATTTTGTTTTCCCTTTACCCACAAACCATATACTTTAAATAGCTTTTGATCGCCTGCTGTCAATTGTTCCTCAGTTGCATTTACCGTTAATTTGCCATAATGGTCTGTGAGAATGTGTAAATTAATTTTACTCAGGCCTCCTTCTTCATAAATTTTCCCATATAAGTATAAACTGGTATTTACCCAATCTGATTGAAAGGAAATAAACTGAGATCCATTATTAATTTTTATCAGCGATTTATCTTCAGATATAGACGACGTTATCACATATTCTCTTCCGCTATTGTAAGATTTGCGCTGCCATTTATCTATTATAAAAGCTGCTTTTGGTTCCAACAATTCTAAATTTCCACGATTACCTACTTCTGCTATCAATGCACTAAACATAATTGCTTTAGCCAGCGGTAAATAAAATATATTTTTTACAGAGCCTTCTTTTACTTCATAAGCAACCTTTGGGCGTTCATCCTTTTCTGGCTTTGTAGGAAATAATAATGTTTCAACATCCGTTAAAATCTCCCGGGTTTCCGCAATGTCAATATCTTTGGGATTAAGGCTCCCGCTTATGGTTCTTCCTTTTATTATAACTGATATGTAACCTGTTTGTTCCATTATTTCAAATTTAGGACATTTCCCTTTCCTTTCTCTAACAGGAAAACAAGAAATATCCTTTTTTTGTATTTTATTTTACTTCGAATATTTTACAAACATCTTTTTACGGATTAGGGTTGCCAACCTTTGAAAGGTTGGCAACCCTCGAGTCTATTTCACTCCAAATATTTTACAAACATCTTTGAAATTTTTTAAATCGTTTTTTACCTCATCCCATTTCTCCTGCTTCACATATACAGGTGTATAGGAATATTCACTTTGTACTGAATTGATGTCTTTACACCATGTTGCTAATCGTTTTATTTTACGAATATCATCCAGGTCTTCCCTACCTTTCGTTTCTAAAATATAAAATGTATTCGCACCGGTTTTTACAAAAAAGTCCGGGTAATATTCCCTGATATTTCCATCCTGCGCCTGGTATTCAATTTTAAAGTTGACACCTCCTTCCCCAACCGTATTTTTTGCATAGGAAATTACATCATCAAATCTGCTTTCCATAAAAGAAGCTACTTCCAGTTCAAAGTCACTGTCACCAATAATTTTATTGAAAACAGATTTTTTAGGAATCAGGAAAGGTTGGTTCTCTGCTATTTTAGGTTTGGTGTCTTTTAAAGAAATATAATTTTTAACTTCTGCTGTCCCTTTGTCTGAAATCGTTAATTCATCAATAGCTTTTTTAAAAGTTGTTTTCAAAATTTCTTTTGCATGCACTTCTGAAAGGTTGCGCATCGTTTGTGCATCGCTTAATTCTACTTCTTTTGAAAACAATTTATATTTTATAAAACTTTCCACCTTTGGATAAAGAATATTAAATCCGCTTACCAAACGACTGTCTTTCAGGATAGCCGAAGTAAAAAAAGAAATTACGTTTCTATAATCAGGAAGAGTGTCTTTAAAAATTGTCTTATGAGAAAAATCTCCATCAATATTTGTAAAAACAATTTCTTTTAATTCCTCATCATTGAAGTCTTTGAATTCTGCTTTTTCATTCTTGAATTTACTAACGTCAATCAGTTCCAGGTTTTTAAATTCACGGTATATTCTCGGGCTCATTTGAGGAATAGGAATATCCAGTGCGTCCAAATCTTTATTGGGATTTTCTTTATCTACTTCAATAATTACGGGCGAATGGCCTTTGGTCCCCTTACCCATTGGGCTGTATTGAAATTCCACACCTTCTGTTTTCAGGCTTTCAACAAATTCTAAAAATGCAGGTGTTCCTACAACTACTAATTTTTCCTGTTCTTTATATCCAGTTTCTGGGAACATGCGTCTTAACCCTCTTCCAATGGTTTGTTCCGGAAGAATTTGTGATTCCGCACCAAATGGCCTAAGTCCAACAATAGTAGCAACGTTTCTAACATCCCAACCTTCGCGAAGCATTAATACAGAAACTACCGCTTTGTATGGGGAATCATCTTTATCAATATCATTTGCAGCCTGGCGCAGAATATCTAATTGGTCTTTATCTTTTTTAGTGGTCGCAGCTTCTTTGACTTCTCCTGAATTATTGGTATGAATGGTCAAAACTGAACCCTTCAATTTTTGGTAACTGCTTTCTAAATATAATGCCGCCTGGTCTGCTTCTTTTGTGCTCATCGTCATTATAAAAAGAATCGGTGTCTTGTAATTTTTCAATTCTTCATATTGCTTTTCCCATTCCAGGTATCCTAAGTGAATATAATCTCTGTAACGTTCTACAAAATCGCTACTGTCTTTTTCATGAATTTTTTGACGGGAAACTTCATCAGGCAAAACGGGCGATTTTACTACATTTTGTTTGATGGCTTCTACTAAGGGATAATCACAAATCGTTTGAACGAAAATAGCGCCGTTGTTGTGTTTAGGCGTCGCCGAAAAATCTGCCTGCAAACTGATTCCATTTCCGTTTTTCAGTTTTAGTTTATTGCTGATATCTTCAATGCTCCTGAACCACGCCAACGATTTATCATGAATATGGTGCGCTTCATCATTAAGCACAACAAGATCTTTGATTTTATCACTTCTCAAAACCTTACCTAAATCTAACCCTTTGGAAGTATCAGCATCCGGTTTGGGCTTTACACCCAGAAAGGTAGTTTCAAAAGTTTGTTCCGGTTCGTCATTAAAAAATACGCGATGGATATTTGTTAGAAAAATATTTCCTGATTCGGTAATTGGTTTTAATTCGTCCTGGACGTGCAAGGTCAATTGAAAATCGTTTGTCCAGTCTTTATCATCAAATCCATTGTCAGGAATGAAAGGCTCATTAAAAAACATTTTCAACCCTTCAAAATCTTTTAGCAACCTGTTTAATACAATAATGTTTGGTGCGATTACTAAAAAGTCTTTTGAAAGTGTGCTGCTTTGTTCATATAGTTTATGAAAGTACGACCAAACCAAAGTAAGCCCCATCACTTTAGTTTTACCCGCGCCAGTCGCCATTTTAATTACATAACGTGTCCAGTTTTCGTCAAACATTCCGGTGCTTATACGTTGGGAAGAATCAAATTTCATAAGCTCATACTTATCCCTTGCATTGGCCACTTCATAGAGATAAATAATAGATTCAACTGCCTCCCGTTGCGAAAAAAAGAATTGGAATTTATCCTGGCTAATTAAATGTTCCTGGTTAAACCAAAAGTTAAGTAATGATTTTGAAGTTTCAGACGCGCCACTATAACTGTCATTCCTCCATTTTTCAACAGCCACTCTGATCTTATAAACCAACGGAGGCAATAATTTTTCATAAGCATTTTGAAATGCATCGATTTGACTTTGAGAAGGTGCCCACCTTTCATTAGGTGATAAAATCTTAAACGGGTCTGAAAGAATCATTTGTTGTGCTTGGTTTGTATCTTGAAGGAAATAGCAGTATCGCCAGATAGGTAAGCCAAAAAAAGTTAGTGAATGCGCTTTAGCTAAGCATTAAAATTTGTAGCCTACCTTTATCCTCATAGACATTCAAATATATTGAATTATGTAACTCGATTAGGTAAACTGCAGAAAATAAATACAATATATTATGCAAACCTCTTATGCCATTGGTCAGGAAGTACCAAACGGCGAAGCAGGAGGAAACCCGTGAAGACAAGGGTTTAGAGATGATGAAAATAAAGTCAAAATCCTCCTTATATATTCGTTTACTGTTTATGCCTCGGTAAACTTTCCCCTCTCCATTTTATATCTGTCCTCCTGAGCTTGTCGAAGGAAAGAATCAAGAGGTGAGGATTTTGTTCAACTATCCGTACCTTGGGCTTTTTTTATCAAATCATTATCAATGAAAAAAATTTGCTGTAACCAACAATCTTTTACCAACCGCCTCTTTCTCTTAATTTGCTTTATTGCGTTTTTTTCTTTCACCACTTTTTATGCAAAAGCAGGCGATTCTATTTCTATCATTCCGCGGCCGCTAACCATGCAGGTGCATAACGGTCATTTTGTGCTTGATAATTCAACTACGGTAACTACAAGCACTTCCGACGCTGCTGTTTCACAAACCGTAGAATGGTTTACGAATAAGATCGCTACCTCCACCGGCTATCATCTTTCATCAAAAAAGTCATCGAAAAATGAGATAAGCTTAATCCTGAATACCAGGGCAGACACTTCTTTGCATGAGGAGGGTTATACTTTACAAGTTACCCCTTCAAGGGTAACGATAAAGTCGAATAAACCGGCAGGGCTTTTTTATGGGTTGCAGACCCTTTTGCAATTATTGCCTCCGCAAATTGCCAGTCTTTCAGCAACGAAAAATGTTAGCTGGACGATGCCGTGCGTTGATATAAAAGATGTGCCGCGCTTTGGCTGGCGTGGTTTGATGCTGGATGTGAGCCGTCACTTTTTTTCCAAACAGGAAGTGGAAGAATACATAGACCAGATGGCGCGCTACAAATACAACATCCTGCACCTACACCTTGCCGACGACCAGGGCTGGCGCATCGAAATAAAGAGTTTGCCTGAGCTTACCAAAGTAGGCGCATGGCGCGTAAAACGTACCGGCCGCTTTGGAACGTTTCTGCCCGCCCTGGCCGGAGAGCCTGCAACGGATGGCGGCTTCTACACCCAGGATGACATGAAGGAAATTATTAAATATGCACAGGACCATTTTATTTCCATTCTTCCCGAAATTGACGTGCCTGCACACAGCCTTGCGCTCATAGCCTCTTATCCAAATCTGAGCTGCACCCAATTGCCTTATTCTGTGAATGCAGGCGGGCATGGCTATCAACGAAATGACAATGTCTTATGTGTCGGCAATGATTCAACCTTTAGCATGCTTGATAAAATATTCACTGAAATCGCGGCCCTTTTCCCCTATCCTTACATACATATAGGTGGAGACGAAGCCTATAAAGGTTTCTGGGACCAATGCCCTAAGTGCCAAAAAAGAATGGCGGATGAACATTTGAAAAACGTGGATGAATTGCAGAGCTATTTCGTAAAAAGAGTAGAGAAGATAATAGAATCGAAAGGTAAAAAATTGATAGGCTGGGATGAGATCCTGGAAGGCGGTTTAGCGCCCAACGCAACCGTGATGAGCTGGCGCGGAATGAGCGGCGGAATTGCGGCGGCAAAAATGGGCCACCATGTGGTGATGACGCCGTGGGATTATTGCTACCTGGATCTTTATCAGGGAGAGCCTGAAGGCGAGCCGCCTACTTATGGCTTATGCAGGCTTTCTGATTCCTACAATTATGAACCCGTTCCGGATAGCGTGGACGAAAAATATATCCTGGGCGGACAGGGAAATTTATGGAGCGAATCTGTTCCCACATTCAGGCACGCCGAATACATGACCTGGCCAAGAGGGATGGCGCTGGCTGAGGTGTACTGGAGCTCAAAAGCCAATAAAAACTGGAGGAATTTTGTTAGCAGGCTGGAAGAACAATTTCCCCGCCTGGACGCAGCCAATATAAAATATTCGAAGAGCATGTACAACCCAATATTTGAGCCGGCACGCATTAAGAACAGCGACTTTGGCGTAACCCTTACTACAGAAGTAAAAGGGCTGGACATTTATTATACTTTTGACCAAACCAATCCTGACCGGTTTTCGCCGAAGTTTGATGGAAAGCCCATTCAATTTCCGGAAGGCGCCACGCAATTGAACGTAATCACTTACCGCGATGGAAAACCAATCGGCGAACAAATCAATATGCCAAAAGATGTTTTAGTAAAAAGGCTGGATGAGAAACACCATGTTTATTAAATAGAAAGAAGAGGCTGAGGAATAGGGTTGCCAACCTTTAAAAGGTTTGGCAACCCTGTTTTTAATCGTCATTGCGAGGCGCATGGATGAATTATAAGGATTGGAGAATGATAATTGCGCCGAAGCAATCTCATCATTGGGTGGATAGTTTCGTCGCTATGGGAAACCAACACATAATAAACAGATTGCTTTGTCGCCTTATGATCTTACAAAACTGATAATGATTTTTAGAGGCTCCTCGCAATGACGGTAAAAATGAAAATCCTCTTTATATATTCGTTTGCTGTTTTGACGTTGTGCACGTTCCCCCTCTCCATTTTTGGAGAGGGGGTTAGGGGGTGAGGTTTGTTACTGTTTCAAACCACAACAATCCTTCCTACCAAAATTTCATTCCCCTTTTCTCCCGAACTTCGCAGCATTAATTTTAAAATCATGTCTCCAATAAAAGTAATCATCACGGGCGCTACAGGTATGGTAGGCGAAGGGGTGCTGTTTGAGTGTTTGCAAAACGACCAGGTGGCTGAGGTGATCATCGTTTCGCGCAGGCATTACGACCTGCAGCATCCCAAACTAAAAGAGTTGCTGATTCCGGATTTTTTTAAGTTGGACACCTTTGCAGAAAATATAAAAGGCTATGATGCCTGCTTTTTTTGTGCCGGTGTAAGCTCTGTGGGAAAGAACGAAGCCCAGTTTACCCACCTCACTTATGATACCACGATGGCATTTGCCCAATCACTGTTACGCGTAAACGAAAATATGGTATTCACTTATGTATCCGGCGCCAAAACGGATACCAGTGAAAAGAGCAGGATGATGTGGGCACGGGTAAAAGGGAAAACAGAGAACGACCTGGCGAAGCTGCTGTTTAAGGCAGAATATAATTTTCGCCCCGGCGTGATGAAGGCCTTTGTCAATCAGAAAAACTGGAAATCCGCGGTGAAGTTGCTGGTGAAGATCATACAATTTATTTCGCCCAAAAGCGTGCTCACCCTGCAGGAAGTGGGCCGCGCGATGATACACGCGGTAACGATTGGTTACCCAAAGAATGTATTGGAGATTGGGGATATCAGGGAGTTGGCTAATAGCTAATAGCTGATAGCTGTTAGCTGTTAGCTGTTATGCCTGCAATACCGGAATTCATTTACCTTTAATAAAAACATTGACATGAAATATATTTCAAACTTTATTTTCCTGTTTTTACTATTTACTTTCCATTCAATAAATAATTTTGCACAAGGGAATAAAATGGTTGCCTTGTTTAATGGGAAAGATCTTTCCGGCTGGAATTCTTACCTGGGACCGCCGACAGATGGTGCAGGAAAAAGAATCAGTGATATTCCCATCGGGTTAAATAATGATCCTGAACATGTTTTCACGGTTGTAGATATGAATGGCGAAAAGGTAATACGAATATCCGGGCAGGAACGGGGTTGTATCTATATGCCCGGGGAATACGGCAATTTTCACCTGAGATTACATTTTAAATGGGGAACCCTCGCCTGGGGAGATAAGAAAGGAAAGAAAAAAGATAGTGGCGTATTGTATTTTTCGGTAGGCGATAATGGTGCCGACTATGGTTCATGGATGAGATCACAGGAATTCCAGGTAGAGCAGGGTAATTGTGGTGATTACTGGGGGTGTGCAGGAGCCATGGAAGATATTCCGGTGGTAAAAAAATCAGACAGTGAATACGTATATAGTCCAACAGGTAAAATGACAACATTTAGCGCCAAAAGCCCTGTTGGCAGGCATTGTATAAAACAGGGAGATGCTGAAAACCCCGCAGGAGAATGGAATACCTTAGATCTTTATTGCCATGGAGATACGAGTGTGCAGATGATTAATGGAAAAGTGATGATGGTATTGTATCATTCGAGCCAATGGGATAACGGCCAGGTGACACCGTTAGTAAAAGGAAAAATACAAATACAATCAGAAGGCGATGAAATTTATTATAAGGATATTATGATTGAACCTTTAGATGCTATACCTGCTGAATATTTAACTGCGGGATGAAGCTTGTGTGGTAAGAGGTATGAGGTAACAGGTATGAGGTATGAGCTTGTGTCCCAGCGGGGTTTTCCGGTTTACAGATATCGAATTAAAAATAACTTCCCCGGAAACCCCGATGCATACAAAGTTCCTGAATTGATTTTCCCTTAGCTTGAAGTCTACATACATCGGGTTTTGATATGCCGCTCCTACGGAGCTCATGTGAAACCGGAATGTTTATTTCGCAGGCTACTGACATATCGCTCCTACGGAGCTGAAAAAATTAACCCTAGTGTCCCATCGGGGTTTTCCGGTTTGCAAACATCGAATTAAAAAGAATTTATCCGGAAACCCCGATGCATACAAAGTTCCTGAATTGATTTTCCCTTAGCTTGTAGTTCTACATACATCGGGTTTTGATATGCCGCTCCTACGGAGCTCAGGTGAAACCGGAATGTTTATTTTGCAGGCTACTGACATATCGCTCCTATGGAGCTGAAAAAATTAACCATAGTGTCCCATCGGGGTTTTCCGGTTTGCAAACATCGAATTAAAAAGAACTTCACCTGAAACCCCGATGCTTACAGATATCCTGAATTTATTTTTCCCCAGTGTCCCATCGGGGTTTTCCAGTTTACAAACATCGAATTAAAAAAAACTTCACCGGAAACCCCGATGATTATAGATATCCTGAATTGATTTTTCCCCTAGCATAGTGTCCCAGCGGGGTTTTCATGCTCTGCCACAAAGGCCAGGAGAATGAAAACCGCGCTTAGACACAAAATTGGTTTCTATTAAAAGTTGAAAAAAGCAATCACAGCAGAGTTCATTGCATGAAGAACCCTACGTTTATATAAGAAAATAAGAATTTACCGGATTTGTTTGTTTACTGTTCCAGGGAAATTATCGAATGAATTTACAAAATGTACTTCCGGACAGTTTCTAATAAAACTTTCAGATCAAATGGCTTTTCGAGTATGGCAGTAGCTTTTGTGGTCTTACTTATTTCTTTAATATTTGAAAGTGCCGAAAACAGTATAACCGGAATGTGGCTTGTCTCCGGCGTTTGATGTATCGTTTTTGCAGCCTTGGCCCCTTCTCCGGGCATCAGCACATCCATTAGAACGATTTGTGGCTTTATGGCCTTTATATTTTCGATAATGTTTTCGCAACTTGTCACTGTTGCCACACGGTATTCCTCATGCAGGATTAATTTGCAAACATCCAGGATAGAATTATCATCATCACAAATCAATACACATTTTTTGTCCGGCATAAATGGGGGATGCTAGTTTTGAAAGAGAATGCAAATTATGATAAAAATAAAAACGATTTGAAAGAAAAATAATTTGCCTCAAAATAAATTAATCTGTCATAAAAGTTTGTGTTTGGTTTCTTCAATATTTTGTTTTTTAAGGTGAGGTGGGGTGGGGTGCGGTACGCAAGTATGCATCAGTAGCACCATTAAAAACAGATGGCGGCTCATAAGAATACCCTAACCCTTTTCACGAAAATTTATTTACGGATTTCAAAGAGTACTAAATAAGAACTGATAAAAAAAGTTGGTTTACTGAACCCAACCTTTTGTTCCGTTCATTCGAATTCAATTTTTGGCACATAATTTACTTTACTAATTATAACTAAATCTTTATACTATGCTTAAATGGGCAGTAATATTCTTAATTATAGCTATCATTGCTGCAATCTTTGGATTCGCAGGAATAGCTGCGAGCGCGGCCTCTATTGCTAAGGTCCTGTTCTTTATTTTTATTGTTTTGTTTGTTTTGACTTTAATCTTTGGAGCAAAACTTTTTGGAAAATAAGGAATGATTCTGATGTGATACATGTGAATGTGTAAGCAGCGACAACATCTTTAATTTACCGGAAATGGGGAAAATGTAGAACTGTTTACACATTTTTTTATTTGGAGATTTTATGGTAAGAAACATATCCAAAAAATCGGACGGGTCATCTTTTCTATAAATAAAATATCGGCCAATTTTTAGATGCCATTAAAATTGTATTAGACAGGCGCAATTTATTAAACGACTATACATGGACTTAAAATCGGGATTTCCTTATTGGCTTATTAAAAATGGGTTACCTTATAATTATCCTGCCCTGGAAGACTCTTTGGAAACCGAAGTGGTTGTGCTCGGAGGAGGAATTTCAGGAGCGTTATCCGCATTTTATTTAACCGGGGCCGGCATTGATTGCGTGGTGGTAGATGCCCGCAGTATCGGACTGGGAAGTACTTGTGCCAGTACTTCATTATTGCAGTACGAGATTGATGTACCACTCTCTAAGTTGCAAAACATGATAGGCTATAAAAAAGCAGTCCGTTCCTATATACTTTGCGCAGAAGCGATCATTAAATTAAAGGAGATATGCGACAAAATTGGATTCGATAAGTTTGAGTACAGAAAAAGCCTTTACTATGCAGTAAGTAAAAATGATCTTTCATTCCTGAAAGATGAATATAAAATCAGAAAGGAAAATAATTTTGATGTTATATTTCTTGATAGTAAATCTATCCGGAATGTTTATGGATTTGATGCACCTGCTGCAATTCTTTCTGAGTTGGGCGCCCAAACAGATGCTTACTCATTTACCCATGCGCTTCATCAGTACAATTTAAAAAAAGGAGCTAAAGTTTTTGACAGGGTAAACATCACGAAAATCCATCACAATAAAAATGAAGTAATTCTCACTACACAAAATAAAAAAACCTTAAAAGCAAAGAAACTTATATATGCTGTAGGTTACGAGGCTGTGAATTTTATCAACAAAAAAATAGTGAACCTTAATTCAACTTATGCTATCATCAGTGAGCATTATGATATTGATAATTTTGCTTGGCCCGGAGAAGTGCTTATCTGGAATACAGATGATCCCTATCTCTATCTCAGAACAACTAAAGACCGGCGCATTATTATTGGCGGTCACGACGAAAAGTTTTATAATCCCCGAAAAAGAGACAAACTGATTGATCAAAAATCAAACAGACTTGAAAAAGATTTTAAAAAAATATTCCCTGAGATTCCATTTAAACAAGAATACAAATGGACCGGAACTTTTGGAACAACCAAAGATGGCCTTCCCTTTATTGGCCCTTATAAATCATTACCGAATAGTCTTTTTGCCTTAGGCTTCGGTGGCAACGGAATTACTTTTAGCCAAATCGCAGCGGAAATTAATAGAGATTTAATTTTGGGTATTAATAATCCGGATGCGGAATTATTTACGTTTGAAAGACTGTAGTTCCAAAGCAAAAGAAATGTACGTTGGATTTAAAAGTTCATTTACCGGGTCTTTTTTGGGCGCACATTCCCGGCTATCTACTTGTATTACGACTAATCAAACGCGATTAACCTTGACCGTGATACGACTTCTATCCGGGGCGCAAATTCCCGACAGAAAAATAATAAAGATTTAGAAAAGATAAATCTGAAATTGTAATGAAGAACAAATAACTTTAGAAAATGTAAAGTTCGTAAATACATCGTTTAAAAACCGTTATTTTGATCCCGCAGTATGATTGTAAACTATACAAAAAAAGGCTGGCAGGTTGTAACGCAAAGAGCCCACGGAATCCTCGCAGCACAGTTGGCAGCAGAATGGAAAATCTCAGAACGTCCCGGGCGCTGGATGGATACCCTCTTGGCAATAGCAGAGCATGATGATGCTGAAGAAGAATTGGACGGACAAAACCTGCTCACTCGTGGTGGTGGACCTCTGAATTTTAATATGAAAGAATTTGATCAGGCCTATTATGAAAAACTTTCTCTGCTGACAATCACAAAGAACAGGTATATAGCACTTTTGATTTCTTTACATATCGAGTTTCTTTGTCGTAAAGAGGCTGAAACTAACATCAAAGCAAAATCTTTTTTAAAAGAGCAAGGTATTCTCCGTCAAAAATGGATGCATGAATTAAATCTCAAAGAAAAGGAAGTTTTGCGAATTTATGATCTGCTGGAGTGGTGTGATGCCTGTTCCCTTCTTCTTTGCCAGGACCTCGTACAACCTGAGAAACGTAAATTGGAAATAAGTACTGGTCCGAACAAAAAACCCTATTTTGTTCTTCAAGCCGGAGATCAAAAGCTTACGGTAACACCTTGGCCTTTTGAAACGGCAAAATTTGTTGTACGCTTTGAATGGAGGCTAATGGATCAGTTGCAGTTTACATCCTCCGCCGAATTTCGGAAAGAATTCTTAAAGGCAGAAGTTACAGAAACCACATGGGAGGTTGTCCGTAAAGCAGCAACAAAGAAAAAAAACAAAGTATAACGCGGGTACCCAATACCTTTACATTTTTGAATTGAGAAACGAAAAATGGCGCAATGATGAGGTGCATGGGCAGAAGGGTAAATACAAAGGAAGTTATACTGACACTGCGTTACAGCAATGAAAAAAGTAATGCATGAAATGGCAAAAAAGAAATTAGGACGTGTATATTTATTTTGACAATAATGCGAAAGGATATACCTCTTTTAATGCGGAAACTTTTAGAAATGTTTAATGTCAAATGATGCCAATTCTTCCAGGGTTAAGCGATCTCTTTAAAAATCTGTGATGCCGCTAATATAAATGTCAACCATAATTCTGGCATAGATTTTTATATAATCCGGAATGGCAGATTATTAAAATCTGTAAAAAAGTTACGAGCACATGATTATATTACAAATATCTGCAGATACCCTCACGCATCGTTTATCCCGTGAAGGACTTCACTGGGTTTTAAGCACAGGCCCCAGGATAATTATAGCAATCGTTATTTTTTTTATAGGGCAATTGATCATCAGATTTCTGAATAAGAGTTTTAAAAAAATCCTTTCTACCAAACGCTTCAGTTCAACACTTCGGCCTTTTATACAAAATTTATTAAAAATTGTTCTGCAAGTCGCGCTGATTTTTGTGATCATGCAGTTGCTGGGTATAAAAATGACACTCTTTGCTGCTGTGTTAGGCGCAATGGGTGTAGCTGCAGGCTTAGCGCTATCCGGTACCTTGCAAAATTTTGCAAGCGGAATATTAATAATTTTATTAAAGCCGTTCGTAGTAGGTGATAATATAAAAACTCAGGGAGAGGAAGGAACCGTTACCGAAATCCGGCTTTTCTATACGGTTGTTCGCACGTTTGCAAATATCACTCTTATCGTTCCAAACAATCAGCTATCTAACAATGTGATCTTTAATTATTCAAGAGAAAGCACCCTAAGAGTGGATATTTCCATTAAGTTTAGCTATGCAATAAATTTTACAGAAGTGAAAAAAATGGCAACGGATACAATGGTTTCTTTTGAAAAGGGTTTGAAAACACCGCCGCCTCGCATCGGCATAGATAAAATAGAATCTGATGGTTACACGGTTATCATCAATACCTGGATTAATTCTCACGACTTCCAGGATACCAGGTTGGAATTAAATGAAAAACTTATGAATTGCTTTGAACCGCTCTTTAATCCAAAAAAATAACCAGGTGTGATCCGCGGAGGGAACTTTTGGTTATAATTTATATTCTCTCATTTGCAATTAATTGTGTCAGTCTAAGTTGCCTTTATCCCAAATAGATAGCCTACATCATTCCCATTGCAACGGTACCCAAAAAGCAAATCCGAATCATCGATTTTGAAATATTTGAGCCACCAATCTTCGCTGCAACAGCTATTTTCAGAATGATTACAAAAAACGGTATGAAGCGCACCTCTTCTGATGTTGTGTTTTTGTTCATTGCCTATAATCTGCGCAGGCTTATGAACCTTATTGATAAAACTCTTTGTTAATTACAGTTTCTCAATGGCTTTTTTTGTATTATGCGCTTTGGATTCAACTGCACCAGCAACATTGGCAAGCTGGCCTTTTGCTTCATCTTTATAATTCCTGAACACTCTTCTTAATCTTTTCCTGGTCTTTGAGCCACTTTGTGGTGCAAATAATATTCCTATTGTAAGACCAACAATAAAACTTTTTATTACTTTCATTATTTTAAATTTTAGGTATTTATAATAAATACATTTTATATCCTCTTTATTAGTTTTTCAATATAAAAATTAGCGTTTAGCCGATGGCGATAGAACTTGCTGTATTTCTAAAATAAACTCACTATCATTTTTTATCGCCAATACAAACTGTTGCACCTGCGCAGCATTCATTGAATATATTCAAGGCTTTAATTATTTTGTCACTTTTTTTCCGGGATTGATTTAATAAAATAACTAAAGGGGTAAGTAAAGTGTTGTTGAATACAGTTTGGTCATTTAAAGAAGTTACAAAAACCTTTTCAAGTATTTTCTCAGCAATTGGCACTTCATGCACAATACTTAAAACTTTACCATACACAGCCGGTGCATATGAATCATAAATTTCTGAAGGAGACAAATTATTAATCGCACATTTTTCTCTATCGTTGTTTGAAATCATTTTATCTGCTTCACAAATAGCATACCACCTATTTGATAAGGGTATGAATTATAAGAAAGGACGAATTGCTGCCATTGTTTCAACAGGTTGACTCATGTGGGGGCAATGGCCATGAGCTTCCAGCACTGTTAAAGTATTATTAGGTGTATGTTCATTTATATATTGCCCGACTAATAAAGGAGCTATCATGTCGTCTGAGCATTGAATGGTTAAGCTGGGTATTGGTATCGATGAAAGATCTTCCCTGTTGTCAGATAAAAAGGTAACCCTTGCAAATTGCTTTGCCATAGTTGGATCAATTGAGCAAAAACTGTCTGATAGCTCTTGCCCAAGTAAAGGATCATTCTTTTTACCCATTATTGCCGGCGCCATTGATCTCGCCCAGTTTATATAATCTTCTTCCATTACTTCCAATAATGAATCAATAGTTTCCTGATCGAAACCACCAGTGTAAGTACCTTTATTTATATAGCAGGGAGAAGGACCAATAAATATAAGTTTTTTAAAAATGGCCCGTTGTTTAATTGCAGCGAGAGCGCCTATCATACAGCTTACCGAATGACCGACAAATATGATATCTTTTAACGCCAAAGCATCACATATTTCAAGAAGATCAGTTACATATCCATCCAGTGAATTATATTTTCCTTCATCGTATGAATTAAGGTCAGAATTGCCGGCTCCCACATAATCGAACAAAACCACTTTATATGCAGAGGTAAAATTATTCCTAATATACTTCCAGGAATTTTGGTCGCAACCAAAGCCGTGCGCAAATAATATTACATTTTCGCCCTCACCTATAACGGTAACATTATTTCTTTTTAAAACATTAGTCATTAAAGAATGTGCCAAGCAAATATTGATCCGATTATTCTCATCAGGATTTATGTAATCTCACAATAAAACTTTCTCATGTTAAAAACTTTACCATACAAATCCTTAAACATTAAATATTCCAGGCATATAATCGGAAAACCATAAGAAACAGCGTTTGTATAGTTGAGGGATACTGAGGTGAAGTTTGCACAGGGTGGGAATTAGCTATGTTGAATATTATGGTTTGGACAAAGGCATCGACATTAAAGTTGTCATTACGAATATTCAAATCGCAATACAAAATGTATAACGCTAAAACCACAGCGAACATTTAGGGATTAAAGGAAGTGGAGTTTATTGGATTAGAAGTGGCCATGCTCAGGTCGAAACCCGTAATAGCACATTGGGTATTATAAGTTTTAGCTATTACTTTTTTCCTTTTTTATCTTTTTTTCCGCTTCCAAAAATTTTCTGCAAAAATGATTTTTTTTCAGGCTTTACCGTATTTACAGAATTTAGATTGATCTGGTTATCTATTCCGGGCATAAGTGCCTGGATAAATGCATTGCGTAGTAATTCCCAAACAGCATCCCATACTCCGGTAGTTGTTTTTCCAAATTCACCTTCAATATGTACTTTGGTTGCAATCTGTTGCTTTTTTTGATTTTTTAATACCATGGCAGCTCCACCTACCACTACTTCCCATGCTTTCTGAAGAATATTGTCACTGCTGTCCTGTGGGCCTAATACTTTTAAATCTTTTATAAACGGCTTTACGTAACCGATGTATTTGCCATCCTTCGCGGCAAATTCAGTATATAATCCAAAATCTCCTTTGTTCACATCAAAACCACCATAAGCTTTTAAAAAATTATTAAGCATAGCAAGTTTTACATTTTTAATTTCAGCTTTCAGGTCAAACATAGTTTTTTCAGCTAAAGGATTCATTTTCATATTCAGCGATAAGGTGCCTCCATATACCGTAGCATTTGCATTTAGAGTAGAAGGAAGTGCTATTTTATTATTTTCTACATTGGTAAGGTTTTGCGCCAGAATATGAGCCTGTTGTAAATAGATATCTACTGCTGGCTTTGCACCGGCATCCACATAATGTATGCTTCCGTCATTTACCTCAAAGCGGTTTATTTTTAAAGGCATAAAATCTTTTAAAACGGTTTTAAAACTGGTAGTATCTTTTTTTACATCTTTTATTTCAGTTTTATCTTTGGTAAAAATCAACTTAGGGGAATTAAAAATCAGCTTACCAACCAGACGCTCGTGAAAAAGCGCTTTCCATTGAAGAGAGAGGTCCAGCATTTTGACGCTAAAAAAGGGAGTTTGTTTTTTAGTAGAAGAATCTTCTTTATTTATATACATTTCTTTTATCTCGTAAGCGCCACGATACAATGCAACGTCAATATCCTGCACATGCCCATAATAGCCATGCATCTTTGTAAGACTTTTATTACAATAATTTAATAATATAGATGGCAATAAAAGTCTAAAAATTATAAGCACTATTACTATTGAACCAATAATGATATAAGAGGTGCGTATGCGATGAGGTGTTTTCTTTGCCATACTTTATAAGATTTTTAATTATACAATTATAAATCAGATGCAATTGTAGCTACTTCATCTTTAATTGTTTTTTTCGGAGTAAACCGCAACAAAACAGATGCCATAATATATCACTATTGTCTGACTAACTCAGTAAAAGCTACACTGGTATTGACCTTACCCCAATCCTCTCACCGAAGGAGAGGGATGGCCAAACTTAACGCGGTTTTCAAACTTATTGAAAATACCAGATGATTTTATTCTACACACTTGTATATTTTTTTCTCTTTTATAGCAAAGGTGATTTTACAAAATTTCTTCTTTGTTTTACATAATGATGAGTTTTCTAAAAAAGACAAAGGAGGCAAACTTGAGTATTTGTTCTATCTGCTCATATTATTAAATATGCAAAACGAATAATCATTATAGTTACTTTTATTTTTTCAGAGAGTTTATTGTTTTTCAGACAGTAGTAACGAAGAGTCGCAGGTCGGGAGAACGCACCAACAGGACATTCGGCCAAAAAAACTATTCGATAAAATCTTCTAATTGATCCGTAATTGTAAACATACGGACAGCAGCTCTTTTATTATTTGAACATTCTCAGGATAGCTGGTGCTGTTCTTGCATCTTTCATAAAACTTCTGAATTGCTTTGAGCCGCTCTTTAATCCAGAAAAATAATTAGGTGTGAACCGCGGAGGAAATTTTTGGTTATTATTTATATTCTGTCATTAGCAATTAATTGTGCCAGTCTAAGTTGCCTTTACCCCAAATAGATAACCCACAAGCGCAGTCATTCCCATTGCAACGGTACCCCAAAAGCAAATTCGAAACATCGATTTTGGAATATTTGAGCCACCAACCTTCGCTGCAACAGCCCCCGATAACGCAAGGAATACAATTGCAAATGCGTATTGGTAAATTACCATATATTTTATTGGCGCAAAAATGGAAACCAATAATGGCAAGATTCCTCCCGTTACAAATGATGTCCACGAAGCTAAGGCTGCCTGTAAAGGTTTTGGCTTCGTAAATTCGTTTATGCCTAATTCGTCTTTGGCATGGGCTTCCAGCGCGTTATGTTTTGTTAATTCAGAAGCCACCTGCATTGCTAAATTCTTATCTAATCCTCTTTGCACATAGAGTTTGGATAATTCTTTTAATTCAATGTCAGGCATCGCATCAATTTCATTTTTTTCCCGTTTTAAATCGGCAGCCTCGGTATCGTATTGAGAACTTACCGAAACGTATTCGCCGGCAGCCATAGAAAAAGCACCCGCCGCTAAACCTGCTAATGAAGCCAGAATAATTGGATACCGGGTAGCAGTTGCCGCAGCCACACCTATCGCTAAACTTGTGGTAGAAAGAATACCATCATTAGCACCTAAAACTGCTGCTCTTAGCCATCCGCTTCTATTTGTATAATGTTTTACAAGTTCCATTTGAGATTGTTTTGATAGCCGTTAATAGCTACCTGTATGTCTTTCTATCAAACAGCTTTTTAAAGAGCCATAATTTTCATTCTATGAATCCTGATTTTTTATTTTTTCGGATGCAATCATCCCTTCTATTGCCTGCAGCAGCAATGCAGTGTATAATATTTCATGTTCCGGACCTTTTGATAATTTCTCAATTACATTATCCACATCATTGATTCCTTTAAAACTTTCTAAAGGTATATCTATTGGTAAGATAGTTTCATGCTCAGGCCCCGAGGAAGTAATGGTTTTTCCTTTTATTGGTTTCAACACCATCCCATTGGATTTTTTTAATAAATTCACCAACTTTTCTAACCGGTTTAATACAAGGGTATGTTGTAATTGCTTATGAGGCGGTCCTTCGACAGTAATTTTATTCAAGGTCCATTCCCTGTCTTCTTTTGATTTCATTAATGCATTAATGAATTTTTCCGGAGAACCTATCAACTCTACAGCATGCATATTTTTTTCTTTAGGCATTTTTATAATTTTAATTTTTATTGATTTTTTTCAATCAACTAAAATGATGCCAATTGATTACGCGATAATATATTTATAGTAGATTATAGAATTCGGGAAATACGGAGAGAAAGTTATCATCAGGAAATTACTTAATTAAGATTAAGCCCAATACCAATTCCAATCCATACTTTCTTATTGTTTACCCATACATGGCTGTTTTTATCAGTAAGAAAATCCAGCCCGCTTAGTATTACAAAATTTATTTTATTTAAGTCAAGTTCTGTCGCCACGCCCGGAGTAAACACTACCCCATCATATTCATAATCGATCCGGCGAAGGGTTACAAATTCATCAATGCGGGCAGAGCCTAATCCTGCAAAGGCTCCAAAGCTATAACCATGATGGATAATTTTTCTATTGGCCACATGTAAAGGTGTATTGCTGTAGGACAAGATATAGGTATCCTTCCGGTAACCTGCATATAAAGCGCCATTGAAGTTGGAATTTAGTTGTGCCGGATAATCTGTTACGGGTGGCCTGTATTTAAAAAGTATGGTGATCACATCAAGGTCAAAGCTCCCGGAATTAAATTTTTTGTTTGAAAAATTGGTTGGTCGTATATGTTCCGGGAAAAGAACAGTTATTGAATTGTTGGTATCGGCGATTTGTCTGTGTGCCGGATATACCTTTATAGAATCAGTGCCCGTAGTTACATAATACTTTTTATATTTTTTACCGTTAAGCCTGGTACGGTAATATCCATCAGCAAATGTAAATTTTGGAGAATTCCCTGTAACACTACATCCGCATGCTATTGCGGAGAACCAGGCGATAAAAAATAATTTTTGTATCCTTCTCATAAGCTTTTGATTTCTTTCTACTTTCATTTTTTCTTTTACCCTTTTCTATTTCTTTTTACTGAATGCATCAACTCTGCCTTTTAAACAAGATTAATTTTAAGTAATCCAATGTTGAAAGACAGTTGCCAACCATAGAAAAACTCCAAATCCAACAATATCCTGCAATGAGGTTTCGAAGGGACCGGCTGTGGTGGCGGGGTCGAAGCCTAACTTTTTAGATACCATAGGAATAATGGTGCCCATCAATCCTGCGGTAAGCATTGAGCACATAAGGGCTGCACCTATCACGAGGCCAAATGGAATATGTTTTGCCGAGATAGCGCCAACCGTACCCAATACAATGCCACAAACGATTGCCATAAAAATTGAAGTCATCAGTTCCCTGCTCACCGATTTAAACACGTTATGGGAGCCTGGTAATTTGGTATCAACTGCCCGGACAGTAATGGCTGCGGCCTGCAATCCTACATTACCGGAAATGGCTGAAATAACCGGCATAAACGAAGCGAGTAAAATTACTTTTTTTAAAATCGCATCATACCGGTGTATTACAAGACCGGCAACTAATTCTATAGCCATCGTCACCAGCAGCCACGGCACTCTTAATTTAGCTTCCTGGAAGGATGACAATTTCGCCATCTTCTGAGCATCAGTGCCAACTGCTTTGGTGTATAGATTTCTAAGATTGGCGATCATCACTTTTAATAATTCATCTACGGGAATCACTCCGATCAAATTATTATCCTTATCAACCACAGGGAATGTTTTAAATTTATACTTTGATAACAATGCAGCAGCATCCATCTGCGAATCAGTTGCTTTGATACACACCACATTTTTTTCCATTACCTCATCTACTTCGGCTCCATCTTCGTGTGAAAGCAATTCACGAATAGAAATGACACCATGCAAATGAACGGGATGATCCGTACCGGAAGTTTCATCTGCAACAAAAATATCCTCAGGAATTTTTTCATTGAAATCTGTTTGCCTCACAACGTCTAATACATCCTTTACTTTTTGCCCTTTTCCAATGCGCAAATATTGTGAAGTCAATAATCTGCCAGCCGAATTTTTTGGATAGCCCATACGCAGTTTTGCATCAGTAACGGCTTTTTCCGGTGCATCATATTCTTTCAAAATATGCTTTTGCTGTTGTTTTGGAATATCCGCTAAAACTTCTGCAGCATCTTTTGGTTGCATTTTTTGAATAAGTTCTTTAACCTGGTCAGGCTCCAAATGCTTTAAAATTTTCTCTGTCAAATCGGGACCTATCAATGCCAGCACATCCGGCGAAAAGGAATGGGGGATTGCTTTAAAAACCATAATTGCATTTTCTGTCTCTAAATCCTCAATGGCCAGGGCCATATTTTGAGCGTCACAATTTTGAACCAATTCCGCCAGTTCAGACGATGTTGGTTTTTCTTTTTTCTCAAACATTGATTTCAATTGGCCGGAAAGTTCTTTCCATGCGTAGTCAGTCTTCATATGTTTAGTTTAGTTTAGTTTAGTTTAGTTTAGTAAAGCAATTTGTAAATTCAATAACAAGTTCCATACCGAATTCTTAATTCCAAAAGCATCTAAGATGTCCAAAGAATAAGGTGATCTTATTGATGGTTGATGCGGTATCGTTTATTAGTTATTTGATTTACTACCAGCAGAATTTATCTTCTTACATCTGCAATGATTTGTGAACCTCTTTGATGTCAAATAAAGAAACTTTTGGAAAGGTCATATCAATAAATATAATAAATGCTTATTAAAGTAACTTTTGGAAAATTTATATAAGAACTTCGAATTTAGAAAAGTATTTCCCAACTTTCCAAAAGTTTGAATTGGCTATAAATACAATAAATTCTTACCTCTAACCCCACGGTGCCGCTTTCTTCTAATCGGTAGACTTACCTCGCAACCTTAGTAGAAAATGTCTTAATAAAATTTAACTACCTTATTACCTTATCCTGCTTTAATTTTTCTCATCATTGAAGGTAATAAGGTTGAGTTTATAGAATTCAATTGACTTCTACTAAGGTTTTCTAATTCCTGAAGCCCCGAAATTTATTCTATTTGTTCTATTGCAAAGTTTATAATACCTATATGCAGACTTAATTCGTGACTATCTAATCATAAATATTTTTAGTATTAGGTAGATTAGTCGCAAAGCTTTTGTAAAATTCATTTGGAGGAATAAGTGCCCTAAATGAATTGCCACTTATTTTAGCATGTGGGTATTTTTTATTAAAGGTTACGGGCTTTAGCCAAAATTCTAAATAAATTTTTTTGGCTAAAGCCCATAAAAACTTCATCCAATCCCCCGGGTTGAAACCCGGGGCAATAGAAAGGATCATTAATTACAGGCAATCTGCCTAATCCAAAATATTTTAAATAATCAAATTTTAGATACTTTTTCAAATTAAGGACTGGCCTTTGGTGTCCCAGCGGGGTTGCATGCTTTTCCACAAAGGTCAGTAGAATGAAAACCCGCTTAAACAAGAATAGTCAAATTTTAGATATTTGTTCAAATTAAGAACTGGCCTTTAGAAAGAATATTTAAGAAACCGTTCTTACTTTTCTTAAAATCTCAATTAATAATATTCACTGTGAATACTTACTTGTAGCCCTTTGCCTGCAGAGAAAACAATTCTGCATAATGTCCATTTTTGCTTATTAATTCTTCATGGCTTCCCATTTCTATGATCTCGCCTTTGTTAAGAACCAGTATTCGGTCGGCCATGCGGACGGTTGAGAAACGGTGAGAAATCAGCACCGCAGTTTTGCCTTTGGTAAGTTCTGCAAATCGCTGAAATACGGTGTATTCAGCCCTTGCATCCAAAGCGCTGGTTGGCTCGTCAAGTATTAATAACTGGGCCTCTTTCATATATGCTCTTGCAAGCGCGATTTTCTGCCATTCACCCCCACTTAATTCAATCCCGTTATTAAAACGGCGCCCAAGAGCCTGGTCATATTTTTCCGGTAATTTTTCGGCAAGAAGGTGGGCCAAACTTTTTTCTGCAGATAATTTTATCAATGGAAGGTTGTGTTGTTCATCAATATTACCAACTGAAATATTTTGTGCAAAGCTCATCTGGTATCGCAAATAATCCTGGAATATAATCCCAATATTTTTACGAAGATCTGCTATATCATATTCACGCAGGTCAATACCATCCAGCAAAATACGGCCCTCGACAGGATCGTAGAGGCGCGCCATCAATTTAACCAGGGTTGTTTTACCGGCACCATTTTCACCAACAAGAGCCAGTTTTTCCCCGGCATGCAAGGTGAAACTTAAATACCTGTTTGCCCAGTTTTCGCTGTTATGGTATTTAAAACCAACATTTTCAAAAATGATTCCCTGCCTGATTGGATTTGGAAAAGGAAAAGGTTTTGGTGCAACTACAATCTTTGGCTGAATCTCAAAAAAATCAAAAAAATCGCGGAGATAAATTGCGCTCTGAGACACAGTAGTGAAGCGTGATAGAATATTTTCGAGCAGGCTTCTCAGTTGTTTGAATGATCCGGCAAGGAATGTAAGTGTACCAATGGAGATGACTCCTGCAACGGTTTTGAGGATCATTACGACATAAGCGGTATAATAACCAAGACTGCCGAGCAGTGCAAAGAAAGTGCCCCAGGATGCACGCTTTGTAGAAAGTATTTTGTTGTCCTCATAAAATTTATTGCTGAGTGTTTTAAAGCGATCTATTAAAAACCCGGACAGATTAAAGAGTTTCACTTCTTTGGCTGTTTCATCGCTGGCCCCCAAATAGCGCATGTAATCCAACTCACGGCGTTCAGGCGTTTGTCCGCGCGTAAGTGCATAACTCTTGTCATTGAAATAGGATTCGCCCAGGAAAGCCGGAATGATGGCGACAAGTAGTAATAAAATTAACCATGGGTCGAACGCGATCAATCCAACCAAAAGAAAAGCCATAGTGATAATATCCTGAACCTGCGCAAGTATCTGGGACAAAAGAATGGTACGCCCGATTGTCTGTTGCCGTGCACGCTCCATCTTGTCGTAAAATTCAGAATCTTCAAATTGGTCGAGATCCAGTGTGGCTGCATGTTCCATAATCTTCACAGAAGTGTGTATGGAAAAAAGATCGCCCAGCAAACTATCTACTAAAGCGGTGGCGCGGGTCAGCGCGTCGGATATTAGCGCCAGGAAAAATTCTGCCACTACTAATTTCAACAAGTAATCAAGATTGGGATGATGAGTTTTGCTTAATAGTATTATTTCATCTATAATGAGTTTGCCAACATACAAAATGCTGACCGGAATAGCTGAACGTACTAACCTGAGAAGAATATTTAATAGAGTGTACCATTGATTCGTTTCCCATACCAACTTAAAAAATCGCGGCAGGTTGCCCAATGCTGCAAACTTTTCTTTGAATGTAGGTTTAGGAAGTGTATTTAAAGGAGGCCGCGGCATGAAGTATTTTATTTTGGGTGCAAAACTAAATGAATTGTTTAGTTATATCAGCTTTGAGCAATTAGCTTTGAGCTAACAGATAGTGTCTCAGCGGGTTTTTCGGTTTACATACTTCGAATTAAAAATGACTTCTTCGGAAACCCCGATGCTTGCATAGATCCTGAATTGATTCATACATCGGGTTGCAGGCTTCACCACAATGGCCGTGGGAATGAAACCCCGCTTAGACAAAATATTTTTGTTATGGCGAATATTGTCCACAATGAACAGAGTTTGATATGCCGCTCCTACGGAGCTCGGGGAAATCCGTAACGCTTATTTCACAGTCTACTGACATATCGCTCCTCTGGAGCTGAAAAATTTAACTACCTTATTACCTTATCCTGCTTTAATTTTTTCATTTGAAATAAGGGTAATAAGGTTGAGTTTATAGATCTCAATTGACTTCTACTAAGGTTTTAGTGCCTCAGCGGGGTTTCCCGGATTTACAAACCTCGAATTAAAAATAACTTCACCAGAAACCCCGATGACCACAAAGATCAGGATTTCCATACATCGGGGTTGCATGCTTTCCCACAAAGGCCATGAGAAGGAAAACCCCGCTTAGAAACAATTTCAAATTATTCATTTGCGATTGAAAATTGTATGATTAATCATTTATTCCCTTTCCGTCGAGAATTGGCTGTGTATATTTTTCAATCCTTGCCTCCCGGGTTTTGGATTGTTTGGGTTGCGAAAAATAATATAGGTAGGCTCTTTGCCGTCCTGGTGTTAAGGCATTAAAAGCTTTTTTCAAGGCAGCGCTTTTATCTAATTTATTTTGCAATTCTTCGGGAATTTTGTATTCAGAAGTCTTTTTTAATTTCACTGTAACGCCGGCTCTTTCCACTTCAATGGCTTCATAGATGTAGGCTTTCAACGTTTTTTCCAACTTCACTATTTCATGCACATCGGTGAACCGTATCTGCCGGGCAGTCTGCACATTTTCTGTTTGCTGAATTAAAATCTTCTTATCATCTTTCATCAAAACACCTTTAAAAAACAGCAATGCACAGTATTCTTTAAACCCATGCATTAAAACGATGTTTCTTTTTTCAAACATGTAACAGGGCTGACCCCATTTCAATTCTTCGGTGAGCCCGCAATCAAGAATGATCATTCTTAATGCCTTAAATGCGGGCTGCCACTTTGATGCTTTATTAAAATAAAAATCAACTTTAGGATTCATGCTATTTATTTTTATTAATTCATTGAGATAGGTAGGCTTAGTGGTTAAGATGGTCAGGCATCCGAAATTTCCGGTTCAACCAATTTTGCTAATTTTTCTAATGATTCCTGCCATCCCAAATAACACATTTCAACTGGTATAGCGGCCGGAATGCCTTCCTGGAAGACTTTAAGTTCCGTACCACAGGAAACTTTTTTTAACCAAACTGAAGTAATCATTTCTCCGGGCAAATTAGGATCATCAAATTTGTCAGTGTACTTTAAGAACTCGTCCGGCTTTATTTCTATATATTTTCCACCAAAAGAATGTCCTTTTCCAGTAGAAAAATTGATGAAAGACATTTTGTAATTTCCGCCTTGCTTCATTTCCATATTATGAACCACACATATAAACCCATAAGGCGGAATCCATGAAGCAAGCGCATTGGATTCGGAAAAGGCGCGATATACTTTTTCGGGTGCGGCTTTGAGAACTCTGTGTAATGTTACGCTGTTGTCTGACATGTTGATTTTTTTTATGTAAAGTTAATGATGTTTATCATTGTGGCCAGTCCGCAGTCAGTAACGATTATTCTCAATAATTCGACGCGTATCTTCACGAACCGGCGACAATTATATGTACACCATTTCAGAAAATGCATTTCCAACGCCCCATTTTCTCTTTCCATCATTACCAATCTTCGAATTGGGCTTTATGAATTGCCACGCCTTTTAAGGCGTGGATAAATGTATTAATTCCCGGCTTTAGCCAAATTCTTTCTAAAACTTATTATCCCAAAGCTGTTTAATTGAATATTTGGCTAAAGCCGAAGACCTTTGCTATTAAACCCACAGCTAAAGCTGTGGGCAATTCATAAATGCACCGAAATAATTGATACAAAGAGATTTTTCTAAATAATCACATTGTATATTCTGGTTTTTGTTGCGCCTAAGAGTAGAGTGAATATGAAATACACCAGTCAGGAACGATTTTTATCAAAAATTCAGACCTTTATCAAGCCCCTAAATCCCCTGGCGGCATAATAAGATTCTGCTCCGTTGTGATACACGAAAACAGTGTCGTAGCGGCGGTCACAAAAAAGTGCGCCACCAAGTTTTCTGATGTTACCAGGGGTTTTTATCCAGCTTGATGTTTTGGTATCAAAATTTTGAAGTTGCTGCAGTTCGCGATATTGTTCTTCAGTCAACAATTCAATGCCCATGGCAGTTGCCATATCTATCGCATTATTTTCCGGTTTATTTTCTTTCCTTGAATCATGCGCTTCACGGTCGTAACAAAGACTTCTGCGGCCTTTAGGGCTTTCTACGGAACAATCATAAAAAATATATTCGCCCGTTTTTTTATCATGGCCCACCACATCCGGCTCACCGCCGGTTCTTTCCATTTCATGGAGCGACCATAGTTTTTCGGTATTTGCTTCGAGCCTGGCTTGCACTTTAGCCCAGTCAATATTTTTATGGAGATTCCTGTTTTTTTCAAAACGGATTTTCAATGTGCTGAGTAGTGCTGAACGTTGTTCGGGTGATAACTTCTTTTTATTGCTATGCATGTTGTTTCTATTTTATATTATCTCTTCGAATAAATATATACCAAACCCAGGATTCACTTTGCACGTTATTCAGATCCGTTACCTAATTTGTTGCCAATAAAAATACTTCGCCGCTTGCTGGTAAAAGATGGTCAGATCTTTTCGTAAAATAATATTGCTCCATATCTTTTGTTGATATGGTTTTTGCTTCTTTAAATCCTGCTTCACGAGCTAAATGCAATATTTCATTTGGTGAAAAAAAACTCACAAAGGGTGTTCCTGCTTCACTGGCTCCTTTTATTGACATCTCCATTAAAGCCTTGTCTTCTTCATACAAAAGTTCAATTGGTAAATAAAATGTCATAGCCAATTTTGAACCTGGGGTAAGTGTGGCAATTTGATTTAGTGTAGCAATAATTGCCTCTTTTGTAAGATACAAACTTACCCCGGTGCACGCAACCACAGCAGGCTTGCTTGCATCGAATCCTGCTTTTAATAACTGTTCCCACCACGAAGAAGATTCAAAATTAACTGGCACAAAATGCAAGTATCCGGGAATGCCAAAACCAAGTTCCGTTAATCGTTGTTCTTTCCAAATCAACGTATCAGGTTGGTCAATTTCGTATATCTGAAGTTTGGAAGCAATGCCTGGTCTGCGTTGGGCAAAGGTGTCAATCCCTGCGCCCAAAATTACATACTGACTGATTCCCTGTTTACTTTGTTCAATAATTAAATCCTCGATAAAACGGGATCGGGCTACAATAGAAGCCCGAAGGCGTTTTGTAAATTTCATATCAGGACGCTGCTGCCAACCATCAGGAGGCGTTATCAATTTCAAGCCAATTTCATCTTCAAGTACATGAGGTTTTGCGTCCGCTTGCACGTGCAAAGCCCTCCATAAGGCGGTTCGTACTGCTGTATTATCCGGCTCTTTTATTTTTTTGTTTTGTTCCATTCAAATTCCTTTTATTTATTCATTTATTAATTCACTTTATTTTCCGACTAAAAATTATCAATTTTAATGAAACACTTGCCGGCATTAAGTTTCACGGCCTTTTTCCTTCGGAGTGGGGGTTGGGGGTGAGGCCAATACCAGCGAGGTTTTCCATTGAGTTAGTCGAACTATAGTGATCAATTCACTAAAATAATTTTTCTATCTGACGGTCTGTAATACCAGGATACCACAGTTAAGATCAAAAGTAATGATGAAGGAAACATTGCACTTACCGGATCATGTAATGCGATATGCGAAACCAGGGCTCCCGTCATTATAAAGAAGAAGCCCGCATAAGCCCACTCTTTCAGTAAAGGAAATTTAGGAATAAGCACTGCTATCACTCCTAAGATTTTCCAAACACCCAGTATGGTCAGCAAATAAACAGGATAGCCCAAATGTAAAATCATATCTGTACCGCCTTGTCCTGCTTTCATTTTGATTAGTTGTCCTGCGCCTGTTACCGACATTCCCAGGGCAAGCCAGATAGTAGCAATCCAATACCCGTCTGAACGAATCATTCGGGCAGGGATGATCTTATTTCTTTTTGTCATGGTGTCTTATTTTAATTTGTTTACAATGTCTTGCAGCCGGTTATGTGCCATATTGATGCCCTGGGCAAAAGGTAACTTCAACACCTGGTCTCTTAGTGCAACCGATTCATAGATTACATGCATATTGAGTATGCTGGTGTCGTCAGTGAGTTGTTCAAATTCATAGATCTCGAGCTGAACGCCAAATGGTGTGTTCTCCATTTCAAATGTTCGTGTAATTTTCCTGTTGGGGATAAACTCGTGAATGACTCCATTGGCTTTAAACACAACATTTCCTTTGCCATCTTTTGTTTCAAATTGATAACTGCCATACTTTTTACTTTCAAGCTGAAGCACTTCCGTTCCCATCCATTGCTCAACAATACCTGGCTCTGCATACGCTTTAAAAAGCAATTCCAGTGACAAATCAAATTCCCTTGTGATCATTAATTCCTGTATGCCATCTTCGGCGTGGATTTTTGTTTTTTGTTCCATGTTATTTATTTTTTGTGAAGGTTTTTTTAAGATGCATTTTATTTTTTCGATTTGCCTTTCTGCACACGAGCGTGCGGATTTTTTTTCATGATAGTTTCTAATTTATTAAATCTGTCGTCCCACATCTTGCGGAATGGTTCAATGAAACTGGCTATTTCTTTCATTTTTTTTGCATTAATGATATAGTAAATTTCTCTCCCGTTTTGCTCCTGATTCAGCAATTCGCACTCAGTGAGTATCTGCAGGTGTTTTGAAACCGTGGGCCTGGCTGTGTCAAAGTTAGATGCTATGGCTCCTGCTGTCATGGATTGTGAGGCGACCAACAGAAGTATCGCCCTTCTTGTAGGATCTGCTATGGCCTGGAATACATCTCTTCTTAAATTCATTGCGTAGCTATTTGACTACAAATATATATGTAGTTATTTAGCTACGCAAATTTTTTTTAGCTGCCGTCTGGCCTACCGATCAACTGCAATGATTCCATCATACAATACATTACAACCGATGAAGGCACGGTTATTCGAATTTAACACTCATTTATATTACTATAATTATATTTTGATTACTCAAAATTTATCTTTGAGACATATAATTAATATTAAATGAAACATTATTCCATTTTATTCTCATTGCTTTTATTTTTTCCTTTTTTAATACAGGCTCAAAATTCTAAAGTTGATTCATCCAAGAAATCCGGTCCTATCAAAGTAAATGTGATTCAATTTGGAAGGCATTCAGGTACGTTGTATACCATAAATAATGAGATGCTCAATAATGCTGATATGAAATCAATTTTAAATTCATATCCAAAATCTGCTTATGAATTTCACAAGTATAACCAACAAAAGAATATTGGTTTATTTGTTATGCTACCTATTTTCCTTACTTCTTCTACAGTAGGTCTTATAGAAGCAATTAATAATAAAAACGAACCTGAATCGAGGATTAGGAAAGTATCGATCCCTTTTGCAATTTCAGTTGGAGGAGTTATAGGCTATATTATGACTGGAATAATAGCTAATAATCATTTTAAAAAAGCAATTATAGCATATAATAGTCAGTTCTAGTTCGAAACAATCAAGGGGAATATTTAGCGGATAGCAGTCTAATAGCTTTTATTGGTTTTGTATATTGTGGATTTACATTCTGACTTTTGCTGCAAACACTTTCATCAATAAAAACCAGCATCTTCAGGAAACAAACATATACTATCAATTCCTATTCTCCCATCATAGCCGGATACAACCTCAAATAAACTTCAAACGCCATTGGGTCTTTTCCATACAGAGTATTCAATCTTTTATCTGCGTGATAAAAAGTAAACTGTCCTCCTCCTGCGATCTTTGTTTTACCAATTTTTAATACATCATAATTGAATCCTGATGTAAAGGCATTTACAGGAAATATAGCATCATGGCCATAAATAGTTTCATCCAAAGCCAATTCTTCTGTTGATTTCTGAACCCATTCATAACGGGTGTACAATGCCAGTTTATTTTTTCTCCATTCGCCTTCTAATAAAAAAGCATTCTCAGCAGCAAGACCTGCGGATTGATTCATTCCCCACACTGCGGTTGCATTAAAAGTGCTTTTGCCTTTTAATGGCAAACTATAAATCGCGGATGCAGTTGTGCGGTTGATATTTTCACCTGGATGCAACAATTCAGGGCTTTTTAGAAAACCATGCGAAACCTGCAAAGCCCAGTTGCGGGAAGGATTGTAAGATAATCTTCCGCTCCATGAATCAAATAATGGCTTATCAAAATTATACCTGTTGGCATCCGGCTCCCTTCCTGTGAATGAAGAACCTTCCAATTTAAAATCACCAGAACGTACACCTAAAGTGGCAACGCCAAAAGTGATATGAGTTGCGTCTATCCAATGGTGTGATATCGGCGCATAGGGATCATCCAATGCAGAAGGGCGATGCATAAAAGCAACCGGGCCAAGCGCCGGCTCGCCGGGATAACCCACATACACGAACAGATCCGATTTTTTTGAAAGCGCCTGTGAATAGCTTACTGACAATTCTGAAAACAAATCGTGCGGATGCTGGCGGTCAACAATGGCGCTGCCTTTATAAGCTTCGCCGCTTTGAAATAATAACGGATACCCTCTGCCGCCAACTGTAAGCGCGTCGAAAGAAATCATGCTGCTGAAATGAAACAATCCATTTTTGCTCACCTGCTTTTGCCCCATAAACATGAACCAGTTGGGCGCATCTATTTGGCTGCTTCCCCGTGAACCTTTCCTGGTAAAATCCTGGTTGTCGTAACTCAAAAAAATATTGCCATGAAGCATGTACATCCAGTTATGGGAATGAAACATCATGCCATACATCGGTGACGCATCGGGCAGCCAGCCTGTTCCAGAGCCATTTCTGCCCATTGGAAGGTTTAATGAGAAAGCGCTGTTCATTGACATGGAATGATGCGAATCATTATTGTCCCCGCCTATCGGTCGGGCAGGCATTTTCATTTGCATTCCTTCAGGCATTTCCATGGTATCCATCATTTGTTTTTCTGACTTAGAAGAATCCTGCATCTTGTGATGTTCATGCTGCGCAAAAATGTTCACAGCAAATAATAAATTTATTGATAGAAAAATGATTTTTATTTTATTCATTTTCATGGAAGTAATCTTTTAATTTTCAAACCACGGATTTTAATCTTTGCAAAAGGGATTTCATGCACTGATCATACCAATTGAGAAAACCCGCATTCAATCATCCACAAATCAGGTACAGCAACTTATTTATTTTATAATCCGAATATTCTTTTATTAAACATAACAGTATGCATAAACGAAAATAACAGGTACAGTAAACCAACAAACAGCAATGATTCCCGTTTCAAAAATACTTTATCCTGAGCCGGAAACCAGGAATAGCCGGGGAAAAAGTAATTACCTTCATGAAATGGAAGTTTGCGCTAACACATTGATCCACGCCAGGCAGAATCATCTATTTATCAAAGTGTCAACAAAGCCGTAATGTTCTGTTTCTTTTTTTCCATCAGGCATTTTGTTGAACGCTTCATAAAAGATAAATTTCTTGTCGCTGGCTATGCCATAAAAAACACTATCCACTTCCTTTCTGATCTTTTTGTTTTCCAAAAGTAATGCGACAGTATCTTTAATGTCAATGCCTGTGGTATAAAAAACCATTGGGAAAAACCCTTCTTTTACTACCTGCGGATAGATCCCAAATACTTTTGGTTTACCATCCAGTTTTGCAAGTGTAAGAGGAAATGCATATTTGGCATCCGCTTCTTTCAAAAGAGAATTTCCAAAATCTACTATTTCTTTTTCATTCGTAAATTGCCATAGAGTACCTGCCGGATGCAGGCAATCATTGCTCATTGAAATATTATCAACTGCATCTATTATATACTTTCTTTTATAGTACGACCTAGCTGCCTGGTAATAATCCGGCGCTGTTTTTCCAAAGGAGCTATATTGTCCTAATCTTAAAATATTCAGTTTCCATTCATTATTATATTTACCGTAAACAGCGGTTAATAAAAACTGGTTAGTGGAGTTGTTCAATAAAAGTAAAGACACATACGAATTTTTATTGGCACATTGAAATACAAATGAATAATCATTTTCATTGTTATTCCCAGACACCAAGGTTACACTCGTTCCATCAGTGGAAGCCTTCACGAGGTATTCATCAAGTATTTTATAACTATCAATTTTTAAACTATGAATTTGATTAACAAATTTATTTGAATCGCTAATAAATTTTTTTAAAAGTCCGGGCGACATAAGTGATTGCATGATTGCAAAATCATTATTTGTAATGCTGCTAAATAGCTTGTCATTAAGGGTTTTAATCTCTTGTCTTGTCGTGACATCTATGCTTTGGTCTTTCTTGAATTTCGCAGTGGAAAAATGGCAGCTTTGAAAAATCAACAGGGTTATAAAAATGAAAATTATTTTAGTATTCATGAAGTGGATTTTGAATATCATTTGTATGGACAGTTCTCCTACGGACAGGTCGCGACCTGTCCGTACAGAAACAGTTTTTATTGTTTTACACGATCGCCTTCAGCATCAAACATATCCATTAAATTTCCTGTTACATGATCGTCATCTTTTTTATTCAGTAAAAGATTAACGTCGTAATTCTGTGCGGTAAAATAAACGTTTACCGAAGTATCTGTCAATACTACATTCGTGATTTTTGATATTTCTTTGCCAGTACTATCCTGCACAACGCCGGTCATGGTGGTATCACTTTTTGCAAGTACCACAAACATTCTTGCATCCCCGTTGGGTGTGCCTTTTACCAACACATTCCACTTACCGGTAAAATAATCCGCGCCCGTTTTGCCCTGGGCCATTACATTGAGAGATAACAACAGGCATATGAAACCTGCAAATAATAATCTTACTTTTTTCATTTGTTTTTGTTTTGTATGTTTTATAAAATGGATAATGATTCTCTATTCATCTAAAATATTGCAAGATAATAATGATGCTGCCCAAAATAATTTCAAGCACCATCATGGAGTCAAAATATCTTCCTGCGGTGCCAACTTTAATCCTGGAGTACAACCTGCCTAACCCCGAAAAAATAACAACGATGCCTAGAAAATAAATCAGATCATTTATCTCCCGGAAATTAAAAACTACCCAGGTCATTAAAATTCCCAGCCCGAAATAAATTCCGCTTAAAAACCTAAAGAGATCATCTAATACAGGCTGAGCCGGAATAGTTTCCTGTAAAAAGGAAGCAGTTCCTTTGATCAAAAGGTTTAGGCCGCCTAATAAACAAATTAATGCGACCACACCTAATAAAATATGTAATGCTAACGCCATAATTACTATTATTTAACTTTTATTCAACATCGAAAAATTGCAGTCAACTATTTTGGATTAAGTGAGGTTAATATAATTACAGCCCCGTAAATCGTTGCCAAATTTATAATTAAAAGTTCATGTTATTATCGCATATCAAAGTTCTTTAAATATGCAATTTCAGCTTAATACCTAAGAGGCAGAATGTACTTTTGCATCCGAATCATTTCCCGGAAATTATAAATCTTCTTTCAACACCTCCCAAACATTTTCAGCTACGATCTTATGACCTTCAGCTGTGGGATGAATGCCGTCTCTTTGATTCAGTTTGGGATCGCCACCAACGCCTTTCAGCAAAAAAGGGACTAAACCAATATGATTCGCTGCTGCAATGGCAGGATAAATTTCCTTAAACTTAGTAGTATATTCCGGTCCCATATTTGGCGGTATTTGCATTCCTTCCAATATAATTTTTGCGTCAGGATATTTGGCCTTTACTTTATCAATAATTGATTGCAGGTTTTTTTTTGTTCCTGATAAAGGAATACCGCGAAGGCCGTCATTTCCTCCCAATTCAAGAACGAAAATATCAATAGGTTGCTTTAATATCCAGTCAATCCGGCTATCACCATCTGCTGAAGTTTCACCGCTAACGCCTGCATTGATTACTTTATAATTAAGATGTAACGAATCAATTCTATCCTGTATTAACGCGGGATACGCTTCTGACGGATCAACACCATAGCCGGCGGTAAGGCTGTTTCCAAAAAATAATATGGTTTTCTTGTTTGATGAAGAATCAACAGGATTGTTTTTTATCTTTTCTTGCTTTTGGGGCGCTGATTCACTGGAATTATTATTGCATGAAACCACTGCAAAAAACATAATCAGCAAAAAACAAGATGCAATCAATTTTCCCTTAAAGTGATTTGCGGGAATACAATCCACGGCGCCCCTTTCTTTAATTGAATTGATGGCAATATTTTTATAAGTATTCATTTAGATACAGGTTAATTATTTTTTTAATACTCTTATCCATAACTTTTCACCCTTACAAATATACCTTGATGAAGTCTTAAATTTTTAAAGTAATTGTGATGGATGCATTATTAGAAATGCAATCATGAATTTGTTTCAATAAATTTTGTAATTTGCTTCAATAAATTTTTTACGATGCCATTAACCATAAAAGGAATTTTTGAGAACGGTAAAATTATCTTAGAAGAGCTTCCTCCGTCTAATAAAAAGATGCCTGTGAAAATAATTTTCCCTGATATGAAAAATGAAATCCCACTTAAAAAGAATGAAATAAGATTTGGAAGCCTTAAAGGAAAAATAAGTGTTCCGGATAATTTTGATGATGAACCTGATGTGTTAAACGATTATATGTAATCGTGAAAATCTTATTGGATACACATATCATCGTTTGGGTAATAGAAGGTAATCCCTCTTTGTCAGCCAAACATACCTCTATAATTTCGGATATAAAAAACGAAAAATTTATTAGTGAGTTTAGTTTTATAGAGTTGGCAATAAAAATAAACATCGGAAAGCTGCCGGATTTTAAAATGCCCATCGGTAAATTTATTGAGCAAGTACAATTAGATGGATTTAAACTACTTCCTGTCAATAATAAATATTTAGCCGAATTTGTAAAACTGCCCCTGATGAAAGATCATCATGATCCATTTGACCGTCTGATAATTTCAACAGCAATTTCTGAGAACATGAGTATTATTACCGTTGATGATAAATTTAAATTGTATAGAAAATTAGTGGATATAATCTGAATTGTATATACACCATTTTCAATTAACTTTATTTTCAATTATTTTTATTTGGTGTATAAATTTTATTACTCCTTAAAGAAGTACAATCTGATAGATTCGAATCCCATGGTTATGGGATCGTGAAACATCTTATAAAAATAAATAAAATGGAAACGATTCTTTCTCTTAAAAATGTAAGCAAAAAATTTAAAAGCGGCGGCAAAGATCTAACGGTTCTCCAGGATGTTAGTTTTTCTGTTCAGGCAGGTTCTTCCATGGCAATTGTGGGCCCGTCAGGAAGTGGCAAAACAACGTTACTTGGATTATGCGCCGGATTAGATCAGCCAACTTTTGGAAACGTGGAGCTAAAACAAAACCAGCTGGAAATTTTAAACGAAGATCAATTGGCATCTGTAAGAAACCGGTATGTTGGTTTTATTTTTCAGAATTTTCAGTTGATGCCGACATTAACTGCTATTGAAAATGTAATGGTTCCATTGGAACTACGGGGTGAGAAAAAAGTACGTGCAAGGGCCATGGAATTTTTAGAAAAAGTAGGCCTTGCGAACCGAAGCCATCATTATCCTGCGCAGCTGAGCGGCGGTGAACAACAACGTGTTTCCATCGCACGTGCCTTTTCAAACATGCCTGCTATTTTATTCGCTGATGAACCGACAGGAAATCTTGACTCAGAAACGAGTGGAAATATCGTTGACCTTATTTTTGGTCTGAACAAGGAGGCCGGAACAACTTTAATTTTAGTAACTCATAATAGCGAATTGGCGGCCCGCACTCAAAGAATTCTTCATCTAAAAGGTGGCAAAATCTTTTCTGATGATGCTACACAAAAAATAAATTCATCAAATTGATTCCACGTTTTTGAGGTGCAATAAAAAGAAAAGATGAAAGAACAAAATACAGTAAACGAACAAATAAGCGGGAATCCTAATTCACTCCATTTCAGGTGGCTGTTGCAAATGGCATGGCGCGACAGCCGCAGAAACCGCTCCCGCCTTTTTCTTTTTATATCTTCTGTTATCCTTGGTATTGCGGCACTGGTAGCTATTTATTCATTAGGAAATAATCTGAGTGACACAGTGAATAACCAGGCTGCGTCTTTATTAGGAGCCGATCTTGAAATTTCAGGGAACCAACCGGCAACTCCTCCCATTCAAAATCTTCTCGATTCTATTGGTGGCCAACAATCGGAACAACGAAACTTTGCTTCTATGGTTTTGTTTCCCAAAAGTGGTGGAACCAGGTTGATACAAGTACGTGCACTTAGTGGCGCATTTCCTTATTATGGCTCATTGGGAACGGAACCGGAATCAGCCGCAAATTCTTTTCGTAATAAGCAACAGGCATTGGTAGACGAAACATTGATGTTACAATTTGGCGCTAAAACAGGCGATTCGATAAAAGTGGGTGAAGTAACTTTTGCAATAGCAGGTGAATTATTGAACGCGCCAGGCCAAACAGGTTTTTCGTCTTCCATTGCTCCTATCGTTTACATTCCTTTGCGTTATTTAAAAGCAACTAACCTGATGCAAAAAGGCAGCAGGATCAGTTATCATTATTTTATAAAATTTAAACACCAGGTTGATGAAGAAAAATTAGTAAACCAAATACGACCCGTTCTTGATACAGCTGATTACAATTATGATACTGTTGAAACACAAAAAGAAGATACGGGCCGCTCTTTCAGCGACCTCACCAAATTTCTATCGCTTGTAGGATTTATTGCTTTACTGCTTGGCTGCACAGGCGTTGCCAGCGCAATACATGTTTATGTAAAAGAAAAAATAAATTCCATTGCCATCCTGCGATGCCTTGGAGCCAGGTCTTCGCAGGCTTTCATTATTTTTTTGATCCAGATTATTTGCATTGGTTTTATCGGATCATTAGCCGGATCTGTTTTAGGCGTTGCCATTCAACAATTTTTACCTTTCATTCTCAAAGATTTTCTTCCGATAACTATCGCCACTTCCATTTCGTGGCAGGCCATCATAGAAGGAATTATTTTAGGAACCGGCATCTCTGTTTTATTCGCGCTGCTTCCATTGGTTTCTATCAGAAAAGTGTCGCCCCTGCAGGCGCTTCGTGCTTCTTTTGAACCGGCGACTTTTAAACAAGATCCATTGAAATGGGTGATTTATTTTCTCATTATTTTGTTTGTTTACTGGTTTTCATGGATAGAAATGGACAGCTTTAAAAAAGCATTTTATTTTACGGCAAGTATCGCTGCGGCTTTATTGATACTCACAGCTACAGCGCGTTTATTGATGTGGCTAATAAAAAGATTTTTCCCTGCATCATGGAGTTATCTGTGGAGACAAGGACTGGCCAATTTATATCGTCCCAATAATCAAACAACTATTTTACTCATTTCGATTGGCCTGGGAACCGCACTTATCAGCACTTTGTTTTTTGTGCAATCCATATTACTCAGCCGCGTTTCTTTTGCTGCAAGTGAAGATCAACCCAATATGGTTTTGTTCGACATTCAGAGCAGCCAGAAACAAAACGTTGCGACTCTGGTAAAGAGTTTCGGTATGCCGGTAAAAGAAATGATACCTATTGTAAACATGCGCCTCGAAGAAGTGAATGGTATTTCGGCGTCAGATCTAAAAAAAGATTCGTCCCAAAAATTTTCCCGTCATCTTTTTACAAGAGAATACCGCGTTACCTTTCGCGATTCATTGACTTCTTCAGAAAAAATTACAAAAGGAAAATGGATCGGGATCGCTCCAAAGTCGGGGCTGCCAGCAGTTTCGATGGAACAAAATTATGCAACAAGGAATGGTATTTCCATCGGCGATACGCTTACTTTTAATGTGCAGGGCGTAATGATAAATACTATATTGGGAAGTTTAAGGGAAGTGGATTGGAGCCGCATACATACCAACTTTTTATTGGTTTTCCCAACAGGCGTGATTGATGACGCTCCTCAATTTGAAGTAATACTAACCAAAGTACCATCGCAGCAAGTCTCTGCAAAATTTCAACAGCAAATGGTACAACATTTTCCAAATGTATCCATCATAGACATCAGCCTTGTGTTGCAAATTTTGAATACAATAATGGACAAAATTGGATTTGTGATCCGCTTTATGGCAGGCTTCAGTATTCTTACCGGCATTGTCGTGTTGATATCATCGGTTCTCATCAGCAAATATCAGCGGTTGCAGGAAAGTGTGTTGCTGCGGACATTGGGTGCAAGCCGAAAACAAATATTCGCCATCACTGCACTTGAATATTTCTTTTTAGGAGCCCTGGCAGCGCTCACCGGCATTCTCTTAGCGCTCGCCGGAAGCTGGGCTCTTGCTCATTATCTTTTTGATACTTCATTTCGTCCACACATAGTACCGGTATTGTTTTTAGGATTAGTAGTGTGTTTGCTTACTGTAATAACAGGCCTGGTAAATAGTTTGGGAATATTAAACCGGCCGCCATTGGAAGTGCTGAGACAGGAGGTTTAACATTAAAAGTTCATTGTTATTACTATGGCTTATCAAAGTTTTTTAATCCGGTAATCCCGATACCTGTCAGGACTGAAACATGCTTAATGTTTTTGCATGTTGGCATTGCAGCGAATTACAGTAAACCCACAAATAAGCAGAATTTTTGTTTTTAATTATCGGATTCATGTATTATAACATGAAAGCATATACGAAAATAAGTTCCGCTTATGAATTCGTAGTTGCTTAATTAGTTTCCATTGGAATCAACATACAAACAAAACCTCTTATTTATTTTTTACAGAAAATGCCAGCAATACATTTCCCGGTTTCTCGCCAAAAGAGGCATACCCTGAATTGACATACAGCATCCCATCGGCTACTACCGGTGAGCCAGAATCAATACTGCCACCATTACCTTCCACACCATTAACTGTTTGAAATTTTCTGTCTGTATTATAATCCCATATAATGCGGCCGTCCTCTGTTGCGTAAGCTCTCAGGTGGCCATCGTTACTGCCCGCGAACACAATTCCCGGAACTACCACAGGCGCCGCAGAATTAACGCTTAAATATTTGGGTACATCTTTTACCTGCGGCACAGGAGTTGACCAGGTAACCTTTCCGCTTACAATATTCAGCGCATAGATTCCGGGGGAGGCCTTTATAGAAGTATCATCTGAATTAAGTCCGTATATATTATCCGCATTGGCTGCATACACATTTTCACTGTCGGCAGCCATACCCCAATGTATTCCTCCAAGTGCACCACCTTTTCCAATGCGGGTTTTCCATAATAGTTTTCCATTTTGCGGGTCTAATGAATAGACTACGCCCGATTTCTGACCTGCAAGTAGCCTTTGTTTTCCATCTTTACCCGTAACCAAAATCGGGGCCATTCCAAAATCGAGATCCCTGCCTTTGGTCCCCGGGCAATTAATAATTACAGGGCAGGCCATGTTCCATGCGTCCTTCTGGGTTGTCTGGAAATTCCAAACAAGTTTGCCCGTGCTCATATTGATTGCCTGTATCGCATCGCTCGTATTCGTGGTAGGCAAACTGTAATTTTCGCCTGTTCCGATATACAATAAATTTCTCTTTGGGTCAATTGTCGGGCTGCTCCATACCGGTGCTCCTGATGGCCCATAAAAAGGTTTCCCATTTCTTTTGGCGCTCCTTGCAGTTGCCTTAGCGGTCACAACTCTGTGGTACCAGAGCAGCTTACCCGTTTTGCTATCCAGCGCCCGCACACCGCCTGAGGTACTGCAACAATTATAGTTGCTATCAGTCGCAGCCACTACTTCAAAAGAACTGAGAGGCACAAATACTTTTCCGCCATAAACCGAAAGGGTACCTGTATTCAACGGCATACTGCCAACACCTGCTTTTGTGCTCCATAAAATTTTACCTTTTCTAACATCCACCGCATATACGTTTGTGGCTGCATCTGCAAAATAGGCGATGAAGGAATTACCTTGTTTGGCAACTACGATACCGCTTCTGATACCATTAGATGCAGTTACATGCCAGCCTAATTTACCCGTAAACCTGTTAAGCGCATATACATCGCCTGACAGGCTGTTGCCTATTATTAGCCAGTCTCCAACTATGGCTGGCTTGCTGCGCATTTCACTGGCATCGGGAAAAGCAAACGCCCACTCTAATTTGAGACTGTCAATATTATCACGGGTTATTCCTGATTGAGGCGCTGTTCGATAGTTGGTGGCTGCAAGATTGCCTCCCCATCCTGAACAATCATATAATTTATTACTGCCTTTAAAACTAAAAGTTGTATAAGCCTCTTTGGGCATTATCGTTTCTCTGATCAGTTTGTGACTGATATATTGCGCTACTGCTTCACGTTCTTTCTCAGAAAGCGCTTTTGCCTGTTCACGCATTTTGCCATTATCTAGTGTATTAAGAATACTGCGCGGCTGAACCATTGCCAACGCTTCAAGTGTGGGAGCCTTGGGAAATGCGGGGTTGCCGTGACATGCCTGGCATGTGTTGGCGAATAGTACTTGGCCAAATGCCATAATATGGGTGGAATCAGCCGTGGTTACCGAAGATTTTTCGCCGGAAGATTTTTGCTGGGCATCGCAGAAAGATGTTGCAGAAAAAAAGATAACGAGTGTTATCAAAAAAAAGGATACATAGCGTCTCATACAAAAGGTTTTTAAACGTTTCTGAAAATTAAATTTAAAAATAAAAATTAAAGATTCTTCAAAGAGTTTACACAGGGTATTTATGATTGAAAAACTTCTTATCATCTGTACTTCAGCCACGCATAGCAACGATCCCTATTTTAGTGGTTCGTTGTTATTTTCCCGTCACTAACATATTCCAAAATGTCTGCAGGCTGGCAGTTTAAGACTTTGCAAATAGCCTCTAATGTGCTAAAACGGATTGCTTTTGCCTTACCTGTCTTTAATATTGAAAGATTAGATATTGTCAACTCAACCTTTTCTGAAAGTTCGTTCAGCGACATTTTCCTTTTAGCCATCATCACATCAAGATTTACAATAATTGGCATAGCTTATACAGTTAATTCGTTTTCGGATTGAATTTCTATTCCTCTCTTAAAGATCTGTGCAATTACAAAAAGTGTAACGCCCATAAACAGCCATACATCGGCACCACCTAAACGTAAAGTTTGTACATCTTGCATTCCCACTCCTTTTGTAACCAACCATCCGGTATATTTAACTCCGCACCAGGAGAACAAACCTATGCCTAAAGACAAATAGGAAACATTAAAAATAAAACGTCCCACTTCCTGGCTGAAAGGTTGAGACATATTCAATTTTTTATCGTGCAAAATTTTTACAATAAGGTAAAATATAATTGTCCTCATTATTGCTACAATGCTCATCAACATTGTCTCTGCAAGAAAATGACCGCGGTCGTATTTATAAAGGTTTGACAAATCAATTTCCTCCCAAAAATATTTGGCATCACCCGGGTTGTACACCAGTTTAGAAAAAGAATTGACAATAATACCTCCTGCCTCAATACATAAGCCAACAAATATTATCCATGAAATGACATACAATATTTTCAGCATTTGCTTAGTTCCGATTTTAATTTCCATAACGGTTCCTTTTTTAATTGTTTAGGCAAACATAATAATTATTTATTGATAAACAATAAATAATAATTCTTTTTCAATAAAAATTATATTTAGGGCTTTAGATCAAATTTGGACTCCTACTATAAATTGGATAAATATTTTTGTAAATAATTATGCAAGATTAGAAGTATGATATTTTAGGAGATTGTTGCAGCATAAAAGATCAACGTGAATTTAAATTTCTAAAAGGATAACAATAACGCAAGAGAGATCTCTAACAAAATGAATTAAAGACCTTATAATTTGTTTTATATAATTTCGTTGGTTTTGTTTTTTTTTATTGATCAACCAGGCCCAGGAAATTTTTGTTAATCAATTTAATACAATACTATAAAGGTCTTACTGCAGTATAAACATCCCCTGAAATTTCCATTGCTTCCTCCAAAGGCTTTTTGAGCATTTTTCTTTTGTGCATCCATTTTAAAACAACTATACAAATAATAACAAATACAATACCTACAAGTGCTTCTGCAGTCAACATAAATTTACTTCCGCTTTTATCATGCGCCCATCCATCAAAAGTTGTCATATATACCACGGGTATATTGCCAATGGACGACAACAATGAATATTTGGTAGAGGCGCCTTTGGTTCCAATGGCAAATAATATTACTGCAGAAAATGCTGCATTTAATAATCCTAAACCAAACGCATACACAAGAACACCACCTATATAAATTGCAGGCTGATAAGGCATAGCAGCCATTATTATTGTAACAAGTGCGCATACAGTTCCTGCACCAAGGTATGCCACCCAGTTTCCCCAACGATCGGCAATAAAACCACCAATAACGCAACCTATGGCGCTTACAAGGCCGCTTATGATACCAGTGACCAGAGCAACAGTATCAGCATCTACTTTCCAGTCTGTCGCTATAGCACTCCATAAGTTGGATGCGGCTCCTGTACCTATTGGCAATATCAACATGATCATAACAAAAAGTATTACCGGCACACGCAGCATTTTTACGAAATCTTTTCCCATCAATTTCATTTCCTTTAAAACTGTTTGCTGCTTATTGCTTTTTACATCTTGTATCAACATAACAACCGCTGCAAAAACTAGCATGCTTATACTAATCACAATACCTGCTATAAAAATACTGTAATGTGTAGCCAACCAAAGTCCTGCTCCGCCTCCTAAACCTGTGCCGCCCAGGTTACCTGCCTGGTACCAGCCGCTTGCTCTTCCTTTTTTATGTTCCTCTATACTGTTGGCCATAAAACCGCCAACAGGCAGCACTACAAATGTGGCCGCCACCTGCGATATAAATACTATGACAGCAAGGAATGTTGTCGCTTTTGTATTGTATGAAATAGAACACAACAATATTAAAGTAACAAAACACGATATCACTCCAATCCAATACCAGCGCCGCAGGCTAAGTGTAAGATCAGCGATTGGTCCCCAAATAAAACGCCAGATGTTTGCTGATACACCCAATGATACAATTGCGGCGGTAGTGGCTACGGAAAAACCTTTGTGTGTAAGCAGGTAAGGTAATGCTACGCTTACAAATCCAAAGCTCATTCCGTAAGGAAGCACAAGAAAAAATATGTAAACCGGATTTGTATATTGCTTTGGTTGCATACAAGTAAGTTAACGGCAATTTAATATTACTTATGCATTAAAAAAGAAATTTATTTACTGGTTGTAAAAATCATATTCCCATTCATTTTTTTCTTAGCAAATTATGATTGATATATTTGTTTGTTGCTAATGAAACAGCACGGCTCTTTATTATTAAATCATCCCTTTAAATAGAATTATGAAAAAATATTGTCTCCTTACTATTTTAATATTTACTTCTGCAACAATATTTGCACAAGTATTTCAACCCGCAAATAAAAATGCTTCGCCTGAAGCAAAAAAATTATTGAGTTATTTGTACAGCATTAATGGTAAATATATTTTAAGCGGCGAACATGGTGATGAGCGCTGGCTGGACACGGTGAAAAGTATCACCGGAAAATATTCTGCAGTTTGGGGCAATGATTTTATTTGGCATGGCGATAAAGATCCCGGCCAGGATGTTGTAAATAAAGTCATAGAGAAATATAAAGAAGGTTACATCATTACTTTAATGTGGCACCAGGGCAGGCCGATTGATAACCCGCCTTATGGATGGAAAGAAAGTGTACAGGCAAAACTCACGGATGACCAGTGGAAAGAATTAATAACAGAAGGCACTGATTTGAATAAAAGATGGCTTGCACAAATTGATGTAGTTGCCGGTTATCTTAAACAATTAGACAGCGCGCATGTTCCTGTTCTCTGGCGCCCGTATCATGAGATGAACGGCATTTGGTTTTGGTGGGGCAATAAAAAAGGTAAAGATGGAATTCAAAAACTTTGGAAGATGATGTATGACCGTTATGTAAATCATTTTCATTTGAATAATTTATTGTGGGTTTGGGGCGCTAATGGCCCACGCGATATTCCCGGAGATGAAGCCTATTCCTACAAAGATTTTTATCCCGGCAAGGATTACGTTGATGTGTTGGGTGCGGATGTGTATCACATGGATTACGAGCAAAAAGATTATAACGAACTGCTTGATGTTGCGAAAGGAAAATTGATTGCCTTAACCGAATGTGGCGAACTGCCCTCCGTAACTATTCTTAAAGCGCAGCCTAAATGGGTTTGGTTTTTGGTTTGGAATAATTTTATCAATCCGCCGAATAACAGTAACCAAGAGGTGAATGAGATTTATGATTTGCCGCAGGTATTGACGCATGATGAGGTGAAGATGCAACGATAGCCTGATATTAAAAATACAGTAAAGCAATAAATTCGGGTGATTTTTATTTTGACGGAGTTAAAAAGCACAGCAGAGGCTTATCTAAAGTTTAAGCTTCAACAATGCGCCAGATTAGGCGTTTCTGATTAAGCTAATGTAATTTTTTTTATCTTTCCTGTCCCTCGAATTCTAAATAGAATGATTTTATCATACTGCCAGCCTTTTTGTCCGTGAGTTTGAATTACAGCTTTATTTATATTTACAAAGGTTCTCAAAAATCCATCTTGATTTTCAGCTAAAATTGGATAAGCCATTTCTGCTTGGTCATTACAATTATCTGGTATTGAAATATTTGGTTCAAGCCTAATCCATTTAAGATTTTGAATTGTTTTGTCTTTACTTATAAGATTTACTTTTAAGTAAAACGTCAAATCAGTTCCTGGTGAATAAAGAAAAACAATTGAGTTAGCTTTATGAGCACTGGTTTTGACCTGCCAATCCATTTCATCTTCGCTATGCTTTGCTTTTAAGCTAAAAACCTTTCCATGATATCCGTCTGTTACAATAGTAATAATTGGATTGCCTGATGTTTTTAAGGTAGTCTGAAGGTTGGTATCATTGGGCTCAAATCCAAATTGTTCTAAATATTTTTTAGGAAATAGTATAAAGAAAGTCACAATTGAAACTATTAAAGTCAATCCAATTAAAATCCACCTCCAAGCAGTTTTATTAGAATTAACGATTTCTAAATTCAACGGTTCTAATAATTGCCATATTAAGCTATAAGATGTACCCAAAATTAGGGTTAATGCTATCAGCTTTCCCTTTTTCCCTTGCGATGAATATTTGTAAATCTCTTCTAACATGTTTAATATCTAATGACACTAAAGCTCAGTATTACTGTCATATGCTATAAGATGCAATCTATCAAAAAAATTATATTTAATCACCAATTATTTATCTTACACGCAAATACCATTTCTAAACAGCAAAGCAACAAATAATGAAAAAAATTATTCTTCTCTCTCTTCTTTTTATCAGCACACAATTGTTTGCACAAACATCGAAACAACAAATGCATCTGAATGATAAAGAGTATCTCGAATACCAGGGCGTGAATGTAATGCTCGCATGGGATTTTTATCCGGAAGGCCACCAAGGCGGCGTTGGCGTGATACAAAATGGCGAACGCGTGGCCACGAATGGTGATATAAGGCTAAACCCAACACCCGGACAGTGGCAGCCAATACCAAAAGTTGGGACACGCATGGTTGATAAAGCAACAGGAGCCATCAGCGTTCACATGGCTTATCCCAATGAAGCTATTGATCGCAAAGGATTTAATCCAATCATTTATCCTGATTTAAAATTTGGTTATACGATTCATGTAGTGCCAGCCGGAAAAGCTTTTAAAATAATTGTTGATTTGGACAGCGCGTTGCCTGATAAATGGATTGGTAAAGTAGGTTTCAATTTTGAATTATTGCCTTCTATTCTTTTTGGCAAATCCTATTACATGGATAAGCAGTTTGGTATTTTTCCGCGGCAGGCAAATGGCCAGGAATATATAGATGATGAAGGTGAAACCCAAGTGATGCCGATGGCAACAGGCAACCAATTAACCGTGGCACCGGAAAGCGATAAACAAAGAATGATAATTGAGAATCTGAATGAAAATGGTTTGCAATTATTAGATGGAAGGGGAAAGTACAATAATGGTTGGTTTGTAGTGCGTTCACTTATACAAAAAGGAAAAACAAAAGGCGCGGTGGAATGGCTCGTTACGCCACATGCTATTAACGAATGGATATCAAAACCGGTGGTGCAGGTGTCGCAGGTAGGCTATCTTCCTGCGCAACCAAAAATTGCAGTGATCCAATTAGATGCGAAAGATAAAAGAAGAATGAATGCATCGTTATTGCGTGTGAATGAAACCGGTGGCTTTGAAAATACGTTACAATCTATACCCAGAGACTGGGGCAATTTCTTGCGTTATCATTACCTGCAATTTGATTTTTCAAAAATAAAAAGGCCCGGCATGTATGTGGTGAAATATGGTAATGACACCACCAATGTTTTTCAAATCAGTGATAGTGTGTATGCCGAAAATGTGTGGCAGCCAACGCTTGAATATTTTTTGCCGGTGCAAATGTGCCACATGCGTGTG
>DATCFT010000055.1:0-144512 GCA_036509335.1 Hanamia sp.
TGGCTTCAGGGAGAGACTGCTATCGCTAATAAAATTGAAAAAGCAGAAGAAGTTCATATTCCGGTTATTGTAGTGGGTGAATTGTATTATGGAGCAACATTTTCTACTCATGTACAAAAAAACATTAAAGAAATAAAAAAAGTCACGAGCAATTACAATGTGTTATTGATAGATGAAGAAACCGCAATCAATTATGGAAATATAAAAACAGAGTTACGAAAAATTGGAAAACCAATTCCTGAAAATGATATTTGGATTGCGGCAATAGCACGGCAATACGAATTAATTGTTGTTACCAGAGACAATCATTTTAAAAAAATAAATAGCATTAGTTTACAAAATTGGTGAGAAATCTTAATATAAAATGAAATCTAATCCCATCACCAAAAAATATCCCAACTCAACTTTGCAACGATTCGGCGGTTCTGTATTTCATTGCATAGATGCGCATACATGTGGTAATCCCGTTCGGTTAGTTGCTGACGGTGGCCCTGCATTAGAAGGAAATACCATGAGCGAAAAAAGGCAGCATTTCTTAAAAGAATTTGACTGGATAAGAAAAGGATTGATGTTTGAACCACGAGGCCATGATATGATGAGTGGCAGTATTTTGTATCCGCCATGCGATCCTAAAAATGATATGGGCGTTTTATTTATTGAAACAAGTGGTTGCCTTCCTATGTGTGGCCATGGAACAATAGGAACAATAACCATTGCGATCGAAGAAGAACTAATTCAGCCAAAAACTCCCGGCGTTGTGTTGATGGAAACTCCAGCTGGATTGGTAACAGTAACGTATAAACGAAAAGATAAAAAGGTTGTTTCTGTAAGATTAACAAACGTTCCCTCTTTTCTTACTGCCGAAAATATCGAAGTAGAATGTCCTGGTTTGGGAAAATTAAAAGTAGATGTTTCTTACGGAGGAAATTATTATGCAATCGTGGATGTCCAGGAAAATTTTAAAGGACTTGAAAATTATACTGCTGGCCAATTGATTGCCTGGAGCAGGGAAATGAGGAAGAGGATCAATGAAGAAAATGAATTTATTCATCCTGAAAATTCAACCATTCATTCCTGTTCTCATATTTTATGGACAGGAAAAGTTTTAGATAAAAACTCAACTGCACGCAACGCGGTTTTTTATGGAGATAAAGCGATTGACCGTTCTCCATGCGGAACAGGAACTTCGGCTCGAATGGCGCAATGGTATGCGAAAGGAAAATTAAAAAAGGGTGAAGAGTTTGTTCATGAAAGTATTATTGGAAGTAAGTTTATAGGACGGATTGAGGAAGAATTATTTGTTGACGGTAAACCCGCTATCAGGCCATCTATAGAAGGATGGGCAAAAATTTATGGCTATAATACGATTTCTATTGATGCTGACGATGATCCTTATGCTTTTGGTTTCCAGGTAATTTAATATTCTCTTTTCCTCTTCAGGAAATAGGTATCGCAGTTATTTATTCGTTTACTGTGTATCTGTTTTACATAATTTTGACTAGGATACGTGAAACCCACAATTTGAGAAAGTAACGCAAGAGGCAAACATCCGTAAGTTCTTATTTCCCCCAATACCTCAGCCAATCAATCATGCGACTGGTAAAGCCATATTCATTGTCGAACCATGCAACTACTCTTACATGATTTTCAATTACAGATGTTTGTGTACCATCAATAATGCAGGAATTAGTATTCCCTTTTATATCAAGAGATACTAATGGTTCTTCGGTATAGTCAAGGATACCTTTGTATTCTGTTTGCGAAGCGGTTTTAAACAATTTATTGATTTCATCCACAGTAACATTATTCTTTAACTGAATGCTAAAATCGGCCATAGCTCCGTTAGCAACCGGAACCCTGGTTGAATATGTGTTTATTTTATTTTTTATCCCTGGTAATAAACGATTCAATGATTTATGCAAATCAATGGGTACAGGAATAATAGATTCGGCAGCAGCTCTGCCTCTTCGAAATTGCTGATGTGAAGTGTCTACCAATGATTGCCTTGAAGTATATGAATGAAGAATATTGATATGCGCAGATTTAATTCCTATTGAATTTAAAATGTAAAGCACGTGTACGGAACAATTTGTCATGCAGCCGCCCGGAGATAAAATATCTATCTTATCAATAGATCCATTTTGATTGTAGCCGTAAACCAACAAAGGAACATCATTTGCACCTGTGGTAGAGAGCAATACTCTTTTTGCACCCGCCATTATGTGTTTTGAAGCAGCAGCAAAATCCGAAAATTTCCCCGAACATTCAAGCACTACCTCTATATTTAATTCTTTCCACGGAAGTTTTTCGGGATCTGCATTTTGAATATAAATAATTTTCTTTTCATTAATGATGAGTGATTGGTCTTTAATTTTTATTTGACTTTGATAAGTGCCATACACTGAATCGTATTTTAAAAGATATGCCAGGTTTTCAACAGGCATAATATCATTAACAGCTACTACCTCAAACTGTTCGTCTTCCATCAATCTTCTGAATAAAAGGCGGCCTATGCGCCCCATTCCATTTATTGCAATTCTCATTCTGAATTTTTTTACAAATATCCATAAAGTAAAATTGATTGTCCACGTAAATATTCTTTACTTATTTTTAAAACTATTGCCTGGAAATTTTTGATGTAAATGAATTTAAATTTCCGGTTTTTTGTAATAGGTAAAAATAAAAAATGGCACAAGTAAGTACTTATGCCATTTTAATAAATTGAGTTTTTAATCTTTCTTGTGGATTCTCTTTTTACATACCTGTCAGGTATGCAATAGCGGCCATTAAAGCAAAAAAGGTTAAAATAATCCCAATAGCAACGAATGTGTCGTGCAATTCGATTGAGTGAATCTTTTTCATAAACCTAAATTTTAAATATTAAAAAAATAATAAAGGATTCTAAGGAAGATTGGAAAAAATTCAGATTACAAGACTAGTTTATCGGGAGAAGGATTGTTACAAAATTAAAAAAATTAATTTATAAATGCAAGTTTTTACAAAATAATGATAATAATACTTTAAGATTTGCGTTGCAAATACCTGATAAATTGTCATTTTCCTTTTGCTATATACTCCGTAAAGCGAAGAGAATAAGACTTATCAAATAAGGGAGTTCAGTAAAAGCGACCTTCATTTCTAAAACTAACTGGTCCTTAATTCTTCATAAGCCGCATCCAACGGTCGTTCTATTCCATCTCTTCCCCATTCAGGCGAGCCTGGAATTTCGGTAGTTTTTAAAATTTCTTCTTTTGTTTTTCCGGATTTTATTTCATCTCCTACATATTTCAAAACATTGCCAAGGTAATCATGGAAAGCAAGCAACATATCTTTTGATCCTTTTATATCATAATCATTTCCTGAATGCCCGCAAATGAAAATGGTTTTATTATCAAACTTTTTCATTGCCAAATCCAAAACATTTATCCAACTTTTTATATTAGCACCGGCGCTTCGATCTACAAATGGATGACGACGGTTAAAAACCAAATCGCCTATATGTGCGATGTTAGCCTGTTCAAAATGAGTGATACTATCCCCATTGGTATGAGCGGCTCCATAATAATATAAGGTGATTTTTTCTTTTCCAATATCCTCATTCCAGGTTTCCTCAAAGGTTTGGTTGGGATATAATTGTTTGTCTTCCGTTTTATTAGTAATAGCAACTCTTTTTTGATTGTCCAATGAATTCTCATGGGCAAGTACTCTTTTTACCAAATCTTTAAAAACAATATTTCCCGAAGTATGATCGCCATGGTGATGCGTATTTATCAATAACCGAAATGGCTCGTCGTTTCTTTTTTTCAGCTCATCAATAAGATGTTGTGCTGTATCAGGAAACTGCGCATCCACAACAGTGATCCCATCTTTTGAAAAATGAAACGCAATGGTTCCGCCTCTTTCGGTAAATATTCCAATTTCGTCTGTGAGCATGGTTATCTTCCAGGGATCTACTAACATGGCTTTTAATATTTTTTGTTTTCCCAAAGTTAATGCTCCCAGAGTAAGCATCGAATTTTGCAAGAAATTTCTGCGACGCATAAAAATATTTTTTAAAAGATGAGGGATTGAAAATTGGAAATCAAGTTACGAATATTTTTTTTGACTATTGATTCAAAAAAAATGAATGGCATCGCTATCGGATGCCGATTATCGTTTAATGTTTGAGATTTCTTTTTCTCAAAAAAATTCCTCCCAAATCTAAGCGGATTAATAAATCGCTATTGAACAGGGAGGAATTCTGCGAAAAAACTTATTGTAATTTATTTATGCGCTTTTCTTAAGCTTATACTTTTATTTATTGAGGCTTTAAGTTGACGGCTGTGTTTATAATCTACCATTCCATTGAAACGTAAAGAAGGCATAGATGAAGGCATAGATAATCGCAAAGATTTATCTTGTGCCATTCTTTCCTGTGGAGCAAAGCGTCCAAAAGCGCCTGTATTAAGATAACTAAATATTTTCACGAGATTATCGTCATTAGCGTTCCCCCACGGCACATCAACATAATCAACTGCAAGGCCGTCCGGAAATAAACCGGTAAAGTAACCACCTATACCATTGGCATTTTTTGTTTCAAAATTAATCGCGTATAAATCTGCCAAATGTTGTTCCTGGCCTGTGGCACTATAATCGTCAAGAGAAAATGCAAAGAAACCAACGGGCTTACCATAAGTGGTATCGCCTACTAATTTTACATTCCTATATGGTTTTAGATCATTAATCGTCAGCTCAGCCGCGGAAGCTGTACTGCTTGTTCCTATAAAAAATACATTATTCAAATTTAAGGTTCCACCGCCATTGAAAAGTACCTGACCAGGAAGGAAACCCGGGTTTTGGGCCGCATAAGCAGTTAATTTATCATTATAGTATATGTTGTACAATACTTTTCCTGTTACCGTTGATGGCGCTAAAAGGCTGTCGATATATTGTGATGTTTCTACAGATCCGCCTCCATTATATCTTTCATCTACAATTACTGAAGAAACATTTGCTGCTTCAAACTCACTGAATACCCTATCAAGCTCGGTTTTGGTAAGGGTTGGGTTTCCGGAACTATCATATACATCCGAGAAAGTATTAAATACAAAATAGCCTACATTTTGGTTTGCTACATTAAAAACAGTATCAAATAAAACCGGGTTGATATTGTAAACCGCTTGTGTAAGTGTATAGGTTACAGTGGTGCCATCAGGTTTTAAAAATGTAAATGATGAACTTGGGTCATTATAAACTGCATTGACCACCGAGGTTACATTGGGACCATTGCTGCCATCATAAGATATATTACTACTCCCATTTATAGCTGTAATTTGCCATCCGCGTGTAACTCCTACCAATCCGGCGGGTGAATTTTTATCAGCATACAAAACAAAAAGATAATAATTTCCATTTGCATCAGTTGCATAAGTAACCTGCATTCCTAAATCTCCACTTACACCTTGTTGTATTTCTTCGGCAACAGCGCCTGTCTTATCCAGAAAACTATATCTATCATAAGGATTGCCTGTAGATGGATTTATAGCATAATTCTTCATGTCCGCTAACAATATATCAGCAGAATCATAAGTAGAACTTAGCGGATTTAATTTAGGGATATCGTTGTACCAATAATAAGTAGGAAGAGCGTTGGTAGTATCTCTGCCTCCATTTACAAAACTTACCTGCATGGTCCCGTACATCAGATATTTTAAGGAATCAGCGTCAGATAATTGGGTAGTTCCGTTACCGGAAGACGAGCCCCCGTTATCTTTCTTACAAGAAGAAATGAATGAGCCAAGTATCATTATAAAGAGATACAGGTACAGATAATTTGCAATGTTTTTTTTCATATAAATAGTTTTCAGATAACAAAGTAAAGTATTTAAAAAAACAATAGATAATTTTTTTGTAAAATTTTTAATTAATCTTGTTTACTCGCGCAGATAATTATTAAAATTAACATAAAAGATTTCTGCAATTAATACTACCAGGGGATTATCTCTCATAAATGGACTTGCTCAACTTCAGTAAATTAACAAATAGTAAGGATTTTGATTTTCTTTTTTAACTTGCCGCGTTTTTTGAGTTTGTGAACTTTTGGTCCTGTTTTTTCGGAGGAAAGCTGGAATAACTGATACCAATAAATTATGTACAATCATTCTGTTACTGTATTTTTATATTTCTTCTGAACCATTTATATGAAATTATATTTTCTTGTTAGCCTCTTTGCTTTAACCTGTGTGAGCACATCTGCACAGGTAAAAGATACTATAAAAGCACCCAAAAAATCGTGGGAGTCTTCTTTATTTTCCAATGATGATACACTTACCCGAAATGATTATTTGATGAGTATTGAGCGTATGTTCCAGGCGCTAAATAAAGCATCTCTTACGGCACAACCTTTACCTGTCATCAATGCTATGAACGAGCGTATGGATGAAGATGATACTGCGATAAGTATTATAAAACAAAGACTCAATTCCAATAACAAGGGACTTAATATCCGCAATGTTCAAATGTTTACTATTTTATTGGGGCAAATACATAAGGATACCAAAGAATTTGCCTCAGAACTTCATGTTTACGATAGCACCCTCGATTCAATTAAAAGACAAATTTTTGATCTTCGAAAGGATACAGTGATAAGACATATTTTCAAGGATTCTCTTTTGCGCGCTTCTTTCAAACCTCAGTTGCAACAACTACGTGGAAAATGGAAGAAAGCCGATAGCCTGATAAAGTATATGAATGTACTTATTGATAATACACTGGCACGTACTTCAGATAACCTGATCTCGACTGACGAGCTACAATTGCAGGCAATAAGCACTGCACAAATAACGGGGGACCAGGCTTTTGGTAAAGAAAGAAATTATTTGTGGGAGCAAAATAAGCCGAAAATCCAAAAGTCATTCTCCGCACAATTTAAAAATACTGTTGCCTCAGAAAAAAAAATCACCCAGTATTATTTTTCGCATACTCATAATCAATTATTGCTGCTCTTTTTAACAGGATTGGTCTTTTTCTTTTGGTTATTTTTTAATTTCAGAAGCCTTAAGAAAAGAGAACAATTAGATTTGTTACAACCGTTTCATTTTAGATACATTAATACATTCCCTGTTTTTGCATCTCTGATATTCATGCTCAATCTGGCGCCATTGTTCGATCTGAATGCTCCCATAGTGTATGTGGAGTTAATAGAATTCCTATTAATGATAGCGCTTACAGTTTATTTTCGGAAAAGACTTCCGGGTAACTTATTTTTCTTCTGGATCTTTTTTATCCTATTATTTTTAGTGCAGGCTTTTTCAAAATATCTTGGACTTCCTTTCTATTTGAACAGATGGCTGTCTTTCATCCTTAACAGCGCTTCATTTATTCTTGGCGTTTTTGCACTATTAAAATTTAAAAAACATTATTCGGATCACAAAGTGTTGTTTTTGACCGTAGTGATTTTTACCTTTTTCAATCTGCTCGCGATACTTTGTAATTTATTTGGCCGCGTTACTCTGATGCAGATATTCAGTTCTACGGGCACTTATTCACTTATACAAACTGTGGGTTTAATCGTTTTTGTTCAGGCTATAACAGAAGCTTTCTTGCTTCAGATTCAATGTAGCAGGGTACGCAAAGACTATAAAGAGAATTTTGATCACGCAGAAGTTGCTAAAGGCATCTCACGCGCAGTCACTTTTTTTGCAGTTATAATATGGCTGATCGTTTTTACCACCAATTTGAATGTCTATCAGTTACTTTCATTTAAAATAATGAAGTTACTTTCTACATCCCACACTATAGGAAGTTTTTCTTTTACATTAGGTGGCATCATCCTGTTTCTTGCCATTTTGTGGATCGCTAATTTTTTACAAAAATATATAGCTTATTTTTTTGGGGACGTAGGCGACGATTCATCATTTAATAATAAAAGCCAGCGTTCAAGATTAATGATTACGAGGCTTGTACTTTTGGTAGCAGGATTTTTATTAGCTGTAGTCGCATCGGGACTTCCGATAGATAGGATCACAGTGATTTTAGGCGCTTTAAGTGTGGGTATCGGACTGGGATTACAAAATATTGTAAACAATTTTGTATCGGGAATTATTTTAATTTTTGACCGTACACTACGAATAGGGGATACAGTGGAAATAGGAGATAAAAAAGGCCGTGTAAAAGAAATAACCATGCGTTCCAGCACCTTACTTACAGCTGAGGGTGCAGAAGTAATCATACCTAACGGAGATATATTATCTCATAATTTTGTGAACTGGAGCTTAAGCAATAATTATATAAGAATAGATCTTACATTTAATATTGATAAGTTGGGAATTTCTGATGAAACACGCAAAGCCATTATTGAAATTATTCAGTCTTCACCCCAGGTGCTCGCTCAAAAAGATCCCGAAATATTTATTAATACCATCACTTCACAATCCACGCAGTTAAAAATATATTTCTGGTGTATGGATGTTAACAAATCAGAAGAAGTGCGTAGCCAGGTATATGGTTCTGTCTCTAAGCAAATAGAGGAAAAAGGAATTAAAATATTGTAACGGGATTTTTATTTTTATTCAAAAAAAATTCTATAATTTTTTAAAATTATTCTTTTATCACCAAAAGAAATTATCATGGAACAATTAATACTTGGAGTAGGCACAAGGCTTCAACATCCTCAGTACGGCCCGGGAGTAGTGGTAGGCGTGCGCCTGGCAACTTATCTTATATCTTTTATCAGCGATGGTATCAAAGAGATTGATAAAACAGATAATAAACTTGAGGAAATTATCCCTGAAAATGTAACTGTAGAATTAGAGACTACCAGCGATGTGGAAAAATCATTGCTCAAAATATTAAGGCTGTGGAGTGATGCATCAGAGATAGTTCCGCTTGGCGATCGCTGGAAAGGTGGCACTATGCTATTACAACCAGCAGATAAAACACAAAAAGCAAAAGAAGTTCCGATAGATATTTTCTTTCACAAAATAGTGATGCTGCGGGATAGAATAAGAGTGATGGAACAACAAATCAATGCACATAGAATTTTGAGCGATGAAGAAAAAGTAAATCTTCAGCAATACATTACGCGCATTTACGGAACACTCACCACCTTTAATGTTTTATTCAAAAACAAAGAACATTGGTTTGTAGGGGAGAAGGGTAGCAGTGAATGATTTTATTTTAAAAAATACAGTAAACAAATAAATTACCGGCATTTCTATTTTCTTTTAATCACTATCTTCTCGTTGTATTCATCAGTTACGTAACCAAATAATTTGTAAACTGCTGCAAATTTTTCTGCAGGTATTATGTTGTGTGTTAATTCAAGAAATGCAATAGAAGTTATAGTATTTGCTTTTTCATCATACCAATAATTAGTTTTAAAAACTCCGTAGTCAAATGAAATATCCCTGGCTTTTGGAAGATTTTCAACAGTATAATTTTCAGGCAATAAATAAACGGTAGTATCTTTTTTAATAAATGGTCCGGGAAAATAAAATGGTTTGGTACGGTCTTCAGGCGAAGGCAGTTTGCTATTCCATAATTTATAAATCCTGGGGTTTAAAAACATTTTACTTCCTGCAGTAAAAGAAGGTATTTGTTCAATGTCTAATTGGAAAGTGGTTTTTACTGAATCATCCTTCCGGTCGCTCTTAAAATCAAAATCGTCCGGTTGCAAAAAGCCCAAAGAGCTTACCAAATATTTTTTCTGGTCATCTTTCTTTTCATCCATCACATTGGACAATAAATTTTCTTTGTATTCACCGCACGCTTTCAGAATGCTTTTGGTTTCACCAGATCCATCCTCATTCAATTTTATTTTTGTAGTAAGTTCAAATGTATTTTCTGATGCTTTGCTTTTTGGTGTGGAAACAAGTACTCCGCCTCCGGGCGTAATCAGCAAAGCGTTTCTGTTTTCTGTAAAGCTACCTAATACACCTGCATCAGTGACAGAACTGGTACACTCGAGCCAGGTGGTATCCTTGTTATCAGGAACACATAGGATCACGTGTGTAAATGAATTGTGTGGGAAACCGGGATCCACCGGAGCTTTATCATACTCCGCATTAATCAATGCAGGATAACTTACAATGCCTATCGCATCAAGACATGCCTGCATATAATTAGTAAGCGCTTTACAATCTCCATATTTTTTAGCATCTACGAAATTGGCATCAAACGGTTTATAACCCCCGATTCCGAGTTGGATGCTTACATATCTGAAATTAGTTTGTAAATATTTATATACTCTTTTAATTTTTTCATCCTTACCAGGTATATTTTTTACCATCTCTCTTATAAATGATTTGGTTTCATCAGAAAGATTGATAGAACCTTGTGAGAGGCTTGCGTACCAATTACCAAAATTCTGCCATGTACTCATGTCACCCTCATTTCCATCCATAGAAAACTTATTGGGACTAATCAAGATAGCAGGGAAATTACTTTCATAACTAACTGAGCCTTCTTCATCATCAACAGCATCCAGGTTTTTTACTTCCCATGAATAAATTTTGTTTCCCTCTTTTTCTGTAATTACAGGATTTAGAGATATGTCCTGTGGCTTATATCTCAGGTCGAGGCTGGCAGGAATATCAACGGTATAACTTGAATGCTCCACAGATTGCCATGGTTTTTCAATACGGTAATCAGGGTAATTAATTGTGCCTTTGAATTTCATTTCATAATCATACTGTACTGTGATAGGATAGGATGGCGCCGCCACCTGAAAATAATAAACTTTTCCATCCGGCACCAGTCCGTCGCCTGTCGCCTGCGAATTCATTTCCTTCATCTTATATTTATTTACGGGCTTCCCGGTAGCATCAAACACTTTTATTTCCGCATCTGTGAGCTTGCAGAAATTGTCAGAATGTTTAATAAAATACAACACATCTTCTCCTTCAGCATCTAGCACAGTAAAAACCTGGTGAACGTGGAGAAAAGCCTGATCTATATCTTTTACTTCGAAATCTATTTTTTCTTCTCTTTTAACGCTGTGTGAATTTTCTATGAGTTTTGCATTAAGAGTAGAAGCGTCCAGGATGTTTATTTGAGAAAAACAGGGATGTATGAAAGAATACAACATCACAAAAATAAAAAAACTTTTCATTGGGAATTTGTTTTTTTCTTAATCACAATTTGTTCATTGAGGATGCTGTATAATTTTTTATAAAACTCCTGCAAAAAAGGATACTCTTTTGCACCATACGTTGACTTTGTAAAATCCAGCGTAATCCTGAAATCCAGTGAGCCGGCACCTGACTGCAAAAGCCGCGTCAGGATAATACTTGAATCAGGCATGATCATTTTAAGATTTTGAGGAAGATCATCAAATTGATAATTATCAGGAATGAATATCTTACCTGTGATGGTGTAAGATTGCTTATAATTAAATTCGATGTCTGTAGTTCTTTGATCTGCAATAAAAGGATTTTTTTCCAATCCCTGGAAAAGGTTTAATGTAAAATATTCATAATCGCCCGATGATTTTACCGGCATTGAGAAATTGAATTTCTGTGTTAAAGGTTTTGTATCTTCATTAAGGCCGGAAACTTTCAGGTTATTAATTTGCATACCCGAATAATATTGAGTATATGAATCTGTAAAATTACTTTTATCCTCAATCCATTTTTTTACGTTTATATTTTTTGAGTAATCATAATTGTAAATAGTGACACTTCCAGTCATTGAGTCCTGGGGAGTAATTTCAGCAATAAATGAAACATTATTTTTAAATGCATCTTTATCGTCGGTTAAATTTATCCATGAACCATTATTTTCATCCACAACAAATCCTTCAGAATTTAATACGTCATAAGGTATGAGGTAAGCCGGATTATATTTATCTGCCGCATTTAAAATGTATCTTTTGTCGCCTATTACTACCGCAGCCATTGTATTATTGAATTGTTGTAAAAAAGGATACAAAACATTCACTTCTCCATTATCTTTTGTACTTACCAGGAGCGGGTATGCTTTAAGGCCCGCGTCTCTTAAAAGATTAATGAGGATCAGATTGATCTCTGTATTATTACCTGATTTTTTATCCCACGCCGATTTCACCCCATCCATTGAGTAAATACTTTCTGAACCATTCCAATTCATATTCCGGCGTACGTAATCATGAATTAATACCATTTTACTATAATCATCCTGTACATTTTTTAAAGAGTCATCAAGGCCTTTTGTATGAGGAATATTTTTTTTGAGCTGTAATCCAAAGTCGTCATCATCGAGCAGTTCCTTTGAAAGCTTTGGCCACGATGATCTTATATCTCTTACAACACCATCACCAAAGTCTATTTGCGACAACTGAAATATTACTCTTTGCAAATAATCCCTAGGAGCGCCCATGTAAGGTTCATCCCTGATTGCCGGAATATTTCTTAGTATATACGTTTTTGAAACTGAATTAAAATTAATCACCTGGTTGTCATATACGGCGGTTTGAGGGAGATTATCATCTTTCTGCTCCACATTTTGATAAGCTAATAGCTGTGTGGTAAACTTGAATATAGAAGGAACTAAAATCTTATACTCGCTAAAACGAGTAGGAATGTCATCCTGAAAATACCAGTCATCCAGGTTGTCTATAGATTTTTTTACATCAGTATATTTATATTCTATTACACTGCCTATCTTTACATCTGGTAAGGTAAAAGAAACTTCGGAATATTGTTTGTCAATAGCTTTTATATAAACAGATGATTTTCCTAATTTAGTAATAACTATATTACCTGAGTTATCAAGATTATAAGTAAGCCCCGAAATACTATTAATATTCTCATAATTCGATCTACTGTAAAATCTTATTTTGATATTGGCTTCGTCAAGCCCTTTCTCTTTTAGTATTTTAATACGGATTCTTCTTTCCGTTATGATATTAAAGTCTTCACCAGATATAGTATAGTGAACATCGCCATAAGAAATTAAATTACAGGCTTCCGCATCTTTGTCAAATTCACATTCTTTTAATTGAAGATCAGATTTGTCTATTTTCCCGTAAGCCGGGATTTCTTTACCCGCAAAAAGGAGCAGGGAGTTAAATAATAAAAGAATGGTAAGCGCTTGTTTTCTCATGTAATATTAGTTTTGGGTAATACGAAAGTACATAATTTGGAAATACATAATTGTATTTTTCAGGTTTTTTCACCACAATTGGGATAGTCCGGAAATCAATTTATCTGAAAAGATCATCACGAATTTCTTTTTCTCATAACACCTATTTTTTCATTCAGTGCGCTGTATAATTTTTTATAAAATTCCTGCAAAAGCGGGTAGGCATTAGAATGATAATAGGATTTGGTAAAGTCCACTGTGATCCTGAAATCCAGTGTGCCGCTATCTACTTTTAAATCACGATTCAAAATGATACTTGAATCAGGCACCATTATTTGAATACTTTTGGGAAGATCAAATTCATAATCATCAGGAATTGAAATTTTTCCTTCAAAAGTATAGGATCGTTTATAATTAAAATCAATATCCATTACCCTGCCTGTATCAAGGAATGGATTTGCGTTAAATCCCTGGAAAAGGTTGATTGTAAAATATTCTTTTGCATCAGATGAAGATAAAGGCATAGCAAAATCAAATTTCTGTCTTAAAGATACTGAGTCCATATCCATACCGTCAACCTCTATATTTTTGATTTGCAAAGTACTGTCTGATGCACTATAATATTTTATAAAAGAACTGGTATCTTTTTCCCATATTTTTAATTTCTCATTTTTAGCATATCCATAACTGTTAATAGTAGCCGTACCAGCCAGTGAATCATCAGGATTTATTTGAGCGACAATTGAAACTATATTTTTATAAATATTTTTGTTATTGGATAAAACGACCCAACCGCCTTCTTTTGCGTCCACTACATAAGCGTCATTATTCAAGACATTGTAAGGTACGAGGCTTGCGGGGTTGTACTTATCAGCAGCATCAATTATATATTTATTATCGCCAATCTCCACGTAGGCCAGTGTAATATTGAATTGCTGCAAAAAGGGATAATGGGTATTTACTGTCCCGTTATTTTTGGTGCTTGCGATAAGTGGATAGGCCTTTATTCCTGCTTCTCTCAGAAGGTTGATCAATATTAAATTCAGATCAGCTGTATTTCCTGAATTCTTGTCCCAGGCGATTTTTATTGCGTTGGATGAATAAATACTTGTTTCGCCATTCCATTTCATTTTTTTTCTTACAAAATCATCAATAGTCTCCATTTTTTTATAATCATCCGTGATGTATTTCAGAGCTTCATCGAGTTTTTTTGTGTGTGGGAGATTTTTAGAGAGCTGGCCACCAAAGTTTTCATTATTAAGCAATGAAGTAGTAATATCTGACCACGTTGAAGATAATTCTTTATTTTCCCCGTCACTATATTTTAAACCTGATAATTGAAAAACTACCCTTTGCAGATAATCTTTTTGAGCTCCCATAAAAGGTTCTTTTTTTAAAGCCGGAATATTTTCTAAAGTATATGTTTTTAGTTGTGATTCATAATTAAGTGTGGATTTTTTATACTTTGCGGTTTCATTCACAATATTTACTTCCTGAGCTACATCCTGGAACGCAAATAATTTTGAAGAAAATTTAAACATAGAAGGAATTAAAACCCTGTAAACGCTGATACGGGTAGGAATATCATCCTGGAAATACCAATTATCAATATTAGAAATTGATTTTTTTTCATCTGTAAATTTATACTCAAATACACTCCCGACTTTTACATCCGGCAGGGTAAAGGAAACTTCAGAAACCTGGTCGTCTATTTTTTTTATAACAATAGAAGATTTCCCAAGGTTGCTGGTAAGTATATTTCCGGCACTATCTAAATTGTAAGTGATACCTGAAATATCTTTAATGGATTCATAGCCTCCCATACTGAAAAATCTTATTTTGATATTTGCCTCTTTCAGGCCGGAATCCTTTAAAATTTTAATTCTTATTCTTCTCTCCGTTATAATATTAAAATTCCCTTCAATTACTTTGAAATAAACATCCCCGGCCGACATGAGTTGGTATGCTATAGCATCCTTATCGAATTCACATTCTTTTAGCTGAAGGTCGGTTTTATCAATCGCCCCATATTCAGGTAATTCTGTTTTGGCAAAAATTATCAGGGAAATAAATAAAAGCAGGAAGGTGAGGATTTGCTTTTTCATAGCTTCTTGATTAATAATCCACTATAATTATCTCAAATCGTAATTAAGTCTCTTATTATAGAATAAACGAATAATTGGGAAATAAATTTTCTTTGAAAGAAAAAAATAGAAAATGCAGCAGAATACAGTAAAGCAACAAATATGGAAGATTCTCTATCTGAGCCGACTAAAAATTAAAAACCTAATAATGTTTAAAATGAATCTTAGTAGCTATATAGAAATAGAAATTTTATTCACCATTTAAGCCGTTCGTGTCACGAACGGTGGCAGTCCGCCGTGGTCAGTCCTTCACCGATCACTTTTAGCAGGATAAAAAATTCATGTAATCATTTATAGAAGGCTTCTAAATATGTAATAAATTTTCAAAAAAAAATTAAAAATACAGTTAACAAACAATTATTGAAAATTTCAATTTTATTTCAAATCAAAATTTTCACACATCTCAAATTTTCTTTACCCTTATTTTTACAAAAATTAAAATGATGAAGCATTTATTATTTTACAGTTTATCAACTATTTTATTTATGGGATGCAAAGCACAACAGGATCCTTCTTTTGCAAAGCAAAAAAATGGCAACACACTTTTGTGGGAAGTGAGTGGAAACGGGTTAAAAAAACCAAGTTTTCTTTTTGGCACTTTTCACCTGTTGTGCAAAGATGATATTCATTTCAGCGATCAACTTAAAAGAGCGATGAAACAGTGTGATGAAATTTATATGGAATTAGATATGGACGATCCTTCTATCATGCTTAGCGGTATGCTTTATATGAATATGAAAGACGGTAAAAAACTGGAAGATCTTTATACACCTGAGGAATATAAAAGGTTACAAAATTATTTTTCTGATTCACTCAAAATGCCCATCATGTTGCCTCAAAGCGCGAAGCCTTATTTTTTGGTTGCATTGCTGTATCCACGTATGATGAATTGTAAAAGCCCTTCGGGAGTAGAAGAAGAATTGGTAAAAATTGCAAAAGAAGATAAAAAAGAAATCAAGGGTTTGGAAACTATGCAATTCCAGGCATCTGTTTTTGACAGCATTCCCTACGAATGGCAGGCAAAAGAATTATTGAAAAATATTGATAGTTTTTCTGTGTATAAAAATGAATTCCAAACTATGCTCGGGTATTATGAAAATCAGCAAATGGATTCCATAAAAAATATGTTAGGCAAAAGTGAATTTGGCTCAGATAAATATGATGATCTTCTTTTGAATAACAGAAATAAAAATTGGGTAAAACAATTAAAAGAAATTATGAAAAATGAAAGCGTATTTGTGGCTGTGGGAGCCGGGCATTTGATAGGAGATTTTGGATTGATTCATCTTTTAAAAAAAGCGGGATATACAGTGGAACCGTTGGAGAATAGGTAGGTGTGTGAGTTCAGCAGTAAGCTATCAGCGATGAACTATCAGTTTTGAAATCGTTAGCAAAAAATGGGCAGAAGATGATTTCAGTAAACTTCTTTCAAATCCTTATCCAGCTGATATTACAGATGGTTTTACCAACTATTTTTTAGTATTTTACCGAAAAAACCTGCAAAATAAATCTGCAAGTTTTTCGGGAATTAAAAGAAATTGTATTTATGATGTCTTATTAAAATTGCTCTAATTTACTAAAGAAAAAATCTCCTTCTATTTGAGCATTTTCATCACTATCGCTTCCGTGAACTGCATTTTCACCGATGGATGACGCATATAATTTTCTGATGGTACCTTCTTCTGCCTGGGCAGAATTAGTAGCACCGATTAATTTTCTGAAATTTTCTACAGCATTTTCCTTTTCGAGAATAGCTGCAGTTACCGGACCGCTGCTCATAAATTTTACCAATTCTCCATAAAAAGGACGTTCTTTATGAACTGCGTAAAATTCTCCTGCTTTTGCAGAAGAAAGATGAGTCATTTTCATAGCTACAATGCGAAATCCTGCTTCATTGATCATTTTTAAAATAGCGCCCGTATTTCCTTTAGAAGTTGCGTCAGGCTTAATCATTGTAAAGGTTTGATTGGTCATTATTTTTATTTTTGGCTGCGAAGGTAAAGGTTAGCTGTGAATTATTACAAACTTAAAGGAACAAATCAACCTGTACCATACAGGCAACACAAATTTTCATGTGAAAAGCCAAAAAAAAAATTTAATATTGCGGCTATTATTTAAATGAACCCTGTATTTGAAATATTACCATCTGCGTCTTTTGAAGCAGCAAATTGCGTACTTCTATGCGAGGTGAGCAATGAAGGATTTTCTTATTGCATCAAAGATGAAGTTGCCAGTCACGTTTTGGGACTGGCAATCTATCATTATGAAAAAAGTAAACCACCTGTTGGTTTTCCAATTGATCTGCAGGTGATTTTTCATCAGAAAGAAATATTATCACAAAAATTTAAGAAAGTTCTGGTTTCTTATTCGTTTCCGCAAAGCGTATTGATCCCTTTCCCATTATACAATAGTGAGAAGAATGCAACATTAATGAATATGTTGTATGGCGATCTGTATTCAAATGAGATGATATTAACAGACGTGGTCGGCGGCCAATCAATTTACAATTGCTACCGCGTTCCTGCGTCAATATTTGATGTATTGCAGAATCAGTACCAAAATGCTGAAAGTACCCATCAATACTCAATTTTATTAAAAACTCCTGTCGGGGAAAAAGATAAATTATCAATAATTTTCTACACCCAAAAAATGGTAATCTCCTTGATAAAAAACGGAAAACATCAACTGATAAATAGCTTTGATTATCACACTCCCGAAGATGTTTCTTATATTCTTTTAAATATCTGCCAGCAGTGTGAAATTAATAATATAACTCTTGAAATAAGCGGATTACTTGAAGAAAATTCTTCTCTTTATAAAGAGATATATAAATTTTTCACAGATATTGAATTTACTAAATTGCCTGCTGAAATTAATTATTCAGAAGAAATAACCAGATATCCATCTCATTATTTCAGCAGTATCTTTGCCATTGATTCATGCGTATAATTACCGGAAAATATGGTGGAAGGAAAATAAACCCGCCCTCAAAAATGCCTTACACGAGGCCAACTACAGATGTTGCCAAAGAAGGATTGTTCAATATTGTTGAAAATAATATTTCATTACCCGGTAAAAAAACTCTTGATATTTTTGGGGGCACCGGAAGTATCAGCTATGAACTGGCTTCAAGAGGTGCTTCAGATCTTACTATCGTAGAAAAAGATCCTAAAATGTATACTTTCATCAAAAGTAAAATTGATGAATTTAAAATTGAGAATTGCGATGTTGTAAAAAGTGATGTATTCCGCTTTTTAGAGAATTGTACAGATAAGTATGATCTTATATTTGCCGGTCCTCCTTATGCTCTTAAAAATATTGATGATCTTCCACAAATAATCAGAGAGAAAAAATTACTGAAACCGGGTGGCTGGTTCATCCTGGAGCACACACCTGCCAATAATTATGAAAATGAATTGATGTTTAAAACGGTGCGGAATTACGGAACTACTGTATTTTCAATTTTTATAAATAGCAGGGAAGAAGGTTAGATATCTTCGGACTTGTACAACAGATTAAAATTCCCGATTCACCATTGACTATTGACAATTGACTATTCGCCATTTAACAAACAAACCATGACCCCCATTTTTATCACCGGAACAGGAACAAATGTTGGTAAAACTTTAATCTCTGCAATTGTTACAGAAGCATTGCTTGGAGATTACTGGAAACCTGTGCAAGCCGGTTTTGCTGATGGAACCGATTCATTATTGGTACATCAACTGCTTTCTAATAAAAAATCTAAAATCCATCCTGAATTATATCGCTTAAAAATGCCTGCTTCTCCGCATATTGCAGCTCCGGCAGAAAAAAAAGAAATTAAAATAAAAGAAATCATTGCCCATTTACCCAAAACAAAAAATCAATTAATCATTGAAGGCGCCGGAGGATTAATGGTTCCTTTGAATGAGAATGAATTAATTTTGGATTTGATAAAAAAATTGAAAGCAAGAGTAATTATAGTGAGTAAAAATGAATTAGGAAGTATCAATCATTCTTTGCTAACTGCTGCTGTTTTAAAAAAAGAAAAAATAAATGTGGCCGGTTGGATATTTACAGAAGAATATAAAAGTTATGAAAAAGAGATAGGGGAGTGGAGCGGCTACCCAATCATAGCAAGAATAAAACATTTACAGGTAATCTCTAAAAAAACGATCAAAGAGGAAGCCCTGAAAATTCGTCCTTTTTTAATGAAAGCTATTTTATGAAAAAGCAGGAATTAAGGAATATTTATAAAGAAAAAAGAAATGAACTTTCCGAACATTCAATTGATAAATTCAATGATCTGATCCTGATAAATTTCCAAAAAGCCCAACTCAGATTTATTAATTGTGTGCATACATATCTCTCTTCACTAAAACTCGCAGAACCAGATACAGCAAGAATTATAAGGTATTTGTCTTTTAAAAATCCATCTTTAAAAATAGTAATCCCTAAAATTGATATTCCTTCAGGAAATATAAGCCACTACCATTTTGATCAGGAAACAGAAATGATAAAAAACATTTATGGAATTGATGAACCCAAAGATGGAAAGCTGGTATTTGAAAATGAAATAGACCTGGTGCTGATACCCTTACTTGCCTTTGATAAAAAGGGTTACAGAGTTGGTTATGGCAAGGGATATTATGATAAATTTCTTTCTCATTGCAAGCCGGATGTAATAAAAATAGGATTAAGTTTTTTTCAACCAGTTGACGAGATAGAAGATATTAATAGGTTTGATATACCTTTAAACCTGTGTGTCACTCCACATCAATTATATCATTTTTAAATGAGAACAATTCAAATTGCTTCTTTAAAATGCCAAAATCCCAATCATGCGCAAAAAGTTCCGGTTAATTTTTATTCCATTTTCTTTTATTTATGGTGGAATTGTTTGGGCACGCAATCAACTTTTTGATAAAAAAATATGGCGGTCAGCAACGTTTAATTTTCCACTTATATGCATTGGGAACCTTTCAGTTGGCGGTACCGGCAAAACTCCTATGGTGGAATATATCATCCAATTGCTTAGTGGGAAATACAAAATAGCTACTCTCAGCCGCGGATATAAAAGAAAAACAAAGGGATTTGTAGTTGCCAGAGAGAATTCTACTGCTATAGATATTGGCGACGAGCCCATGCAGATTCATAAAAAATTTCCGGAAATAACGGTAGCAGTAGCCGAAGAAAGGATTTTGGGTATTCCGTCCTTACTGAATGAAAGACCCGAAACAGAAGTGATCTTATTGGATGATGCCTTTCAACATAGAGTTGTAAAAGCCGGATTGAATATATTACTTACCGATTACAATAATATTTATTCGCGCGATTTTTTATTACCTGTGGGAGATTTAAGAGATAATAAAAACAGCAGCAAACGTGCTGATATTATTGTAGTTACAAAATGTGATTTAAATTTAAATTCAGAATCAAAAGAGAAAGTGATAAACGAATTGAAACCTTTGGAAAACCAGAAAATTTATTTTACAGGGATCCAATACAATAGTCCCTCTCATTTATTTACAAGAGAAAAATATATTTTAGAATCGGATTGCCATGTGCTTTTAGTTTGTGGGATTGCTAACCCTAAGCCAATCAAAGAATTTCTTGATATACATGTTTCTTCGTATGAAATGCTAAAATATGATGACCACCATATTTTTAATGAAAGCGATATTAAGGAAATTAAAAGCCGGTATTTAAAGATTAAAAATGAGAAAAAAATAATTCTTACCACCGAAAAAGATGGCGCAAGACTTGTGGAATTTGAAAAGGATCTGAAGCAAATTCCCGTTTATGTTTTGCCCATGTCGCATCAATTTTTATTTGGAATGGCATCTCAGTTTGAAAACAATATCCTTGTATTTATAAGTTCATTTGCTGATAATACGTCAACAATGTTTTAATTATCCAGGAATTTATAATTATTAAAAAATGATAAGATGAAATCAAGCTACAGGATACTAAACATTCAAATGAATTATAAAGAGAATTTGAACTGAAAAGGATCAAATTCAGTTCAATCTTCCAATTATGATTTTCCTATAATTTATATTATGTTAAATAGATTTTGAATCTTCTTCAACTGTAATCGTAATCAAACATAAATTACTCGTCCTTAATCACGATTAAGCTCCCCTGCATTCGAATGTAAAAATTGAAATTCGTTATAATTGTTGCTTTACTGAAAATTATTACAGAATAATTCTCTAAACAAAAACCCCGGAAATTTCCAGGGTTTTGTTTAAATAAAATTGAATTTTAAAAATCAGTTTACAAATTTTGCATCTGCACCATCATAAATATCCTGATATTTTTTTAAGTTCACTTTATCTCCCAAGCTCTGATATATATTTTGCAATAAATTTACTGCGGATTTATATTTAGATCTTTCCGATTTTTTATAACCAGTCTCTAAATCCTTCATGGCTTCCTGGGCATAAGGTATGGCCTGCTTCAAATCATTTTCACCTGTATCGTTCAGATCTTTCTTCTGCTTTTGTTGGTCCGGGGTAAGTTTGGCACCTTTTATTTTTTCAGCATTCTGAAGAACTATTATTCCGTTATTATAATAATATTGGGAATACAATAAATTAACACTCGAATTATCAGGTTCCAGCGAATGTGCTTTTTCTAATTGATCTTTTAAGGTTGCTAACAAAGCATCTTGGTTATTAATAACCGTCCCATCACCACTATTGTAAACATAACTGAATATTTCTGTTGCATAATTCAGGTGATAACGAATACTGTCAGGATGCCTGGCGGTTAATTCATCATATTTTTTGAATAATGCAGGCTTGTTGTCACTTTCCCTGTAATAATCCATTTCAACAAAATCATAATAATCATCATTAGTATATAGTTCTTTACCAATACTTGCATATTTGACCATATTGGCCGAATCCTTTGCTTGTTTATAATCTAATGTGAGCCACTGATAAGGTAACTCATAAGCCGGATCAGCAGAATCTTTATCATTATGCAAACCCTTGATATGAGCATCAGCAATTTCTTTAAAATACTCACGAGCTATATTATCTCTTTTAGCATTTAATGCAGCCTTAGCAATATTAAGAACTAAAGTAGTATCTACTTTTCCTATGTTTGCCCATTTATTTTTTGCTATATATTGGCCTACATTGTCCCCTTTTATAAACAAATCCATTGCCTTCGCAAAACCAGCAGTATCAGATTTGGGAGCCGCTTCATTAAAAGCTTTCGCACCTTCTGCAAAATATCCGGAGTACACTCCAAATATAGGCTGGTAATTATCTTTAATTACCAGTAATGTTAGTTTAGGATTTGTAGTATCTACAATCGCTTTTTTAAATGCGTCAAATGCTTCTCCATAAGGATCTCCTGTTATATCGCCTTTTTCAGCGGCGGCATCAGCGGTTAAAACATATACTTTGCTTTTTAAATAAAGCGCCTCTGAATTATTAGGGTCTTTTGCAAGAATCCCATCTATTTGAGTTTTTGCCTCATCATATTTTTTGTCGGCTATTAATGAGGTTGCTTTTTTGATATCTTGCCCGAAAGTGAGAAGAGCAAGAAAGGTAAAGAGAATCGGTAAAACTATTCGTTTCATGTGTTTAATGTTTATTGTTTATTTATTGGTTTTCAGAATCTTTTTCTGGGTCATTTGAAATTTCATTATCCTCATTTTCATTTTCATTTTTATTATCATTTTCACTATTTTCATCATCGAAATTTTCGACCCCACCTATAATATTTTCACCGTTATCATCTTCAATCTCATTATCATTTATTTTGGAAATTGCAGCAATTTCATCACCTTCATCAAGCCTGATCAGTTTTACTCCTTGTGTAGCCCTTCCTGCTTCTCTTATAGATGCAATTGAGGTGCGAATAGTAACCCCTGATTTGCATGTAATCATTAAATCCTGCTTTTCATTCACATTCAATAATCCGATCAGTTTGCCGGTTTTATCAGTAACATTAATTGTTTTTACTCCTTTGCCACCCCGGTTTGTGATTCTGTATTCTTCTACTGCGGTCCTTTTTCCATATCCCTTAGCACTTACAACTAAAACGCTTACTTCTGGGTCATTTACTTTTACACAAATCATACCAACTACCTCGTCTGTATCTGCATCCACAGAAATTCCTGAAACTCCAATTGCTCCTCTCCCTGTAGGCCGTACTTTTTCTTCCGGAAACCTGATTGCTCTGCCACTTTTTACAGCCATCATTATTTGTTGTATGCCATCTGTAAGACAAGCGTCTAACAATTGATCCCCTTCATTAATAGTTATAGCATTGATTCCATTTTGCCTTGGCCGTGAAAAATCAGCAACTTTCGTTTTCTTAATAATTCCTTTTCGGGTACAAAGTACGATATAATGGTTATTTATATATTCTTCGTTCTGAAGATTTTTTATAGAAATAATCGTCTTCACTGTATCATCGGCAGGTATTTGAATTAAATTCTGAATTGCGCGCCCTTTACTTTGCTTATCCCCATCTGTAATTTCATAAACTTTTAGCCAGAAGCATCTTCCTTTTTCTGTAAAAAATAATAAAGTATTATGAGTAGAGGCTATAAATAACTGCTCAATATAATCTTCCTGCCTGGTACTGCTACCTCTTGCTCCCCGGCCGCCACGGCGCTGTTGGCGGTATTCTGTTGCAGAAGTTCTTTTAATATAACCTAAATGAGAAATCGTAACTACCACATCTTCTTCTTCAATAAGATCTTCCATACTCATTTCATCTGCCAGGTAAGTAATCTCTGTTTTGCGCGCATCTCCGTATTTTTCCCTGATCTCTTTCAATTCATCTTTAATAATCCCAAACCGGATACTTTCATCACCCAAAATTTCTTTTAGCCTGCCGATAAGTTTCATTACTTCCGCATGTTCTTCTCTTATCTTTTCTCTTTCCATTCCGGTAAGGCGTTGTAATCTCAGTTCCAAAACAGCCTTTGCCTGTATTTCGCTCATTCCAAAATCAGCAATTAAGCCTTCCTTAGCCACATCTGGTGTAGAAGATGCTCTAATCAATTTTATTACTTCATCTAAATGATCTAAAGCTATCAGAAATCCTTCCAAAATATGAGCTCTTTCTTCTGCTTTCTTCAGTTCAAATTTGGTTCTTCTTATCACCACCTCGTGACGGAAGTCAACAAATTCCCGGATCAGGTCTTTTACATTTAGTACATGGGGCCTTCCCTTTACAAGAGCCACATTATTAATTCCGAAAGAAGTCTGGAGTTCAGTATGTTTATATAAATGATTGATCACTACCTGAGAGATAGCGTCTTTTTTTAGATCAACAACAATTCTAGTTCCTTCTTTATTATTACTTTCGTTATTAACATCAGAAACTCCTTCAATAACTTTTTCATTAATGAGATGACCTATCTTTTCTGTAAGTGCATCCCTGTTTACCTGGTAAGGAACTTCTGTAATAATTATTTTTTCTTTTCCCGATTTTGAGGTTTCCACATTCACTTTTCCGCGAAGCACTAATCTTCCTCTCCCTGTTTGCATCGCTTGTTTTACGCCATCATATCCATAAATAATTCCTCCGGTTGGAAAGTCGGGGGCCTTCAGTATTTTAATAATCTCATCAATGGTGATTTCCCTGTTGTCTATAAATGCAATACAACCATTAATCACTTCTGTTAAATTGTGAGGAAGCATGTTGGTAGCCATTCCCACAGCAATTCCACTGGCGCCGTTCAAAAGCAATTGTGGAATGCGTGTAGGCAATACTGTTGGCTCATTGGTAGTATCATCGTAATTCAGTTGCCAGTCAATGGTTTCCTTTTCAATATCCTCCAACATCGTTTCGGCAATACGCTGTAATCGTACTTCTGTATAACGCATGGCCGCTGGGGAATCTCCGTCCTGGCTTCCAAAATTACCTTGCCCGTCAACCAGCGTATAACGCATACTCCAATCCTGTGCCATCCTAACTAAAGTTCCATATATAGATGAGTCTCCATGCGGGTGGAATTTCCCCATCACATCACCGACAATACGGGCAGATTTTTTAAAAGGCTTATTGAAAGTATTTCCCATTTCATACATTCCGTATAATATGCGGCGATGTACTGGTTTCAGGCCGTCGCGGGCATCTGGTAATGCCCGGCCTACTATCACGCTCATTGAATAATCAATGTAAGCGGACTTCATTTCTTCTTCGATGTTTATAGGAATAATTCTCCCTCTTGGTTGGCCATTTTCCGGCAGTTCTCCTTCTATTGTTTCCATAATTTTTTACTATCGGCAAATATACTTTTTAAAGAGCGTTTTTCCTTAAAAAAATGAATTAATTAGCAGATATTTTTCACCATCTTTTTGGCAAAATGTGGATATGTAAATTGCTTTATTGTTAATTAGTTAAGAGGTTAATTAGTTAAGAGGTTTATTGCCTCACGGCTGATATCGTTCGAACGGGATTTATACTATTTCAATTCCTAAATAAAAATCAGTGTTTTTTGTTTGTTTACTGCAAACCCTGACTTAAACTTTCTTATTTTTTATTCAAAATTGCTATTTGTTTAATTTCGCTCAATGAAGACAATACTTTTATTTGGTGCCGGAAAATCTGCAACCTGTCTTATAGATTACCTGGGGAAATGTAGTGATGAAAATAATTGGAAATTTCTTGTTTGCGATTCCAATCTTTCTTTGGCTCAATCAAAAACTAAAAACTTTTCTTCTGCAGAAGCCCTTTCTTTTGATGTAAGCAATGAAGAGAAACGCCATGAATATATTTCTAAGGTTGACATGGTAATTTCTATGCTACCTCCGGGATTACATTTTTTAGTGGCCAAAGATTGTGTGACTTTTTCAAAGAATCTTTTAACCGCTTCATATATTGATGAAAAAATAAAATCCCTGAAAAAGGAGATTGAAAAAAAGGAATTGCTCTTTTTGGGAGAAATCGGATTAGACCCGGGAATTGATCACATGAGTGCAATGAAAATGATCAATGATATAAAAGCAAAAGGTGGAAAAATTACTTCATTCAAATCTCATTGCGGTGGATTAGTTTCTCCTGAAAGTGATGACAATCCCTGGCATTACAAAATCACCTGGAATCCTGCAAACGTAGTAATGGCAGGAAGTGCAGGGGCTATTTACCGTGATGACGGAAGAACAATTGAGGTTCCTTATTCAGAAATTTTTGGTGATGAAAATAATATTATTGATGTGCCCGGTCTTTTTCCTTTGGCATGGTATGCCAACCGGGATTCTCTTTCCTATATTGAAACCTATCGTCTGAATGATGCAAAAACATTTATCCGCACCACTTTGCGCTATCCTTCTTTTTGTCGCGGCTGGAACAAGATTATTAAGATGGATTTTACCAACAAAAATGATCGCGAAGAGATTAAAAATTGTAAAACTTTTGCAGACTGGTTTAATTTAAAAAAGGAAAAACTGGTTTCAGAGAAAGAAACTGATCTTTTGAAAACTGATTTTTTTAATCCCGAATTTTTGGAACAAATAAATTATCTCGGATTAAATGAGAAAGAAAAAATATCAATAGAAATTTCTAATTCGGCTTCATTACTTCAACACCTTTTAGAAAAAAAATTAGTGATGAAACCAGAGGATAAAGACATGATCATTATGCTTCATGAAGTTGAATATTTGATCAAGGAAAAAAAAGTAAAAATAAGAAGTTGCCTGATTGTAAAAGGCGAAGATCAGCTACATACTGCAATGGCGAAAACTGTCGGTCTTCCATTAGGTATAGCCGCAAAATTAATTTTGGAAAAGAAAATACAATTAACAGGGTTGCACATTCCTGTAATTCGCGAAATATATGAACCGGTGTTAAAAGAACTTGAATTTAATGGAATAAAATTTAATGAACAGACAAAAGAATCTTCCTCCCAGCCCACAAACGTCGGATTCCAAAAACCTTTATAGTAAACGAACAAATACGCAGAATTTCTATTTTTAAAAAAAGGAGATTAAAAGGTGTACTCCTCCTCCATCAGGGAAAGGTCAGAATAGGATCGAACTAAACTTCAGGATTTTAATTTTGTTCTATTCAAAATTACTTTGCTGTCCGGTAAAATATTTTTTCTCTTTTTCAAGATTGATAAAAGGATATTGATTTTCAATCTTATTGATATTTTGAATTTGTGAAGCAATAAATTTTTGATGCGCTTCGCTTTCTTTCAAAAACGGCTTATGATTTACAGCATTGATAATACTTCTTATTTTTTCTAAAATCTTTATGCTTTCATCATTCAATAAAGAATCACAGAACTTTTCAAAAACAAAGTTGATTGCGTTTTCATTTGGATGCACTAAATCGTTTTTATAAAAACGATAATCGCGCAAAACATCTGTTACCAATTCGTAAGATGGGAAATAAACTGCATTCTGTTTTTGTTCTACAATACTCTGAACTGCCTCAATTAACCTGGCTTTGCTCCGGCTATTTTCCACTACCCCATCTTTCACATGCTTTACAGGGCTGACTGTAAAAATAATTTTTAAATCGGGATTAAATTTTTCTAAAGCGTTTGAAGCATTTAAAAGTGAAGAAATTATTTCATCAATTGGTAATAAAATCTTTTGGAAAAAATTAGCAGGAGCTTTGTGGCAATTAGCAACATTCTCTTTATTTTCTTTGAGTTGATAATTAAAAGCAGTTCCCAAAGTAATGATAAGAAATTTTGATTCTTTTATAAAATGATGCGCTGCATTTTGTGATTGATTTATTTTTTCTAAAACATCTTTTTTATTGATTTCAGAAAAATGAGAATGATGTTTCCAACTGTGCCATAAACCATTCAATTCAAATAAATCGTTTTCCGTAATTTTTTTATTTGTTATGTAAGAAAATAATGCATCTGAAATACTTTGCGGATCGTATAAAATTCCATTTGGATTTTGCAGAATATCAAATTTCAATTCGTTCATTTTATCACCTATCTCTTCAGAAAAACACGATCCTATAAATAAAATTTTATCCCGGTAAGAAAGTGCAAACGGATAAGATTGAATTTGAAATGGTAAAAAGAATTCCATTTATATAAAAATTTTAGAAGCCATTTCACTGGCTTTTAATAATGCACCTTCATTTATATTTTTAAGAAATCCTAATTGTTTAAAATAAGGAATCATCAATTCTGTATTCATATTTCCAACTAATTCATCTTCTGCCATCGGGCAACCGCCATAACCTTTTAGCGCGCCATCAAAACGCAAACAACCATTTTCTAAAGCCGCATCAATTTTTTGTTTCCAGTTAATATTTGTAGAATGAAGATGAACTCCAGTTTCAATTTCGGGAAACGCTGAAATTACTTTTTTCACAATTGATGAAACTTGCGATGGATGCGCAAGACCGACTGTATCAGCCAGGGAAATTATGTAAATCCCCTCTCCCACTATTTTATTTATCCAATCCAAAACAATGTCCTCGTTATACTCATCCCCATAAGGATTTCCAAATGCCATTGAAATATAAACAACTAATTCTTTCCTGCTTTTATCACAAATTTTTTTTATTTCTTTTACGGTTTTCAGCGATTTCTCAATTGTGCTATGCGTATTACGCATTTGAAAAGTGGGAGAAATAGAAAATGGAAATCCGACGTAAGAAATTTTTTCGAATTCAGCCGCTTCAGTTGCTCCCCGTACATTCGCAATAATGGCCAGCAGTTTGGTTTCAGTATTTACCATAGATAATTGGCGAATGACTTCTTTCGTATCAGCCATTTGAGGAATAGCTTTTGACGAAACAAAACTTCCGAAATCAATGATATCAAAACCAACTTTCAATAGTTGATTGATGTATTCAATTTTTTTTTGGGTAGAAATAAAATTCTTCCAGCCTTGCATGGCATCGCGGGGGCATTCGATGAGTTTGATTTGTTGCATTATTCGATTATTAAAATTATTTGATTATTAAATTATTTAATTATAAAGCATGCGCAAACAATAATAAAATAATTCAATAATTAATTCTCTGCCTCATCGCTTCGTACAAAATCATCCCTGCAGCAACAGAAACATTCAGGGATTCAAATTCTTTTTGCATTGGAATTTTAAATTTTGCATCGCATAATTTATAAAGGGAAGATTGTATTCCTTTGTCTTCACTTCCCATAATGATGGCACAGGGTTCCATAAAATTAATATTAAAAATATTTTCTTCTGCAGTCATCTCGCTTGCGAAAACTTTGAAGCCATTTAAATGTAATTCGTCTATAGCGCTGTGTAAATTTTTTACCCTGCAAACAGCGATGTTTTCTAGCGCTCCGGCGGAAGTGGTAATCGCATCTTCACTCAAGGCCCCTACTCCTTTTTCAGGGATTACAATGGCGTGAACGCCGCAACAGTAAGCCGTTCTGGCTAATGCACCAATATTTCTAATGTCAGTAATCCCATCAAGTAATAACAATAAAGGAGTTTCTCCATTTTCAACAACCAGTGAGATTACATCCTGTAGATTTTGATATTTTATTTTTGATTTTATGGCAATACATCCTTTTGGATTTTCGAGGTTAAAATTTCTTATTTTTTCAAAAGGGACTTTATTTATTGGAACTTCAAATTCCAGGGCCACGCTTCTCAGTTCATCTGCCTCCGGAGAAGAAATAGTGTTTTGTAAATAAATTCTTTCTAATTGTTCGCCATTTCTCATGGCTTCAATAATAGATGGAATTCCTCCAATCAGGAGATTTTTTTTCGGGCGGTGTTGCTGGGTGAATGTTTTATGTGGTGGTCTCAAATTTTGCTTAGTTTGTTTAATTCTCCAATTGTAATTTTTTCCCCTTTTCCTGCCTTTAAATCTTTATCTCCTTGTAATATCTTTTTTACAAATTCATAATTATAAGGACTTTTGTTTTCAATCTTCTTCATTTTTTTCTGATGAAATTTTTATTTTTCAAACTTCAACAATCAGTTGTTTTATATGGAACACCATCCTCCATAGTATAAATATCTTCTGCAGGATCATTCAAAAAATCGAAAGAGCCACCTTTCATTGCAAGGCTTAACCATTGATTTTCACTTATTTCATCCTCTTTAATAAGCACAACAATTTTAGCATCTTTCATAGAAAAATGTTTACCTAATTTTAAAATGGTATTCTCGTTTTCATCAAATCGAACTATTTTTTCTATTGCTTCCATAGTTTTTATTTTAAAGATAATAAATAAAAGAAAATACCGGGAAATTATAACTATAAAGGATGATTCAGATTAATTTATAAAATTCCAGAAATTATACGCTACCGTTTATTTTTAATATATTTGTTTTGATAAAAAATAATTTATGTCTGCATTAGAATTAGAAGTTTATGAGATATTTAAAAATCGCTTTACAGAAAAAGAGGCTGCAAAGGTTATAGAATTTTTTGAAGCAAAAGCTGAAGAAAAAATAAGCCAGAAAAAAGATGTATTTATGACAAAGAATGATAAGATAGAAATCATTACTCTGATTAAGGATGAGAAAGTAGATTTAATTTCAAAAATAGAATCTTCAAGAGCTGATAATATTAAATGGATGTTTATTTTTTGGATTGGCCAATTAGCTGCGGTTGCAGGAATTTTATTTGCTTTATTAAATGTTTATCTGAAAAAATAAAACAGGCGCTTTTAAAAACGCCTGTCATAAAATATATCCATAAAATTCTTCTTTATTTTATCCCAAAAGCCTTTTTTACTTTCGGTACATAGTCTAATTTTTCCCAGGTAAATAATTCTACTTTAATACTTTTAGGAGAACCGTTTGGTAAATTAAAAGTCTTTGTAACTACTTCATTCTTGCGTCCCATGTGGCCGTAGGATGCAGTTTCCTGGTAAATAGGATTACGAAGTTTGAGGCGTTGCTCAATAAAATAAGGGCGCATGTCAAATATTGATTCTACTTTTTTAGCAATTTCACCATCGGTTAATTTCACTTTGGCAGTACCATACGTATTTACGTTAATGCTTGTTGGTTGAGCTACGCCGATTGCGTAAGAAACCTGCACCAATATTTCGTCGCAAACTCCGGCTGCTACAAGGTTTTTAGCAATATGCCTTACAGCATAAGCCGCACTTCTGTCCACTTTGCTTGGGTCTTTTCCGCTGAATGCACCGCCACCATGAGCGCCTTTTCCACCATAAGTATCTACAATTATTTTTCTTCCGGTAAGTCCTGTATCTCCGTGTGGACCTCCGATTACAAATTTTCCAGTAGGATTAATGTGGTATTTTATTTTGTCGTTGAAGAAATGCGCATATTTTGGATATTTTTCCTTCATGCGCGGTATCAGAATTTTTTTGATATCATCTGAGATTTTCTTCAGCATTTTATTATCATCTTTATCAAAATCATCATGCTGGGTAGAAACAACGATTGCGTCTATTCTTACAGGTTTATTATCATCGCTGTATTCAATCGTAACCTGGCTTTTGGCATCCGGGCGTAAATATTTGATTTGTTTATTTTCTCTTCTTAATGCAGCCAATTCTATCAAAATGCTATGAGCAATATCCAATGAAAGCGGCATGTAATTTTGGGTTTCATTAGTGGCGTATCCAAACATCATTCCCTGGTCGCCGGCTCCCTGGTCTTCTTTTTTCTTTCTGTCAACTCCCTGGTTTATATCTGCAGATTGCTCGTGAATGGCCGAGAAAATTCCGCATGAATTGGCTTCAAACATGTACTCACTTTTGGTATAGCCAATTTTGCGAATCACGCCTCTTGCTATTTCCTGTACATCAAGATAGGCTTTGGATTTCACTTCGCCTGCAAGCACCACCTGGCCTGTTGTTACTAGTGTTTCGCAGGCAACTTTACTTTGCGGATCGAATGCTAAAAAATTATCAATAAGTGCATCACTGATCTGGTCAGCAACTTTATCCGGATGTCCTTCGCTCACCGATTCAGACGTAAATAAATAGGGCATAATGTTTTGTTTTTGAGTCGCAAAATTATGGCTTCACAATGATAGAGCAAAATGGAATTTTGAGGCTAATAAAAATTTCTTGTAAACGGAAATACAAAATCACCATTATTTATTCTTTTACTGCGATCCTCAACGAATAGAATAAAGAAAATACCAATAATATTTGAGAAAAAACAGGAAAGATTAAATTCCAAATTGTAAAAAAAATTAAGACTCATGTAAAGCAACATGCAAATCCAATTTTGTATAAAGAGTTTGTTTTTTAGCTCTTCACTTAAGAAATAAACGAATTAAAAGAGAGTTATGCAATGATTTAAAAGTCGGAATACAATTGCAAATAGTCCGACAGATCCGATTCCGGATTATATTTTAAGACCTTTTTACCACGAACTTTACTAAATTCCTCCATTAATTTTTTATCTACCTTTTCGGCTCCAAAGGTAATGGCATCGGCGAAATGAGCGCCACCTCTAAACATGGCAGTATTGCTCCCTTCGTTGAAAATAGAAATATCTTTCTCTTTAATATTTGCATTAATGGTGGCTACATTTGCAAACTCAGGTCCCATTTTTTCTTTATAAGTATTTTGGCCAATCGTGTAAATTACTTTGCAATTACTAAATACAGGTTCTTTTTTGTAGGCAGTTTTAATATACATAGGTATAAGGCCTGTCATCCAGCCGCTGCAATGAATAATGTCCGGAGGCCAGCCGAATTTTTTTACAGTCTCCAAAGCTCCTTTACAAAATAATACGGTTCTTAAAGCATTATCTGTAAACCATTTTTCACTTTCATCATGAAACAGGGATTTTCTTTTGAAAAGATCTTCATTGTCTAAGAAATAAATCTGCAATCTTGCATTGGGAAGCGAAGCTACTTTAATTACTAAAGGATAATCATCTCCGTCAACAGATACATTGATTCCGGAAAGTCTAACTACTTCATGTAGCCTGTGCCTGCGTTCATTTATCATCCCAAAACGGGGCATGATACAACGAACTTCCATTCCGTTTTCATTTGATTTTACCGCAAGCCTGTTTACAATTTCCGCAAATTCTGTCATTTCCAGATAAGGTGACATTTCGTTGGCTATGAATAAAATTCTTTTCTTTGTCGACATTTAAAAATGGTTAAATTAGCTATATTGTTTTTTAACAGGCGGCAAAGGTATCATTTTTTTTCTTTTGCACAATGTAAAACTCAATGTTAGACACAATTACATAGAGATTATGATTATAATTAAACTCTCAAAAGGTCTCAGGGATTATCTGGATAAGCAAAATTTTTCAGATAAATCTATTGGATTTGTACCTACCATGGGCGCTTTGCACGAAGGTCATTTATCCTTAATAAAGGAGAGCCGAAAGGTTGCAAAACTAACTGTTTGTAGCATTTTTGTAAATCCTGTGCAATTTAACAATGTTGATGATTTAAAAAAATACCCAAAAACGATTGAAAATGATATTTTATTACTCGAAGAAAATGGCTGTGATATTTTATTTCTACCTGGCGAAAAAGAAATATATCCTGATGCAAAATCCCTCGAAAAACATTACGATCTTGGTTATCTTGAAACGATTTTAGAAGGTAAATTCCGGCCGGGGCATTTTCAGGGTGTTTGTATGGCCGTGGAAAAATTACTGAATATTGTAGATCCTGGCTATCTTTTTATGGGACAAAAAGATTTTCAGCAATGCATGATTATCGAACGATTAATTGTATTACTGCATAAAAACGTTCAACTTATCATTTGCCCTATACTTCGTGAAAAAAGCGGCCTTGCTATGAGCAGTAGAAATGTAAGGCTAAATTCCGTAGAAAGAATTAAAGCGTCACAATTGCACAAGTCTTTAGTTTCAATAAAAAATAAACTTACTGGAAATAACTTTTCTGCATTAAAAAATAAAACAATTTCTCATCTTGAAAAGATTGGATTTAAGGTGGATTACCTCGAACTTGCCAAACGAAAAAACCTTAAAATAATAACTCATTTCAATAAAGGCGAAGAAGTAGTGATTCTTGTTGCAGCATTTCTCAACGACGTAAGATTAATTGATAATCTTTTAATAAAGAGATAAATCAGAATGGGTTTATTATCTTGTAGTTCTATTATGAAAAAAAGAATATTCTCTGTATTAAAATATTTGATTTTCCTTGGTATAGGTATTTTTTTGACCTGGTGGCAATTAGGAAAAATGACACCTATTCAAAAATTTCAATTTAAGGAATCACTTCAGAATGCACATTATATTATTCTGGTACCTGTTTTTATCATCATGATCCTGGGCCACGTCAGCCGCGCCATTAGATGGAAAATTCTTATTGAGCCAATGGGATACCAACCAAAAACTTCCAATACTTTTTATGCAGTAATGTGCGGTTATCTCGCCAATACTTTTTTACCACGCGCAGGTGAAATTTTGCGATGTACTTTATTAAGCCGCTACGAAAAGATACCGGTAACAAAGTTGTTTGGAACTATTCTTGTCGAAAGGATTTTTGATTTATTCTGTTATTTTTTGGTGATCGTTATTACTATTTTAATTCAGGTAGAAACCGTAAGTGATTTTATAAAAAGTAAAATTGAATTGATTACCTCACACAAACAAGCTATACCAATCTGGATAATAATTGGGATTCTTGTATTACTTGCAGGTATAATTTTTTTGCTGGCAAAATGGATTTTAAAAAAATACAGGGAACACCGTTTTGTTATTAAACTTAAAGGGCTGCATGTTGGTTTGAAAGAAGGTTTTTTAACGATATTACATCTTAAAAAAAGAAAAAAGTTTATAGCACATACCATCTTTATCTGGTCCACTTATTTGCTGGAGATCTATATTGGATTTTCTGCCCTTTCTGCAACATCTTCTCTCGGTATTGGAGCGGCATTTAGTGTGCTTTCGCTGGCCACACTTGCTATGATAGTGTCCCCTGGCGGGTTAGGCGCATTTCCTATTGCGGTACAGCAGGTGTTGCTGATATATAATGTGGATAATATATCCTTCGGCTGGCTGATGTGGGGCGTTACCACGGCTATTATTATTGTTGTTGGAATTATATGTTTTGGATTATTTATTTATCAAAATAAAAATGAGAATGAAAAAGAGCAACGCAATCAGGGATCGTATATTCAAACCTGAAGAATTAAAACAGGAGGTAATACGCCAGAGGTTGAAAAGTAAAACTATTGCATTTACAAACGGGGTTTTTGATATCCTCCACGAAGGCCATATTGAAGTATTATCGCAAGCTGCTGGCTTTGCAGATATGTTGATTGTAGGAATTAATTCTGACGCATCGGTAAAGAGATTAAAGGGCGACAGCCGCCCTGTTAATAATGAAAATTCAAGAGTATTAATCATCGCCTCATTAATAATGGTAGATGCGGTTGTTATTTTTGATGAAGATACCCCTCTTGAATTGATAAAAATAATAAAGCCTGATGTGCTGATAAAAGGCGGAGATTACACAATCGAAACTATAGTTGGCGCAAAAGAAGTAATATCCGGCGGTGGCAAAGTAGAAGTGATTCCATTGAAACCCGGCTTTTCAACAACAGGCATTATTGATAAAATTTCCGGCAATTAATAATTGTAACTGGTATGGATAGTAGAAAAATAATAGTAAGAGATATCAGCTGGCTGGCATTTAATGGCCGGATACTGCAGGAAGCAGGAGATCAAACAGTGCCATTAAGCGAAAGAATTCGTTTCCTTGGCATATTTTCTAATAATCTTGATGAATTTTTTCGGGTAAGAGTAGCTACTTTAAGGCGGATGGTAGAACTTGGCACCAAAGCAAATATGCATCTTGAAGAATCACCGGAAAAAATCCTGGAAGAAATTAGTTCTATAGTCACCAACCAGCAAAGCCAGTTTACACGCACCTGGGGAATTATCAAAGAAGAACTTAAAAAGCAGAAAATATTTATAATCAATGACCGGCAGTTGAATAAAGAGCAGCAGGAATTTGTGCTCTCTTATTATAATGAGTATGTAAGAAGTAATATTGTTCCGTTAATGATGGAAAGCCTCCAGGTGTTTCCTATTCTTAACGATAAATCAATTTATCTTGCCTGTAAGTTATCAAAAGCGGATGACTCAATTCCCCAGCGATTCGCATTGGTTTCAGTACCTACAAGACTATCAAGATTTGTTATTCTTCCACCAAAAGAGAATAATAATTTTATCATTTTATTAGAAGATATTATCAGGTTCTGCCTCCCGCAGATTTTTTCTTATTTCGATTACGATACATTTTCATCCAACATTATAAAAGTTACCCGCGATGCAGAAATTGATATTGATAATGATATTTCCACATCCCTTATACAAAAAATAGAAAAGGGATTAAAGAACCGCAAAAAAGGAAAGCCGGTTCGCTTTGTATTTGATAAAGAAATTGACAGCGGGTTATTAAATTATTTGATTAAAAGGCTTGGACTGACAAATAAAGATAATCTTCAGGCAGGTGAACGCATTCATAACTTTAAAGATTTTATGAATTTCCCGGATTCCGTTTTTCAAAAAAAGAATCCAAGAAAAAAGCCTTTCATCCACCCACTTTTGAAAAATGCAAATAGCGTAACTCAGATTATTTTGCAAAGAGATGTTCTTCTGAATTTCCCGTATCATTCTTTTGATTCTGTGATAGATGTGTTGCGTGAAGCTGCGATAGCACCGGATGTGGTAAGTATAAAAATTACCTGCTACAGGCTGGCAAAAGAATCTAATATCATTAATGCGCTTACAAACGCTGTAAGGAATGGCAAATCAGCAACTGTAATTCTTGAGCTGAGGGCAAGATTTGATGAAGAAGCCAACCTGGAATGGAAAAAAATATTGGAAGAAGCAGGAGTAAAAGTGTTTGTTGGTTTGCCCAATATGAAAGTACATGCTAAGTTATGTCTCATAAAAAAAAGAAATAATAATCAAACGATTCAATATGGCTTTGTAAGTACAGGGAATCTGAATGGAAAAACAAGCCAGGTTTACGGAGATCACTGCCTTCTTACCAGTAATCGCCATATCATGTCGGATATGAATAAGATATTCAATTACCTTGAAAATCCTAAAAATATACAAATACTCAAAAACAGTAATAAATTATTGGTCAGCCCTGTGCATATGCGTAAACAATTGAACGCCTTCATTGATAAAGAAATTAAAAATGCAAAAGAAAATAAGCAGGCTTCTATTATTTTAAAATTAAATTCTTTGAGTGATGAGGAATTAATATTAAAACTTTATGAAGCAGCGCGCGCAGGAGTAAAAATAAAAATGATAGTAAGAGGAATATGTTGCATGCTTACGCAGAATAAAAAATTTAAGAAAAAAGTAAAAGCCATCAGCATTGTAGATGAATACCTCGAACATGCGAGAGTAATGATCTTTCACAATGACGGAAAGGAAAAATATTTTATTTCTTCTGCCGACTGGATGGTGAGAAACCTGGATCACCGTGTAGAAGTAGCTTGCCCTGTTTATGATAAACCAATTCAGCAGGAATTAAAAGATATTCTAAATATTCAGTTGAGCGATAATGTAAAGGCCAGAATTTTGGACAATGAACTTTCAAACACATACGTAGATGCAGAAGGAGAAAAGAGAATACGTTCGCAAATAGAAACCTATAATTACCTTTTAAAAAAAACATATTAAGATTTGAGATTAGCAGCAATAGATATAGGAAGCAATGCAGCACGATTACTGATAACAGAAGTTTCTGAAGATGAAAACAAAAAAGCCTCTTTCACAAAGTTATCTTTTGTAAGAGTGCCGTTGCGACTAGGTTTTGACGTATTTGATACCGGAAAAATATCTGAAAAAAAAGTAAATTTATTACTACTTACAATGAAAGGTTTTTTGAATTTATCAGAGGCATTCGAAGTGAAATCAATGAAAACCTGTGCTACATCTGCCATGCGGGATGCTTCCAATACGCGGGAGATTATTGCTCTTGTAAAAAAAGAAACCGGAATTGAAATAGAAGTGATCTCTGGGATTGATGAAGCATCATTGGTTTTTGAAAATCACATTGCTGAAAATTTAGACAAAGAGCATTCTTATTTATATATTGATGTGGGCGGTGGCAGTACTGAACTTACTTTCTTTAATAATAATGAATTGATATTTAAAGATTCATTTAACATCGGCACCATTCGTTTACTCAAAAACCAGGTACCAGATGTTACATGGGATGAAATGAAAGCAGCCATTAAAAATAAAACAAAAAACTTTAAAACTGTTACGGCCATTGGTTCCGGGGGAAATATCAATAAAGTTTTTTCTTTGAGTAAACGAAAAGAAGGTAAGCCATTGCCTTTGGATCTCCTGCGCGATTATTATAAAGAATTAAGCAATGTTTCATTAGAAGATAGAATTAATATTTATAAACTAAAAGAAGATCGCGCCGATGTAATAGTTCCTGCTTTAAAAATTTACATTAGCGCCATGCGATGGGCAGGCGCGACAGAAATATATGTTCCAAAAATTGGTCTCGCAGATGGATTGGTGCAGCACTTATGGGCAGAGGAAAATAAGAAATAAGTAAGCATTTAAAACTTCAAGCAAACAGACAAATAATCAAGATTTTTATTTTGTCATATCTCTGATTATTAAAAATTAATCTACAAAATTAAAAAAACACTTTTATCAATCAAATTAATTGTTATTTCTTGTTTAATTGTATTCACAATTGCCTCGTGTAAAAAAAGTAGTTTCGATGCTTATAATGTAAGTTTTTCAAATGGAGGAGTTGCGACTACTTATGCTGCCGAAGCATCTGCAATTATTGATACAATAGGAGGTCGAACAGGGTGTGCATTAATAGCTGCAAGAGCAAATGGTTCTCCAGAAATAGTTATTAGTATTAATTCATTTTCTGCTCTTAGTACAAATATCACTTACACCGATACCTCGTTTGTGAATAATGCCCTATTTACAATAGGAGGCAATAGCTATCCCCCGACTTTCACATCTGTATATTCTTCTTTTTATGCTACTACTCCAAATGTTAAGTTGAATTTTACCCAAATTACCTCAACACATGTTCTCGGCACTTTCTCAGGAAATGTATCTGCTACACCAGATGGAACTACAATATTAGTTAGCAATGGCACATTTTATTTAACAATAAAATAATTTCAACAATTCTTTTTTAAAGTCATCACTTGCAACGAGGACTTTTTTTATGAAATGAGTAAGGTGTTTAATCATTGCAGTAAACGAAGAAATAATTAGGATTTCTATTTCTTTTCTACAAAAGTAAGTGTACAAATCTCTTTTATATTAATAGTACAAGCCAATTTTCACTTTAAAAAAATTACTTTTGCAAAGCGATTGCTCAAAGGAATGTTTTATTCTAACGCAGAGCCATTTCACGTCTGTCGCTTCTTCCTTAAAAAAATAATTTATGTCTGTAAATAAAGAAGTAAAAAAAATTACTACCCATACTTTGCAAAAAATGAAAGAGAGTGGCGAAAAAATTTCGATGATTACGGCCTACGATTTTTCTTTTGCAAAAATTTTTGACGAAGCTGGTATTGATATTATCCTTGTAGGCGATAGCGCCAGTAACGTAATGGCAGGGCATGAAACTACATTGCCTATTACCCTTGACCAGATGATCTATCATGCATCTTCAGTAGTAAGAGGATGCAGCCGTTCATTAATAATAGTAGATCTTCCTTTTGGAAGTTACCAGGGAAATAGCAAAGAGGCATTAAATTCTACTATACGAATTATGAAAGAAACCGGTGCACATGCCATCAAACTGGAGGGCGGCGAAGAAGTAATAGATTCGGTAAAAAGAATCGTAGGCGCAGGGGTTCCTGTGATGGGACATCTTGGTTTAACGCCGCAATCAATTTATAAATTCGGAACTTATACAGTACGAGCAAAAGAAGAAGAGGAAGCTGAAAAATTAAAAAATGATGCGATGCTTTTGCAGGAAGCGGGATGTTTTGGAATTGTGCTTGAAAAGATTCCTGCTTCTCTTGCAACAGAAGTTTCTAAAAATCTTTTAATACCCACAATCGGCATTGGCGCTGGAAATGGTTGCGACGGGCAAGTGCTGGTAATGCATGATATGCTGGGTATTAATACAGAATTCAAACCAAGGTTTCTCAGAACCTATCTTAACCTTCATGAGCAGGTAACTAATGCCGTTCATCATTATATAAAAGATATAAAATCAAAGGATTTTCCTAATGAAAAAGAACAGTATTAAGACAGTAAAGCAACTTATTTTTTAAATTTTCATTATACCCGTGTCGCTTTATAGAAATAGGAACGAGAATATAATATTAAATGAAGTTTTATAAAGGCATATTTGAAATATTTGATTAATTTTAAATAGTAAAAAAATTATTATGAGCATCAAGGATAAAAAAGAGGAAATACTTCAAATTCTAAATTCAACAAATGATGAACAATTAATTGAGGAAGTTTATGAATTATTAAATCCCAATGCAATAATTGAAGAAATACAGCTAAATAAACTTTCTCCCCAATTGCAAAATAAAATTAATCGTGCATTAGATGATTATAAAAAAGGGCTTTACATTACCCACGAGCAAATGAAACAAAAAGTTGAACAATGGCTTACCAGTTAGTGTGGACTGCTGAAGCAGAAAATGATTTCAAAAATATCATTTTATATCTCAAAGAAAATTGGTCAATTCAATCTGCCCAAAAATTTGTAAACCAAACTTATAAAGAATTGGAAAAACTTTTAATTACATATTTTTATCTAACAAAATCAAACAACGTAGCTGTAAAAACTCCACGTTCTCTTTTCTTAAAAATTGCTTTCCAGTTTCCGTTATAACGCAATAATGACGGTACAAGCAAATCACCCGCCTTTGTCATCTTGACTTCCATTTCAACATTAAAATCATAAAGTCCGGCATCATAACTTAATGAATAATTGCGGGCCACTATTTCAAAAGTTTTTTCATTGAACCAGGTCGTCATTTTGTTAATAACCACATCACCTTTTTTATTGTCTTTCACTTTTATAGTGAATACATAACAGGGAATGGAATCATAATCTTTGAAGTCAATATTCATATCATATTTATCTGCCATTGACGCATCAAAGATGGCTGTTTTATTGCTAATGAATGGAAGTCCGTTAATTTTTTTTCCGGGATTAAAAAACAGCATTTTTAATTGCTCTTTATGTTTTTCTATTCCACTTAATCCTTTGGTAGAAAATTCATAACCCTTTACAATATTATTTTCTCCGCAAACAGAATCTTTTGTAAAAAATAATCCTGCATACATCTGTGCTGTATAATAATTGAAATTCCCATCCTTGTCCAAAATATCCCCGGTTGTAGTTTGGCTGAGAACCTTCATTTTTCTACAATTCCCGGTTCGTATTTGTTTTGTTTTGCTATGCAACGAGGCCTCTATATTTCCATTTTTATCAAGCATTCTTATATCATTTATGGCGGTATAACCGATGATGCGAAGATTGCGGAACGCTTTATAAAAAGTGGTATCATTTTTTACCCTTTCAATGAAAGCCGGAACATCCAGTTTATTATTGACGACTATTTCAGAAAGAGTAATGTAATTGTCATTTACTTTAATGGTAGTATCAGTTTTTTGCTGCGCAAAAAGGGATAAAGAAAAAAACACCAGAACAGAAAGCGCCGAAAACTTTTGAATCATGTTGTAAAAATATTAGCTAATCAGCTAATTAGCCAATTGGCTAATTTATTTACTAAAAATCATTCTATAATCCACAGAAACTTTTCCTTTGGAAATGTCGTCCAGTTTTCGTTTTAATAAACTTTTTTTCAGAGGTTTTAAATAATCTATAAAAAGCTTGCCGTCTATGTGATCGTATTCGTGCAAAATAACACGGGCTGAAATTCCGATAAATGTTTTGGTGTGTTCAATAAAGTTTTCATCAAAGTAATGGATCGTAACACTCTCTTTTCTTAAAATATCTTCTCTTATTTTTGGAATGCTCAGGCAGCCTTCATTATAAGGCCATTCCTCTCCTTCAAGGTTTTTAATTTTTGCATTAATGAAAACACCTTTAAAACCATAATCGCCGGGATAATAATCTTTCTCCTCTTCTTCAAGGTTATTAATAATCTGTATACTATCCATCACAAATAAGCGAATATCTTTATTTACCTGCGGAGCAGCCAAACCCACACCCTTACTATTGTACATAGTTTCCCACATATCTTCTATAAATTTATGTAAACCCGGATAATCAGGATTAATTTCTACACCTACTTTTCGTAAAACCGGGCTGCCATAAGCTACTATCGGAAGAACCATAATTGAAATATTATTGGAATAATTAAATCATTAAAGGATTGCAAATTTACAGAAATTCCTTTATTTTAATATTAAGTGTTTCCCATATATTCCTGCAACATAATAGTAGCCGCTATTTCATCTACCGTTCTTTTATTTCGGCGGTCTTTTTTCTTCATTCCCATATCAATCATCGCCTGTTTGGCCATTTTGGAGGTATATCTTTCATCCACTTTTATTATGGGTATTTGCGGAAATTCTTTTTCCAGTTTTTTAATAATCTGTTTTACCAGGGGTGTAGCGTGAGTATCTGAATCATCTAAATTTTTGGGTTCCCCGATTACAATTAATTCAACACTTTCCTGTTGGAAATAGTTTTTTAGAAAAAGGATTAATTCATGCGAATCAACGGTAGTAAGTCCTGTTGCAATAATTTGCAAAGGATCTGTAACGGCAATGCCTGTACGCTTTAATCCATAATCTATGCAGAGAATTCGGGGCATGGGGGAAGTTAATTGGTTAATTCGTTTATTGGTTTATTGGTTAATTCGTTGATTAGGATTTCACCTTATTGCTGCCCGACTGCGTCATTCAGGCGGGTGTTGTTTTACTGATTGCTCAAAGCTGATACCTCATACCTGATACCTGACACCTCATACCTAATTCCCCATAAATATATCCAATAATACCAACACACAAAAAACCACAGAGGCAAATCCATTGGAGCTAAAAAATGCCTTATTCACTTTCGACAAATCTTTTGGTTTTACAAGTGTATGCTGATAAATTAAGAAGAAAGCAAATGCAGTAGCACCCGCCCAATAAAACCACGAAAAATGACCTGATACACCAGCGAGAATGATGGATGCCGCTGATAAAAAATGCAGATATTCACTCACAAATAAAGCCCTTTTTGCTCCAAGCCACGAAGGAAGTGAAAATAAATTGTGCTCTTTATCAAACTCTTCATCCTGCAATGCATAAATAATATCGAAACCACTTACCCAGAATAAAACCGATAGCGAAAACAAAACAGGTACCAAAGCAAATTGCCCCGTAACCGCAATATAAGCACCAATCGGCGAAAGACTCAAACCTAATCCCAGCAAAAGGTGGCAGAGAGGAGTAAATCTTTTTGTATAACTGTAAAAAAGAATAACAAACAATGCAACCGGCGCTAAAACCAAACAAAGGGTATTAATAAAATAAGTGGTAATTACAAATGCCACACAATTAAAAACCACAAAAATCATAGCATTTTTTTTGGAAATGATTCCGCCAGGAATTTCACGAATTGCAGTTCTTGGATTTTTCGCATCATATTCCGCATCAAGCCAGCGATTGAAAGCCATTGCTGCGCTTCGTGCAAATACCATACACAAAATCACCAGGATAAAAAGCAGCCACCACGGGCGGTTTAATTGATAATTAATTATTTTTAATCCATAAAAAAATCCAATCAAAGCAAACGGTATTGCAAAAATGGTATGGGCAAATTTTACAAGAGATAAATAATTAAGAATCCCAACCGCTAAAGGGGCTTTAGAAACTCTTAACGATTTTGATTTTATACTTTCTATGTTAGTTTCCATTTAATTATTTTTTATTTTCCCTCCTTCAAAGTCAGAGACCCTTTTACCGCTTCCCACAAAACAATACCTGCAGCTACAGAAATATTCAACGAATGTTTCATACCAAACTGTGGAATTTCCACACATCCGTCGCACAATGAAATTATTTCCTGATCCACTCCTGTAACTTCATTGCCAAAAATAAAAGCAATTTTGTTAACAGGTAAATCATGAATCTTTTCAAGTGAAATACTATCCGTTACCTGCTCTACTGCGAATATCTTATATCCATCTTTTTTTAAATGCTCAATAGCTTCTTTGGTTGTTTCAAAATATTTCCAATTTACAGAATCCTGCGCTCCCAGTGCAGTTTTGGTAATTTCTTTATGCGGAGGTTTTGCTGTATAACCCGTTATAAATATGGATTCAATTAAAAATGCATCAGCAGTACGGAATACACTGCCTACATTATAAGCGCTACGGATATTTTCTAAAACTGCAATAACAGGATTCTTCTCTGATTCTTTAAATTCATCTACAGATTTCCGGTTCAATTCCTCCATTCTTAGTTTTCTCATCAAAAGAATATTAATTTGCAAAAATAGTTTAATTAGCTAATTAGCTAATGTGCTAATATGCTGATTAGCTAATGTGAAAAAAATCAGTTAATTGGAAGATATGAAAATTTGAAAATGCGAATTCTGATTATTTGTTGATTTACTGTATCACAATTCTTAATGTGCCAGAAATATTTCCAAAAAGAATAGAAATTTTTCTTACTTTCGTAAAAAGTGTGTGTATGAATACAATCAGAGCAAAGGAGCCTTCAAGTATTTTGACGAAATATCAGAAATCTTTTAATGATAATATAACGCTTGTTGCAGCTTCAAAAAAAGGCTTATTGCCACAGGCTGTGTTTGACTTTATTTCACTTTCTGATTTTTCGTTTCCTTATGTCGAAAAAATGCTTAACAAAACAATTAAAACTTTTACTTCTTATAAAAAAAATAAAACGCCTTTAGACCCTGTTTTAAGTGAAAAATTATTGAAATTTTTTTCATTATATAATAAAGGCCAAAGCGTATTTGGAAGTATTCACGAATTTAATAAATGGCTTGCTGAGCCTTCATTTGGATTAGGAAACATGGTTCCACAAGACCTGCTGGATACGATTACCGGTATCCAGTTGGTTTCCGAAGAACTCACCCGAATAGAATACGGAGACCTTGCTTAAATATGATAGTTTACAGAATTTCCCTTGCAAAATATTCCACGAAGTTGATAGCATCGGGAAATCCTGCACGATGGAACCCAAAAGACACGAAAGTTATTTACACAGACGAATCTAAAGCGCTTGCCTGTTTGGAAAATGTTGTCCATAGAAACTCAAGAGGCTTGCAGAAAAATTTCAGGCAAATGAATATTTCGATACCTGATGAAATTGGAATGGAAGAAATAAAAGAGATTGATTTAAAAGCCGGCTGGAAAGATTTTTTGCAAATGCCTTATACACAATCAATCGGGGAAGCGTGGATAAAAGCTGGCAAAACGCCTGTTTTGAAAGTTCCTTCTGCAATAGTTTCGAACGATTCAAATTATTTATTAAACCCCGCACATAAAGATTTTTCTAAAATAAAACTTTTAAAAACACTACCCTTTCAATTTGACAGCCGGATTAAAATGTGAAAATGTGCTAATTTGCTGATGTGCCAATTTGATAATTTGATAATGTGAATGAAAATGAAAAAAATTGAAAATGAGAAATGTGAATATTTGTTGATTTACTGTTCCGCCATTCACGATTCGCCATTCCTAATTCCTAATTCTTAATTCTTAATTGATAAATGGCCTCTTCAGATACTCCTTTAATGAAACAGCATAATGCCATCAAGGCAAAATACCCTGATGCGATTTTGCTTTTTCGTGTGGGTGATTTTTATGAAACTTTCGGGCAGGATGCAATTACTGCGTCGCGTGTTTTAGGAATTACTTTAACCAAAAGGAACAGTGCCTCTCCCACTGCTTTAGAATTAGCGGGTTTCCCCCACCATGCATTAGATACTTATTTGCATAAATTGGTAAAAGCCGGCTTTCGCGTAGCTATTTGCGACCAGCTTGAAGACCCAAAACAAGCGAAAGGAATTGTGAAGCGCGGCGTTACAGAATTGATAACGCCGGGAGTGGCCACCAACGATAAATTGCTGGAGCATAATCAGAATAATTTTTTATGTGGCATTCACTTTATGGATGAGAAAGTTGGCATTTCATTTTTAGATATTTCTACCGGGGAATTTTTTATTGCCGAAGGCGATAAAGAATATGCCGATAAATTATTGCAAAGCTTAAATCCTGCAGAAGTAATTTTTCAGCGCAACCAGCAAAAGAATTTTAAAAATTATTTCGGCAGCAAATTTTATACTTACACGCTTGATGAATGGATTTTTTCTGAACAATATGCGCATGAAACTTTATTAAAACATTTCGGTACACAAAGCCTCAAGGGCTTTGGCGTAGAGAATATGAAAGTGGGCATTGTTGCTGCCGGTGCTATTTTGCATTATTTAAAAGATACCGAGCATCCGAACCTTCAGCACATCACTTCTTTACAAAGAATTGATAAAGGGGATTATTTGTGGATGGATAGGTTCACTATCAGGAATCTTGAACTATTAAGCAATTCAGAAAATACCAATTCGTTACTGAAAGTTTTGGACAATACCGTTTCTCCGATGGGAGCACGATTGCTGAAACGATGGATGCTATTACCTCTCACTGAGATTCCTAAAATCGAAGAACGGCAAAATCTGGTTGAATATTTTATTAAATCACCTGAAGAGAAAAACAAGATCACTCAAAATATCAAACAGGCAGGAGACATTGAGCGATTAGTGAGTAAAATTCCTCTAAAAAAAATAAATCCGCGTGAAGTATTGCAAATAGGTAAAGGGTTAAAACTTGCTGCACAGATAAAAGAGTGGTGCGATATTTCTTCAAACGAATATTTAAAAAGACTTGGCGACTCATTGAATCCATGTAAATATATTGCCGATAAAATTTTTAAAGAAATCATAGAAAACCCGCCGATAGCGGTTTCTAAAGGAAATATAATTGCAAAAGGCGTCAACGAAGAATTGGATGATTTAAAAAGTATCGTTACCAACGCTAAAGAATATTTGCTAAAACTTCAGCATAAAGAAATCGAGCGCACAGGAATTTCTTCTTTAAAAATTGGGTTTAATAATGTGTTTGGATATTATCTTGAAGTAACCAACACGCATAAAGATAAGGTTCCTGAAAACTGGATAAGGAAGCAAACACTTACCAATGCGGAAAGATATATTACACCGGAGCTAAAAGAATATGAAGAAAAAATAACGGGTGCAGAAGATAAAATCCTTCAGCAAGAGCAGGATATTTTTGAAAAATTACTGAATGAATTGCAGGATTACATTGCGCCCATGCAAATGAATGGCCATGTACTTGCGGTGCTTGATTGTATTATTTGCTTCGCTAATAATGCCTTACATTTTAAATACAAAAAACCTGTAATGCACACAGGGCTTGAGCTTGATTTGAAGGCTAGCCGCCATCCGGTAATAGAAAGAAACTTGCCGCAAGGCGAAAGCTATATTGAAAATGATATTTTTTTAGATCCGCAATCGCAGCAGGTAATTATTTTGACCGGGCCTAACATGAGTGGTAAAAGCGCTATACTTCGCCAGGCTGCTTTGATTACTTTGATGGCTCATACAGGAAGTTTTGTTCCCGCTGAAGAAGCAAGAATACCGCAGACAGATAAAATTTTTACAAGAGTGGGCGCCAGTGATAATCTGACAAGCGGCGAAAGTACTTTCATGGTAGAGATGAATGAAACAGCGAGTATCATCAATAACATCAGCCCGCGAAGTTTGATTTTGCTGGATGAAATTGGGCGCGGCACATCTACTTATGATGGCATTTCTATTGCGTGGAGCATTGTAGAATATCTTCATCATTCTGCTAATGCCCCGAAGACTTTATTTGCTACGCATTATCATGAGCTGAATGAGTTGGAAAATAAATTTGAGCGCGTAAGAAATTTCCACATCACCAATAAAGAAGCAGGAAATAAAATTATTTTTTTAAGAAAATTAGTTCCCGGCGGCAGCATTCACAGCTTTGGTATTCATGTAGCAAAAATGGCCGGAATGCCGCCATCACTCATTGACAGGGCAAATGAAATTTTAAAGCAATTAGAAACAAAACATGTTGATGCTTCCGATGATGAAACTTCTACTGATGAAGGATTAAAAAAGAATAAAAAAAGTATTAAGGAAAATCTTCGCCAGTTGAATGCCCCGCAAATGCAGTTGAGTATTTTTGATGCACATTCACAAGCCTTTGAAGATATTCGTAAAATCCTGGAAGCCGTTGATATCAATCGGTTGACGCCGGTGGAGGCTTTGCTGAAATTGCAGGAGATAAAAGGGATGGTGAAGTAGGGAAATTACCCAAAGGAAGAGTAAGCTGTAGTACGGGCATAAAAATGTTATTTTTCCGAGTACAAAGACTATGAATGGTATGTTTGTATATTTGTGATATGACTCTCGATGATTCCAAAATAGATTCTATTAAAAAATATTTCAAGACGCGCCCTGTTTTGAAAGCATACCTCTTTGGCTCCTTTCTTCATGGAAATGCAGATAGCAAAAGCGACATTGATATTTTAGTTGATTTAGACTATAGTGAAAGAATCGGTTTGCAATTCATTCAAATGAAAATTGATCTTGAAAAATTATTAAACAAAAAAGTAGATTTAGTTTCCTCCAATGGAATTTCAAAATATATCAAGCCAATAGTAGATAAAGAAAAACGATTAATATATGCGAAGTGAACCCGGAGATAAAATCAGGTTAAAGCATATTTTAGATGCGATAGAAGAAATTGAAAAATATTTAACCGGTGCTGACTTCACGATATTCATCGGGAACTCGATGATGCGATTTGCCTGTATCAAACAAATGGAAATAATTGGTGAAGCTTCCAATCATATCTCAGCAGAATTAAAATCTAAATTTACGGACATTGAGTGGGCTCAAATTGTTGGAATGCGGAATGTATTTACACATGAATATTTTGGCATAGATTCAAGTTTAGTTTGGGAAATTATTAAAAAAGATATTCCAGAACTTAAAGATAAAATTAAGATCATTCTCCAGTCAATTTAATGAGTCTATCTCAATATTCATACACCAAATACCCCCACGGCTGCATTTCGTAAATATGGTTTTTAAATAATTTTTCCTTTTGTTTTGAAAATACATTCAGAGGATTTCCATACACATCATTTTCTTTTATAGTAAAATGCTGAGGCTCGTCAGAAAGATTTAAAACTACAAAAATCTTATGTTTTCCTTTTTGCCTGATGTAAGCAAATATCGCATCGTCGTTTGCTGTTGGAATTTTTTTATAGGCTGCATCCGCAGCAAGGGCTTCGTCTTTTTTGCGAAGGTGAAGTAAGGTGCTGTAAAACGGAGTCATAGCATAATCATCCCAATTGATAGGGTCTCTTATAAAAAATTTTAATCTTTTTTTATTGGGCGCTTCCTGGCCGCTATAAATCAGGGGAACACTTTCATACATAGTTTGTGAGAACACAGCAAATGCTTTATAAGCATCACCATATTTTTCAAATTCAGTTCCATTCCAACTGTTTTCATCGTGGTTGGAAGTGAAATACATGCGTTCCGCATTTTTAGGAAAACTCGAAAAATTTTGATTCAGAACGGAATCCAAATATTTTAATGAATGCTTCCCCTGTGCTACATCTACGGTTGCCCACATAATGTTCCAGGCATACGTAGCATCGAAACCTGCGTAGTGAAATTTTGGATTTTCACTTTCTGCCAGCATAAAAACATCTTTCACTTTTCTCAGATCAGTGATACATTCTTTCCAAAAATCTTCAGGGATTGGATCTACATGATCGCAACGAAAACCATCAATGTTGGTTGTGGTGATCCAAAATTTCATATCACTTATCATACTGTCGCGCAATTCCATATTTGAATAATCGAGGTTTCTCGTATCTGTATAATCCGCATCATAAATCGTATTTCCATTTTTATCGTGTTTATAAAAATCCGGATGCGCTTTTATCCATGGATTATCCGGTGAAGTATGGTTGGGCACCCAGTCAATAATTACTTTGAAACCTAAACTGTGTGCCTGATTTACCAGTTCTTTCCAGTCGGCCATGGTGCCGAATTCGGGATTTACTTCTTTATAATTCATCACAGCATAATAACTTCCCAGGTCTGACGAAGTCATTTTTCTTCCTTCAATTCCGATAGGATTAATGGGCATAAACCATAAGATTTGAACACCCATTTGTTTCAATCGCGTCAGGCTTTTTTCAAACGCCTTAAAAGTTCCTTCCGGCGTATATTGCCTTACATTCACTTCGTAAATATTACCTTGTTCACTCCAGGCAGGATGAGAGAAAGAAGTAGCTTCAGCGCCCTGGTTCACTATCGGTGCATACTTTGGACTGCATGAAAAACCGCAGAAAAAAATAATAATCATAAGAACTGAGGGAAAATATCTTTTTTTCATAAAGGATTTTTTAAAGCTTGATTTTTACAGATTTTTATATTTTCTATAATTTTTAATATGACGTTGCCGTATTCTAATATATTTTGTCTGCGTCCGAACGAGCCATCCCTCCAGAATGATTCAGTCGGGCAGGCATTCATGGCTATAAGTCATGAAATAGAAATTTCAATTATTTATTGGTTTACTGATTACTGAGAAGCACTCATTTACTGCTAATTAACTCATTGGCACATTAATAAATTAATCATCCATCTCGTCGCGTCTCTCATCAGAAATTTTTACCAAAACTTTATCTATTCGATGACCGTCCATATCTACAATTTCAAATTCGAAACCACGCCATTCAAAGGTATCGCCTGTTGAAGGGATACGTTTTAATTCGTGGAGAATAAATCCGGCAAGCGTGTCAAATTCATTTTCACCTTCATTGATCCAAACAGTTTTATCAAACTTAGTGAGGAAATCATAAAACTGAATTTGCCCGTCTATTAAATAACTGCCATCATTTCTTTCTATTATTTCATATTCATCATCTTCTTCTTCGGGCATCTCACCTACTATTGCATTTAAAATATCTTTCACCGTTATCATTCCCAATAAACTTCCATATTCGTCAACGATAAAAGCATAATGGATTTTGGTTCTTTTTATTTTTTCTAGTACCTGGTAGGCTGAATTATTTTCAGGGATAAAAAGCGCTTTTCTCATCAGTTCTTTTAAAGGAATGTCCGGCTTCAAAAACATATCTTTTACATAAATAATACCTTCAATATTATCAATTGTTTCATTACATACAGGATATACGGAATGTTGGAATTCTTTTATTTTTTCTTTTACTGATGGCTGGTCTTCATTTACATCAAACCAAATAATATCCGTTCGATGGGTCATTAACGAAGTAATATTTCTGTCACCCAAATGGAATACTCTTTCAATGATATCTTTTTCTTCTTCTTCAATAGTTCCCAATTCGCTTCCTTCATTGATCATTGCTTTTATTTCTTCTTCTGTTACCTGGATGTCCGCATTAGGTTTGATGTTGAACAATTTAAAAATTCCATTACTTATTGAGCTAAGTAACCATACCAGCGGATACGAAATGTTGCTTAGCCATTTTATAGGTGCTGCGATTCCTTTGGCAATTCTTTCGGGATTCATTAGTGCAATTCTTTTGGGAACCAGTTCTCCAAAAAGAATGGATAAGAAGGTAACAATAATTACAATGATCACTATGGAAATAGTACCGGCATACGATTTTAGAAAATTAATATTTTCAATATAAGGTTGTAAATAAATGCTGAACCTTTCGCCGGAATACACGCCGGTTAAAATAGAAACAAGGGTGATATATATTTGAGTTGTTGATAAAAATATCTCCGGGTTTTCTTTGAGTTCCAAAGCAATCTTTGCATTTTTGTCTCCTTTTGCAGCGCCGGCTTCCAGCCTGTTTTTTTTTGCTGAAACTAAAGCCATTTCACACATTACAATGAAAGCGTTAATAAGAATCAGAATAAATAAAATTACAAGTTCTACCATATATTTATTTTTCGTTAGGCGCCTCCAACCCAATTATAGTGTTGAAAATCTTTGCCGGAATATATCCAAGAATCAAACCTGCTATGGCGCCGCAGAATATATCAAATGGGAAATGAACCCCTACATATACCTGCGCATACGAAATAGCAAATGCCCATAAAAACAGGAAATACCCCCATTTTGGACTTAGCGCTTTTTTGAATGTTGTAAATATAAACATTGCCGCGGCAAAATGATTCGCAGCATGTGAAGAAGTAAAACTGGAACTTTCCGGGCAATAAGATACCAAAAACCTGATGTGTCCAAAAAGAAAAGGATCGCGACATGGTCTTAGCCTCCAAAAATTATCTTTTATCAGCGTGCTGCTTACATAATCACTGAGCATTACATTAAAAAGAAAAAACAATACCCAAAACCAACCTCTTGTTTTAAAATTGATAGTTATAAAAACCACAAGGAAAAAGTAGAATGGAACCCATACCGTTGGTTCACGGATAAAAGGGAAAAACACATCAAAAAATGAATTGTGCCATTGGCCATTCATCCTGGCAAACAGGTTGTAATCAAATTGCTTTATGGCATCCGGAAGGAAAGCTGCATTTTGTATTTCCATGAAACTCATTACTGCAAAAATAGCCATTGATTAAAAAACGTGGTTAAATATTTACATTTGCAAAATTCATAACACTAATATCCTGTTACATTTTTAAATTCATTAAAAAAATATGATGAAAAAAAAATCCAATTTTCCCCTGTTGGTAAAATGGATGGTACTGACAGGAATCGCGTTCCTGGTTTTTATGACTTTAATGAGGCTGGTATTTTTTTATCATTTTGTCCCGCCCGGGTATCATTTTTCCAAATGTCTTCCTTCATTCTTACTTGGATTACATTTTGATGTAAGAATTATATGCGGCATGATTCTTTTTCCATTTGTAATCGGGAATCTTCATTTAAAATACAACCATCGAAACCGTCTTTCTGCAGGTAGCATCATTGAAGTATTTTTTACGATCCTGATAATGATACTTATGTTGATTTTTATGCACAAAGGGCATGCAACTGTTACTACGTTAGTTGGTATAGCTATCTTATTCGCCCTTATACTACTATGGCTTTTCATTACAAAAAACTGCAACCCTTTTGAAAATTCTTTTTCTGCAAAAATTTTCAAAATATACTTTTTCATAATTACTCTTTCACTTGTTTTGCTGTATGTTATTGACTTTGAGTATTTCGATTATCTGCACGAACGCCTCAATGCAGGTGCAATGAATTATCTTTCTGATGCGAAGATTTCAATGAATATGGTTTGGGAAACTTATCCTGTATTTAAACTTCTTTTATTCACTATTATTGGCACCGCTGTCATATACTGGCTGATAGTAAGATGGTTCAAAAAAATACAACACACAATTTTTAACGCCCATGTAGTGACTAAGTTCATTACAGGGTTTGTGTTTGCACTAATTTTAGGCCTCGGCGTTTTTGGAAGATTGAATCAATACCCATTACGATGGAGCGACGCTTTTGCATTTGATGATAATTTCAAAGCCAATCTTTCTTTAAATCCGCCACAGAGTTTTTTAAGTACTTTAAAATTCAAAAATTCGACTTTTGATATTAAGAAAGTAAAGGAATATTATCCTTTGATGGTGCAATATCTCAATGTTCAAAACCCGGATAGTGTACTATTTAACTATACCAGGATACATAAAGTAGCTGTACCGGCCAATCCTCCCAATGTGGTAGTAGTGATTTGTGAAAGTTTTTCTGCCTATAAAAGCAGTATGTGGGGAAATCCGTTGAACACAACACCTTTTTTTAATGAAATGTGCAATCATGGAATTTTCTTTGACAGATGTTTTACACCCTCTTATGGTACAGCCCGCGGCGTTTGGGCTGTGGTTACCGGCATTCCTGATGTGGAATATCCCACTACATCAAGCCGTAATCCTGCTTATGTAGATCAACATTCAATTATTGACGATTATAAAGGATATCAAAAATTTTATTTCATTGGCGGAAGCTCAAGCTGGGCCAATATCAGGGGTCTGCTTACCAATAATTTAGATAGCCTGCATCTTTATGAAGAGGGAGATTATAAATCCAAAGCAATAGATGTATGGGGTATCAGTGACAAGAGATTATTCCTCGAAGCCAATAACGTTTTAAGCAAACAAACCCATCCTTTTTTTGCAGTAATACAAACAGCCGACAACCATCGTCCCTATACCATACCCGAAGAAGACAGGAAAGAATTCGTGCCCAAAAATTATCCTATTGATACTTTAAAAAAATATGGGTTCCAAAGTAATGCTGAGTTGAATGCATTCAGATATACAGATTTCAGTTTTCAAAAATTGATAGAGGCTGCTAAAAAAGAGTCTTATTTTAATAACACCATTTTTGTATTTGTGGGTGATCACGGAATACGTGGTAATGTAGGTAATATGTTTCCAAAAGCCTGGGAAATAGATGGATTAACCACTCAAAATGTACCGCTGCTTTTTTATTCTCCTTCTTTATTGACGCCACAAAGAATAGATAGAACCTGTTCTCAAATAGATTTGATACCTTCTGTTTCTTCACTCGCAAAAATTTCTTTCACTAATACTACCCTAGGAAGAGATTTATTTGACACAGTACAAAACAATGTGCGTTTTAAAAATCTGGCATTTTTATTTGACCCTGAGGTAAAACAAATTGGAATTGTAACTGATGAGTATTGTTATGTACATAATCTCTTAAGCGGCAGAGAAGATTTCCGTTCATCAAAAAATAATCTGCCATTGCCTGAAACACCTGAGATTGCATCAGATAAAAAAGCGTTGCAGGATTTATCACAGGCATATTATGAAACAGCAAAATACATGTTGCTCAACAATAAAAAAGGAAAAGTGCCCAAACAGTAAACAAACAAATACTTCATTTTTTCATTATGATGATCAAAGCAAAAACTCCCACTACAATTCCATTGACGATTCAATGGTTGTTGATGCTTTGGCTTATTTATATCGTCATCTTTACCATACTCAGGATCGCAACAGTTGTATTATTTATCCCGGAGGGCACTGCGATTTCTTCTCTTTTTCCCTCATTCTGGCTGGGTTTCAGGTATGATGCCAAATGGATATCCATTATTCTTTTACCGATCGCAGTATTGTCGGTGTATGCAAAATTCTCTCCGTTTTATTCTGAGCGTAATAAAAAATTATGGTCTTATTATCTTGCAGTTACTACATTAATAGTGTTGTTTTTCTTTGGGGCTGATTTTGGAAATTTCAGTTATAATCACACACGCATTAATGCGAGCGCTTTAAATTTTGCAGAAGATCCTGTAATCTCTTTTAAAATGCTTTGGCAAAGTTATCCGATGGTTTGGCTAATCACTGCATTAATAGTAGCTGTATTTTTAATGTCAAAACTTTTTAAAAGAACCCATGTACTTACTGCAAAAAGAAACCTCCAGGAAAACCGGATATATAAAAAACGCTGGCATATAGGCGCAATCGCTTTTTTACTCTGGAGCCTGTTTGGAATTTTTTCTTTTGTACCATTAGAATGGAAAGACGCTTTTGAATTGAATGATAATTTTAAATCTTATGTAGCCTTAAATCCGTTACAGAATTTTTTCTCCACCCTTCAGTTTAGAAAACCTTCATTCGATGATGAAACGGCAAAAAGGTATTTCCCTTTGATTGCTAATTTTCTACAACTTGATTCAGATAATATTGCGAATGAAGATTATTCAAGAGAAGTATTGCCGAATAGTAAATCGCTGGAAAGCAGGCCCAATATAGTGGTCGTCATTTGCGAAAGTTTCAGCATGTACAAAAGCAGTATGAGTGGCAACCCTTTAAATGCCACCCCTTTTTTTAGGCAAATGTGCGATAGTGGTATTTTCTTCAACAGGTGCTTCACTCCTACTTTTGGTACTGCCCGTGGCGTTTTTGCAATTGTAACCGGGATTCCGGATGTACAACTTTCAGAATTTTCTACCCGTAATCCAGCAGCTATTCATCAACACACTATCATCAATTCTTTTGAAGATTATAATAAATTTTATTTTTTAGGTGGCAATAGTGATTTCAATAATTTTGATGGCCTGATAAAAAATATAAATGGTGTGCAAATATACCAGGAAGGGTCTTACAAATCAAAGCCCCTGAACGTATGGGGTATCAGCGATAAGAATCTTTTCCTCGCAGCTGATAATGTTTTCTCCCAACAAAAAAAACCTTTTTTTGCTATTGTTCAAACTGCGGATAACCACCGGCCATACAGCATTCCGGCAGAGGACTCTGATTTCGTAAGAAGAACAGTTGATGAAGACACGCTTCATAAATATGGTTTTGAATCGCTACAGGAGTTTCAGTCCTTTTGTTATACCGATTATTGTTTTAAAACTTTGATTGAAAATGCAAAAAAACAACCCTGGTTCAACAATACAATATTTGCGTTTGTCGGCGATCATGGTGTGGAGGGAGAAACTAACCAAATGTATCCAAATGCCTGGGATCAGGGTACCCTTAGCGATGAGCATGTGCCGCTTTTATTTTATGCACCACAATTACTAACGCCTCAAACAAGGCATGAAGTAGTTTCGCAAATAGATATACTTCCAACAATTGCCGGAATGGTTCATCAACCTTATATTAATACCACTTTGGGAAGAGATGTTTTGAATTCAAAAAAAAGAAACGATGCCGCATTTATTATTCATCATGATGAGGGTAATATAGGTGTAGTAACTGATGACTATTATTTTGTAAAAAATTTACGAATTAGCAAAGAAGGTTTAATGCCAATTAAATCAAATGATCTTGACCTGGACAGCAAGCAAATAGATTCCGTTAAAAATAAATTGTCCCAGCTTACTTCTGCTATTTATGAAACAGCTAAATGGATGCTGGTGAATAATAAAGATAAATAACCGGTATCTGAAACCGATGCATTTCAAAATATCACTTCTATCCTCTTAACCATCTCACCAGGAGAATAATCATTGCTAACAAAAAAAGTAAAATAGAAAGCCGGTTAATGAAGTGCATGTAACCAATCCATTTGGTATGCGGAGCATCAGGATCTTTTTTTACGATCCATAAATATTCTCCTATTTGACGCCAGACTCCCATATAAAAATTATGAATGTCGAATATGAAATAAAAAATAAAAAATTAAGACAAAAGTTATTCTGCTGCAATTTACGAATCCATAAACAAATTATATTTTCATCAACGGTTCATAAAATCGTAGATCATCTTTGAAACATCCGCCATTGCCTCAACAGCGGCATTCTCATCTTTTAGATTTTTGGAAAGTAATACCAAAACATATTTTCTTCCATCCGGCAAAAAAACAATTCCTGAATCATGATGCACACCAGTGATGGAGCCGGTTTTGTGGGCTACTTTTACATCTTTGGGAAGTTCAGCCGGGATGATTTCATTATGTTCCTGGTTCAATAAAATTTTGATCATTGCATCAGAAGATTTTTTATTGACTGCTTTTCCTTTCGCTATTTTAGCAAAGATCAACATAAGATCGTAGGCAGTTGTAGTATTATTCAATCCTTTTTTGAATGCCTTATTATCTTCCACACCCCGCAATACCATTATTTTTTTAGCCCCCATCCTGCGCATTGTTTTGGTTACATTTTTTGCACCTACCAAATCTATAATAAGGTTAGTTGATAAATTACTACTTGCAATTATCATCTGGTACATTAAATCATACAGCGACCTTTTTTCACCAATGTGCCTGTAAATTTCAGTTTCGCTGTCATCACTTGAATCAAGGCTATATGTGCTGCTGTCAACAATACTTTTAAATTTATTTTTAATAATAATCTCATCATTCAATGAAAATTTTCCTTCTGACACAAGTTTAAAAACCTCAATCATTACGGGAGTTTTCATGGTACTCGCTGCATGAAAATCTTCCTGGTCATTGATAAGTAATTCTTTTCCGTTAGATAGATTTTTAAATGCTACTGCAAATGTTCCATCTTGCCTTTTTAACACATTAATAATTTGTTCCTTTAATAACTCCATATTTCTGTTTGACTGACAGCATGTAGAAAAACCTGTACAAAAAGTAGAAAGAAAAGCTACAATAGATACCAAAACTCTCATACCCAAAAATAGAAATTAAGTGATATATATTAAGAAATTATTCAGGTTTATGTGTAATTTTTAAAATTTATAATGATAAAAACCGTTTATCATATAAATATCAGATTTATGGCACGCTATATGAAGGAAGATGATAAAAATGGTTAAATATGCTTTCATTTTTAGTATAAGATCCTATATGAAAACCTCTAAAAGATTAATCCACTAAACTTAAAAAAAAAATAAATTATTGATTTAATTTAATTATTATTAAAGATTTAATTATGAATCGCGTACTCATTGTTGACGATAATAACGATATTTTATGGGTGGTGGAAGTAATACTCAAAAGATACGGTTTTGATGTAATGACAACATTAAAAGGAGAAGAGGTTTTATCAAAAACCAAAATGTTTTCTCCCCAGTTGATACTTCTCGATGTATTTCTTTCGGGGGTTGATGGGATTGATGTATGTAACACTTTAAAATCTACTCCTGAAACAAAGGATATCCCGATAATAATGATTTCTGCTCATACTAATTTTAAAGAAATCCAAAAGTTTTGTAAGGCGGACGACTTTATAGCAAAGCCCTTTGATGCCAATGAGTTAGTAAGAAAAATAAATCATTTTATAGGCCCTACTGTCAGTGATTGATTTTTCTATAACAAGAACCGGATTATACTCTATTTTTATCATTAGTTAATTTTCTTCCTTTCAAATATTTTTCCCTGATGATTTCGTAAACAGGCTTACCAGTCACTTTGCTTTCCAGCCATGAAATAATATCGAGATAAGCAAATGCCCTGGTTTCAAATTTGCTGGTTTCAAATTCTTTAATTGTATTTAACAATTTTTCAAATTCGGGTTTTAATTTTCGTGCCGACATATAAAATGATTTGCGTAAAAATTTGAATATCTCCTCTTCTACAAGGCTAAGGTTTTGCATCTTAGCCATAAACCGGTAAACGGTTTTGGTAAGATATTCCAATAGTTGAAAATTGCCCAATTCGTAATGCGCTATCAGGTGCAATAACCTCGCATAGCATTGCAGATCGTTCCTGAGATTTACTTTCCAGTTAATTATTTTGTTCAGATAATCAATGGCGTTATCAAAATCACCAGCTCCAAAATACAAAGAAGCAATTTTATAATAAAAAATAAGTGTACGATGCTGATCCAGGAACAGACTATACCCTTCCAGTTGCTTCGTAATTTCAGGAACCATTTTTAAACCTTCATTAAAAGTTCCTTCCAGGAAATGCTGATTGATCCGGGCAATATATAAATACACAAAAACCTGGATTTTATTATTGTCATTCAGTTTTACAATATCTGAATTACTGAACTCTTCAAATAATAAAAGTGTTTTCTCAAAGCCTGGATAATTCCTTATTGTAAAATGTGCATTTAATAAATTATGCAGTCCTTTTATATAATTACCAGTCTCTATTTGTACCATCGAAGGCTCTTCAGTAAAAAGATCGACCCATTTTTGCGTATGACGGTAATACATAAGATAATCCTGGCGTATAAAGGCATACCAGCAATAGCTTTGATGGTAATAGAGTTTTTCATAAAAGCCTTCAGGAGATTTTATTTCATGGGTAAGATGTTTCTGAAAATAATCCTCAATTTCTTTCTCATCATCGTTATTACGAGCCAGTCCGTTTTTGATATACCAGCTATATAATTGCAGCGCGAGATTGGAAAGTTTGGATTGCTTAACCAACTGAACATTTGAATCATTCACATCATCCGAAAGAGCATCTGCTCTGTCCTGCATGCTTCGGGTAATGTGCAGCGTTTCAATTTTTTTCTCTATAATTAACACTTCTATCCGGAAATGGATCTGATTATTAGCAATAGCAATTTCTTTAATTCTTTCAAGAATTTTCAGGCTTTGATGATAGAGACCTTTGTTATACAGTATGCGGGCAAAATCTAATTGTTCATGTAGTTGTATGTCAATATTTTCACTACTCTCAAGTAAACGGAGACTTCCTAAAATTTGCCTGTATAAATGTGCCTTTATGTTGGGAAGCTGTTGCTTTTTAATGGAAGATGTTTTTTGCATCAAAGCATTTTCATCATAACTCGACATCTTATCAATTGCGTCAAAAAGCTGGACTACCTTAAGATCATTGTTTGAAGAATTTCTTTTAACATATAATTTAAAATTTCTTTTTTCTGACTTTTGAAGCGACTGTATTAACTGGAATAAAGCATCTGTTGATCGGTTGGGCATCGTAACGAATTGGGATAAAACTATTTATTAAAATACAATCCTATAGCCAAAATGATGAAAACAAGAAAGAAAAGATCCATATATAATTTTTGCATTTAGTTATGGAATATTTATTTCACCTTATCCATATCATTTTAGTTGTTAAAATCTTAAAATGGTTTAATTGCTTTATTTCAACTTAAAATTAAAAAAACTGCTACTCCTTCCGGCTCTTTTCACCCTTTTTCTTCCTGATAATTTGAAAAATCAGATTGCCTCTCAAAGATATGAAATTAAATAGAGAATGGAAATTAGCATAAAAAGTCCGTTTACTGTGGCTAATACATTCGGGATACATCGAAATAATGAGGCGTTATACTGTTGGGGAACGTATATAGATTAAGATCAAATGCAATCCCGTAAAGGGTTTTACAAGAAACATTTACATTTAATTAGTGTAAGATTTATGACAATTTGATTAGATTTCAAAGCATCAAATTCCTAATTTCGGAAACACATTTGATTGTTTGTAGATAATTATTTCATTTTTTAATAATCGTATCATGGATAAGGTAACTATTTTCGACACTACTTTGCGCGATGGCGAGCAGGTGCCTGGATGTAAATTAAATACTAAAGAAAAAATCGAGTTGGCTCTTAAACTTGAAGATCTTGGAGTAGATGTTTTAGAAGCAGGATTTCCCATTTCCAGTCCCGGAGATTTTTCTTCAGTTGAGCAAATTTCAAAAACGCTTACACATACCATAGTTTGTGCCCTTTCACGTGCGGTTCAAAAAGATATTGAAGTAGCAGGGCAAGCGCTAAAATATGCAAAGCGCCCACGTATCCATACCGGAATCGGAACCTCTCATTTTCACATAAAAAGTAAATTCAATTCTAACCAGGAGGACATTTTAAAAAGGGCGATCCAATGTGTGAAATGGGCAAAGAATTTTACTGACGATGTAGAATTTTATGCCGAAGACGCCGGAAGAACAGAAAATGAATACCTCGCAAAAGTAATTGAAGCCGTAATCAAAGCCGGAGCCACAACAGTAAATATTCCCGACACCACAGGATATTGTCTTCCACATCAATACGGTGAGAAGATCGCCTTTTTAAAAAATAATGTAAGCAATATTGACAAAGCAGTGATCTCGTGTCATTGTCATAATGATCTCGGACTAGCGACGGCTAATTCAATTTCAGGAGTAATCGGCGGCGCCCGCCAGGTGGAATGTACTATCAACGGACTTGGCGAAAGAGCCGGTAACACTTCATTGGAAGAAGTGGTAATGGTGATAAAGCAACACAAAGCATTGGGCTTTTATACAGATATAGATGCTACAAAATTATTTCCTATGAGCCGCCTGGTTTCTGATACGATGAGAATGCCTGTGCAGCCAAATAAAGCCATTGTTGGAAGTAATGCATTTTCGCATTCTTCGGGTATTCACCAGGATGGATTTTTAAAGGATACACTTACTTATGAAATTATAAATCCTGATGAAGTAGGCGCTGACAGTTCTAAAATCGTACTCACAGCGAGAAGTGGGCGCAGTGCATTGGCCTATCGTTTCCATAAATTGGGATATCAATTTGACAGAAACGATGTGGATGTTTTATACGAAAGGTTTTTGAAAGTGGCCGATAATAAAAAAGTGGTTGAGGATGAAGATCTTTCTCAATTAGCAAGCAGCTATCAGAAGTCAGCCATTGGTGTTTAGCGAAAAACAGATTGCTGAAACACTGATACCTGAAACCTCAAATCTGATACCTCAAACACGACACCTAATAAAATGAGTAAAACATTATTTGAAAAAATTTGGGATAAGCACCTGGTAAAGTCAATACCGGATGGGCCTGATGTTATTTATATAGATAAGCATTTTATCCATGAAGTTACCAGCCCACAGGCTTTTGCCGGAATTGAAAAAAGAGGATTGCCACTTTTCAGACCCGAAAAGACAGTAGCGACGGCAGATCATAATGTTCCTACTATCAACCAGCATCTTCCTATAAAAGAAGAATTAAGCAGAAACCAGGTTCAGAAATTAGTGGATAATTGTAAGAAACATAATGTGGAATTATATGGTTTAGGCCATCCTTTCCAGGGAATTGTTCACATCATAGGCCCTGAATTAGGAATTACCCAACCGGGCGTAACCATCGTTTGTGGTGACAGTCATACTTCTACACATGGCGCTTTTGGCTGTATCGCTTTTGGCATTGGCACAAGCGAAGTAGAAATGGTTTTTGCTTCCCAATGTATTTTGCAAAACAGGCCAAAAGTAATGCGCATTAATGTAGAAGGCGAATTAAATAAAGGAGTTGTTTCAAAAGATGTTATTCTTTATATTATTTCTAAAATCTCTGCAAGCGGCGCTACCGGCTACTTTGTGGAATATGCAGGCTCTGCTATCCGCGCGCTTTCTATGGAAGCAAGAATGACCATTTGCAATATGAGTATTGAAATGGGCGCAAGAGGCGGAATGATAGCGCCCGATGAAATTACTTTTGAATATATGAAAAACAGGGTGTTTGCGCCCAAAGAGAACGAATGGGATGAAAAAATGGAGGAATGGAAAAAGTTATATTCTGATGAAGACGCCGTGTTCGATAAAGAAATTCATATAAATGCAAAAGATATTGAGCCTATGATCACTTATGGCACTAATCCGGGGCTTGGCATTACCATTAATGAATCAGTGCCCACTATTGAAAGTATTGCTGATGAGGGCGAAAGAAAGAATTTAATAAAAGCGCTCGAATACATGGGGTTAAAAGCAGGGCAACAATTAAAAGGAATGCCGGTGCAAAATGTTTTCATCGGGAGCTGCACCAATTCGAGAATTGAAGATTTGCGTTTAGTGGCCTTCGTTATAAAAGGAAAAAAGAAAAATGAAAATGTGAAAGTGATGATAGTTCCCGGTTCACACCAGGTAGCCCAACAATTAGTGGCAGAAGGGCTTGATGTCATTTTTAATGAAGCAGGTTTTCAAATCAGGCAGGCCGGGTGTAGCGCGTGCCTGGGAATGAATGAAGATAAAATTCCGGCCGGAGAATATTGTATCTCTACCAGCAATAGAAACTTTGAAGGAAGGCAGGGCGCAGGAGCGAGAACATTATTGGCAAGTCCGCTAACAGCAGCAGCAGCAGCCATTACCGGAGTTGTGACAGATATAAGAGAATTACTAAACTAAAAAAATGAAGTCATTACAAAAAATACAAAGCACCTTTATCCCTCTTCCTGAAGAGAATGTGGATACTGACCAGATCATACCGGCGAGGTTTTTAAAATCAACCACGCGCGATGGATTTGGAAAAAATCTATTTAGAGATTGGCGTTACTTTAATAACGATGAAGCACAACCGAAAAAAGATTTTATTTTAAATAAACCGGAATACAAAGGCTCCATACTTGTCGCAGGAAAAAATTTTGGCTGCGGCTCTTCACGCGAACATGCAGCATGGGCAATCCTTGATTATGGATTATATGTAGTGGTATCCAGTTTTTTTGCAGATATATTTAAAAATAATGCTCTAAATAACGGAGTTCTTCCGGTACAAGTAAGTGAAGAATTTTTGCAAAAAATATTCAGATTAAAGAATGGTTCTACACTTTCTGTTGACCTGGAAAACCAAACAATAACCATTGACGCCTCAGGAGAAAATGAAAAATTTAATATTAATAATTATAAAAAAACCTGTTTGCTGAACGGATATGATGATATTGATTTCCTGATAAATAGTAAAGAAGATATCATCAATTTTGAAAAAACCCTTGCTTAAAAGCTATTTTATAAAATGAAAAATGCATCTCTCATAGTAAAAGATCTTGTAGTGAAAATGCAGGATAATACTGTGCTTGATGAAATTTCTTTCTCGCTTGAACCCAAGCAGCATTTGGCAATCCTCGGAGATGGAGAAAGTGGAAAAACAACTTTAGCGAAAGCGATCGCAGGAAAAATACATTTCTTCGGGAATATTTCTACTGATTCTGAAAATATAACTGGGATGCATACACGGGTAGATCTTGTGGAGCAGCGTTATTCATTTAAAAACCTATCCGGCATATCCGATTTTTATTATCAACAACGGTTTAATAGTTTCGACGCCAATGATGCATCAACCATTTTTGAGGAATTATTGCAAATTATTAAGAACACCAGCAAACCAACCTTCCTACCGGACACGGAGGCAAATAATATCAATTATACTTTAGGAATTCTTGGAATTGATCATTTAAAAAATTCTCCTCTTATCCAGCTCTCAAGCGGGGAACATAAAAGATTTCAATTAGCCAAGGCATTGCTGAATCCGCCACAGGTCTTAATTTTGGATACGCCTTATACCGGCTTGGATGCTTCCGTTCGCAAAGAAGTAAATAAAATATTAAAAGAAATTGCAAACAAAGGAACACAGATTATTTTGATTCCGGGAACATTTCCTATTCCGGAATTTATAACACATATTTCCTTTTTGGAAAATAAAAAGTTATCGTTTTTTGGTGAAAAAGAAAACTTTGATCCTGAAAAATTTGCTTCCTCTGAAAGTATAGAATTTAAATTTAATAATGATCTATTACCACTTTCAAATGAAAATCTCCAGTTTGACTCTGTGGTAAAAATGAAAAACATTAGTTTAAAATACGGAGAACATGTCATCCTTCAGCATCTCAATTGGGAAATAAAACAAGGTGAAAAATGGTTATTAAAAGGCCGGAACGGCGCGGGCAAATCTTCTTTGTTAAGCATGATAACCGGTGATCATACCCAGGCATATTCCAACGAAATTTATCTATTCGGCAAGAGAAGAGGAAGCGGTGAAAGCATCTGGGATATCAAGGAAAAAACAGGATACATTTCTCCCGAACTGCATGCTTATTTTGATAAGAACATCACCTGCTTCCAGGCTATTGGTTCGGGCTATTTTGATACAATTGGCTTGTTCAAAAAATTAAATAACAAACAATATAACAATATACTGCAGTGGTTGGATTTTTTACAACTTTCTCATGTGTCAACAAAACCATTACATTCAATTTCAGCCAGTCTCCAACGGATGATCTTGCTTGCAAGGGCTTTGGTAAAAAATCCTCCATTGTTGGTTTTAGATGAGCCATGCCAGGGGCTTGATCACAAACAAAGCATTCGTTTTGTTTCTTTTATTGACCATATTTGTTCAGAATCTAACAAAACATTGATCTATGTTAGCCACGATCAAAGCAATATTCCTTCATGTGTTCAAAAAGTATTGGAATTAAAAAACGGGAGTCATAAAATTTATTCAATCAATCAACCTGTTGCACTTGCTTTGGCATGATTAAAAAAAAATTAAATTAAAAATAAACGATCCGCGAAAGCGTAGAAAACCATGGACAAAAATATAACCGTTATTTCCGGAGATGGTATTGGCCCGGAAGTTACCCGTGAAACTTTAAGAGTTTTAGGTTCAATTGCCAATAAATTTCAACACCATTTCAATTTTACCCATTGCATCATGGGCGCTGAGGCAATTGATAAGACTGGCAACCCTTTACCACAGGAAACCATTGACAGCAGCCTCAAAAGCGATGCAGTTTTATTGGGAGCCATAGGCCATCCCAAATACGACAACGATCCATCGTTAAAAGTGCGTCCGGAACAAGGTTTGCTAAGGCTAAGAAAAGAATTGCAATTGTTTGCCAACATCAGGCCTATAGCCACTTACCCAACTTTGCACCACCTTTCTCCCTTAAAAGAAAAACAGTTGGCTGGCGTTGACTTTGTAATTTACCGCGAGCTTACTGGTGGCATTTATTTTGGTAAAAAAGAAATGAATGAAGAAGGAACGGAAGCCTCAGATCTTTGTATTTATAATAAAGAAGAAATAAGTCGTATAGCACACCTGGCTTTTGCTGCTGCACAAAAAAGAAGAAATAAATTAACGCTTGTTGATAAAGCCAATGTATTGGAAACATCCAGGTTGTGGAGAAAAACTGTGCAGGAAATTTCAGCAAACTACCCTAATGTAAAAGTAGATTATATGTTTGTAGATAATGCTTCAATGCAAATAATTATTAATCCAAAACAATTCGATGTAATACTTACTGAGAACATGTTTGGAGATATCATAAGCGATGAGGCAAGTGTGATAAGCGGATCTTTGGGCTTATTGCCATCGTCATCTATTGGAGAAAAAAATGCCTTATTCGAGCCTATCCACGGATCTTATCCGCAAGCTGCCGGCAAAGACATTGCCAATCCAATAGGTTCTATTTTATCCGGCGCTTTAATGATGGAATATTTCGGATTAACTGAAGAAGCCAAAACCATTAAAGAAGCTATAGAATGGACTATGAGTAATGGTTTTGTAACAAAAGATATTGACCCTGTAAACTCTTATTTTACTTCTACTATAGGAGAGTTGATAAGTGATTTTATTTCTAATGATATTCCGCATCATTCCAATATCCGGAATATGGCATTAGGACAGGCAACTATTATTTAACAATAAGAAATAAAAAAAAGTTCTTTGTTTTTTTAAAAGGGTATGCTAAGTTTGCTTTTCAATTTTTTACCAATGTTGAAAGGTAATTTACATGATGGCATACAAATTATTACAGTGATTGTTATTACTGTCATCGTCATTATAATACCCTTACACGGAGGTGGAATCACTATTTAAAAATTTTAATTATTACAAATAGCCCGCCTCCAAAAGATGCGGGTTTTTTATTATTACTACTAATAAAAAAAATATGTATTACAACGAAAACACTATTATTTATTTGAACGGAGAAATCGTAAAAGCTTCCGAAGCAAAAATTGACTTGTACAGCCAAACACTTCATTATGGCTATGGCGTATTTGAAGGCATCCGCTCTTACAAAACAGAGGAGGGCAATACAAAAATTTTTAAAGAAACGGAGCATTTTGACAGATTAAAAAATTCTGCTCATGCGCTCAATCTTCCTTACAACTGGAGCAACGGAGAATTGATAAAAGCGAGCTATGAAATTTTAAGATTAAACCATTTACAGGATGCCTATATCCGTCCACTGGTGTATGCTCCGGCCAACATGAGTTTTAATCTCAATAAAGAATCTTTTATCGTAATTGAAGCCTGGCAAATGCAGCCTTTCCTGGGAAACGAGTTATTGAAAGTAATGACTTCTTCTTTTCAAAGGCCCAACCCGCATGGTTTTAAAATTGAAGCAAAAGCCACAGGGCATTATGTAAATTCTATTCTCGCATCACAGGAAGCAAAATCAAAGGGTTATGATGAGGCCTTATTAAAAGATATGAATGGTTTTGTAGCAGAAGGTCCTGGTGCTAATATTTTTATAGAAAATAAAGGGGTCTTATATACTCCGGAAACAGGAAGTATCTTGCCTGGGATTACACGGGCTACAGTTTTGGAAATATGCGCTGAACTTGATATTGAAGTGATAGAAAAACAAATTACTCTTTCAGAAGTTCATGGAGCAGACAGCGCTTTTTTTTGTGGTACGGCTGCCGAAGTGATCGGTATTGCTTCACTGGATAATATACTTTTTAAAAAACAATGGAAAGATGCATTGGGCAGTATCATTCAAAAGGAATATAAAAATCTTGTTACAAGTCATCATGGTATCCCACGGAGGGTATTAAGACCTGTACAGTAAGCAAATAATCAATATTTAGAATTAAAATAGAAGTACGATTTAATAAATAAAACAAAAAATAATCACAATTTTTATTTTTTTTAAAGTATAACAGTAATGAACAAACGAAATTATCTTTGAATATTTTTAGCAGGGTAATTCTAAAGTAAAAACTTTATCACTCCGAAGGGGTCATTCATACAGTAAACAAATAAATAATCAAGATTTCAATTTAAAAAATGAGCGAGAATTTAAAAAAAACAGAACTGAACAAGATCAGTAAAACCCTTACACAGGATGAAACACTTCCTGGAGCCCAGGCCATGTATTATGCCATCGGTTTCCAGGAAGAAGATTTTAAAAAAGCACAGGTTGGAATCGTAAGTATGGGCTGGGACGGGAATCCCTGCAATATGCACCTGAATGATTTAGCAACATCTGTAAAAAAAAGTGTTAATGATGTGGAAGGCTTGCTGGGACTACGTTTTTACACAATCGGTGTTAGTGATGGAATCAGTATGGGTACTGACGGAATGCGTTTCAGTCTCGTAAGTCGCGATTTGATTGCCGATAGTATTGAAACAAATGCCAGTTCACAATATTATGATGCCATCATTGCTATTCCGGGTTGCGATAAAAATATGCCGGGATCTATTATGGCAATGGGAAGATTGAATCGTCCGTCAATTATGTTATATGGCGGTACCATTGCACCGGGACATTATAAAGGAGAAGACCTAAATATTGTATCTGCATTTGAAGCACTGGGTCAAAAGATTGCAGGCAATTTGGATGAAGCTGATTTTAAAGGAATCGTTCGTCACGCATGTCCCGGAGCGGGAGCTTGTGGTGGAATGTACACTGCCAATACAATGGCAAGCGCAATTGAAGCCCTGGGTATGAGCTTACCCTATTCATCAAGTAATCCTGCGTTGAGCAAAGACAAAGAAAAAGAATGTGCAGCTATTGGCGCTGCTATAAAAAATATATTGGAAAAAGATATCAAACCAAAAGATATCATGACGCGTAAAGCATTTGATAATGCGATGACAGTTGTAATGGTTCTCGGAGGAAGCACCAATGCTGTATTGCATTTGATAGCAATGGCAAAAAGTGTCGGAGTAAAATTATCTCCGGATGATTTTCAACGTATCAGCAATAAAATCCCGATGCTCGCTGATTTTAAACCAAGCGGAAAATATTTAATGGAAGATTTGCACAAGCAAGGAGGCGTTCCGGCGGTGATGAAATATTTATTGAACAAGGGTTTGTTGTATGGAGAATGCATCACGGTAACAGGCAAAACAATTGCAGAGAATTTAAAAGATGCGCCTGATTTGGATTTTGAGAAACAAGATATTATTCACTCATTAGAAAATCCGATTAAAGCTACAGGGCATTTACAAATACTTTACGGCAATCTAGCAGAAGGTGGAAGCGTTGCAAAAATTACAGGAAAAGAAGGCACCCGTTTTGAAGGCACTGCCAGAGTATTCGAAGGTGAAAAACATTTAATAGAAGGCCTGCAAAGCGGGCGTGTTCATGCCGGAGACGTGGTAGTGATCAGAAACATAGGACCTAAAGGCGCACCCGGAATGCCTGAAATGCTAAAACCTACGGGAGCCATTATTGGAGCGGGTTTGGGTAAATCAGTGGCATTGATTACGGATGGAAGATTTAGTGGCGGCACTCATGGCTTCGTCGTCGGACACATTACTCCTGAAGCTTTTGAGGGTGGTTTGCTGGGATTAGTAAAAGACGATGATATTATTGAAATAGATGCAGTTAAAAATACGCTCAATTTAAAAGTAAGCGATGAAGAAATTGCGAAACGAAAAGCAGCATGGAAACAACCTGCATTAAAAGCAACCAACGGTGTTTTGTACAAATATGCAAAGTTTGTAAAGGACGCGAGTCAGGGATGTGTGACGGATGAAGAATAAAAAAAGAATTAAAAATAAAAAAACATTATTATGAATACTCTTGAATTGGAAGAAGAAAAAAAAGTAAAAACATCTTCTAAAAAAACAGAAAATATCACCGGCAGCGAAGCAGTGATGAAAATATTGATTGCTGAAAAAGTAAAAACTATTTTCGGATATCCCGGCGGCGCTATCATGCCAATCTATGATGCATTGTATGATTACCAGGACAGGCTCAATCATATTTTGGTTCGTCATGAGCAAGGTTCCATCCATGCCGCACAGGGATTTGCAAGAACCTCCGGAGAAGTAGGCGTAGTCTTTGCTACCAGTGGCCCGGGTGCTACCAATCTTGTAACGGGATTGGCTGATGCTATGATTGACAGCACGCCAGTTGTTTGTATCACAGGCCAGGTTTTTGCGCATCTTTTGGGAACCGACGCCTTTCAGGAAACAGACGTCATAAATATTACAACTCCTGTTACCAAATGGAATTACCAGGTTACGGATGCCACTGAAATTCCTATGGCTCTGGCAAAAGCATTTTACATCGCAAAAAGCGGAAGACCAGGGCCGGTTTTAATTGACATCACAAAAAATGCACAAATACAAAAATTCGACTTTGAGGGTTATGTACCGTGCAGCCATATACGAAGTTATCGTCCCAAGCCAATAGTGCGGCCTGAATACATAGAACAAGCTGCTCAATTAATTAATGACGCAAAGAAGCCGTTCGTAATTTTTGGCCAGGGTGTTATCCTTGGAAAAGCAGAAAAAGAATTCAAAGCATTTATAGAAAAAGGCGGTCTTCCTGCTGCATGGACTATTCTCGGTTTAAGCGCCTTGTCTACAGATCATCCTTTAAATGTTGGAATGCTTGGTATGCATGGAAATTATGGCCCTAATGTATTGACCAATGAATGTGATGTTTTAATTGCAGTGGGAATGCGCTTCGATGACCGCGTGACAGGCAGGTTAGATAAATATGCAAAGCAGGCAAAAATAATTCACCTTGATATTGACCCTTCTGAAATTGACAAGAACGTAAAAACGACAGTGCCTGTTTGGGGCGATTGTAAAGAAACTTTACCATTGCTTACCAATCTCATTGATAAAAAAGAACATAAAGAGTGGTTACAAAAGTTTAATGAATACAGGCAAAAAGAAATTGACACCTGCATCAACCAGGAATTAAATCCTGAAACGGATATCATGACGATGGGCGAGGTAATGAAAGTTTTGAATGAGTTAACAGAAGGTAATGCTGTAATTGTAAGCGACGTAGGCCAGCACCAGATGGTTGCCTGCAGATATGCAAAATTTAATCAATCAAGAAGTAATGTAACCTCCGGAGGGCTTGGAACCATGGGCTTTGGATTACCAGCGGCCATGGGTGCAAAAATGGGAACGCCTGACCGCACTGTGGTAGCCATAATCGGAGATGGTGGCTTCCAGATGACCTTGCAGGAATTGGGAACTATTATGCAAAACAAAATTGATGTAAAAATTATTATTCTCAACAATCATTTCCTTGGAATGGTAAGGCAATGGCAGGAATTATTTAACGAGAGAAGATATTCATTTACAAATATTGACAGTCCCGATTTCGTAGCGCTTTCCAAAGCCTATCATATAGATTCAGATAAAGTTTCTGAGAGAAAAAATCTAAAAGAAGGCCTTAAAAAAATGCTTGATACAAAAGGACCCTACCTGCTTGAAGTAATAGTAGGCAAGGAAAATAATGTATTTCCTATGGTGCCGCAGGGTTGTAGCGTTTCTGAAATCCGTTTATTCTAAATACTATTTTTTGAGAAAGTAAATTTTAAATTATGAACAGTCAACAAACAAATACGTCAAATTCTTCTTTACCGCCAACAGGTAAGCAGGAATATACCATAACGGTTTATACAGAAGACCAGATTGGAATTCTAAACAGGGTATCTATTATTTTTTCACGCAGAAAAATTAATATACAAAATCTCAATACTTCTCCTTCAGAAGTGCCGGGCATACACCGCTTTAATATTGTAATTGAAGAAACCGCAGAAGTAGTAAAAAAATTAGTTCGCCAGATTGAAAAACAGGTGGACGTTTTAAAAGCCTATTATAATACCAATGATGAGATCATCTGGCAGGAAATGGCTTTGTATAAAGTGCCTACTGATACAATTGCTGAAAAGGCTAAAGTAGAAAGATTGCTTCATCAATTTGGAGCAAGGGCTGTAGCCATTCGCAAAGATTTCACCGTATTTGAAACCACCGGTCATCGTGAAGAAACAGATAAATTGATTGAAGCGCTTGAACCTTATGGTTTGATTGAATTTGTAAGAAGTGCGCGCGTAGCTATTATCAAAGAAAGCAGTGGCTTTCATTTTAAAGTAAAAGAGTTTGAAAAAAAGCAACCGGGTGAAGTAGTAGTGGAGAATGAATTTTTGGATAAGCAGGAGGAAGTATTTACTATGTAGCGAAAAAAAATTATATGCAAAATGTAATTTCCATGTTGTCTTATGAAAATGGCGTTTCTTCTTTAGAATGGTTAAAGAAGGCTTTTGGTTTTGAAGAAAACATGGAAATGAGGTTTGTAGAAGATGGTCGGTTAACTCATTCTGAATTAAAAGCAGGTGAAAATATAATTATGATTGCGACCCCGTCAGTAGATTATGAAAGTATTAATAAACAGCGTAAAAGCGATAAACAAATGGACAAATGGCTTTCAGTTCCGTGGGTTGTAAATGGCTTATTGGTTTATGTAGAAAATGTGGAAGAATATTTTAAAAATGCTGAGGAAAGCGGAGCCGAAATCCTGTCAGAAATTGAAGAAGATTTTCCGGGCAAAAGATACAGATGTGCTGATATTGAAGGGCACCGCTGGATGTTTATGCAAAAAAAATAAAACTGATGACCATAGAAAAAGTAATACCAATTTTACGGATTTTCGATCATAAAAAAGCAATCGAATTTTATATTGATTGGCTGGGGTTTAAAATAAATTGGGAACATACTTTTGAAGAGAATACGCCAGTCTATATGGAGATTGAGCGTGAGGGATTAGTAATTCATTTAAGCGAACACCACGGTGATGGAACACCCGGCACAAATGTATTTGTGTGGTGCAAAGGCATCGAAGAATTTCACAAAGAAATTATTAATAAAAAATACAAATACAATAAACCCGGATTGGAAAAAACATTTTATGGTTCAATGGCTGTTACAGTGATTGATCCTTTTCATAATCAGATCATCTTTAATGAAAAGACAGACGATACTAAATAAATATTTCATCAAACAAAAACAAAAATAATAACAACATGGCAACATTAAATTTTGCAGGTACAGAAGAAAAAGTAGTAACACGTGAAGAATTCCCTTTATCCAAAGCACAAAAAATTTTAAAAGATGAAATAGTAGCTGTAATTGGATATGGCGTTCAAGGACCCGGTCAGGCTTTGAACCAGCGCGACAATGGAATCAACGTAATAGTTGGCCAACGTAAAAATTCAAAAAGCTGGGATAAAGCAGTACAGGATGGATTTGTAGAAGGTAAAACATTATTTGAAATTGAAGAAGCGCTCGAAAAAGGAACTATTATTTGTTACCTGCTTAGCGATGCTGCACAAATAGCATTATGGCCAACAGTAAAAAAACATTTAACTCCAGGAAAGGCATTGTATTTTTCTCATGGCTTTGGAATTACTTATAATGACCAGACAGGAATTATTCCTCCCAAAGATGTGGATGTATTTTTAGTAGCACCCAAAGGCTCAGGCACTTCTTTAAGAAGAATGTTTTTACAGGGACGCGGATTAAACAGCAGCTATGCTATCTTCCAGGATGCAACAGGGAAAGCATTTGACAGGGTAATTGCATTGGGTATTGCCATTGGCTCAGGTTATTTATTTGAAACTGATTTCAAAAGAGAAGTATTCAGCGACCTTACCGGCGAACGCGGAACTTTGATGGGCGCTATACAAGGAATTTTTGCTGCACAATTTGAAGTGCTTCGCAAAAATGGCCACTCTCCTTCTGAAGCATTTAATGAAACTATTGAAGAATTGACCCAATCTTTAATGCCTCTTGTGGCTGAGAACGGTATGGATTGGATGTATGCTAATTGCTCTACCACAGCGCAACGTGGTGCATTAGACTGGTGGAAAAAATTCCGCGATGCCACATTACCTGTATTCTCTGATCTATACGCCAGTGTAGCCGCAGGTAAAGAAGCAAAGCGTTCTATTGATTCCAATTCCCAGGCAGATTATAGGGTAAAATTAGACGCCGAATTAAAAGAATTGCGCGAGAGCGAAATGTGGCGGGCAGGTAAAACAGTAAGAAGTCTGAGACCTGAAAACCAGGAACCAGCATAAGTTTCAAAGGTTGTCTTCTTTTTAAAGAGTTGACAACCTTTTTAAATGACTTTATGAATAATACAATGGATACTAATAATAATGAAGTCAATTTATTTCCGCTCTTTGATGGATTAGGGGTAGCGGATGCATCTGCGCGTTTGAAAAATATCGTAATCAGAACCCCGCTCGAACTTAACAGAAATTTGTCGCAGAAATATTTTTGCAATGTATTTCTCAAAAGAGAAGATTTGCAGGTAGTTCGCTCCTATAAACTTCGCGGAGCTTATAATATGTTGAGTACTTTACCTTCAGAACAATTGAAGAGAGGGATTGTTTGCGCCAGTGCAGGTAACCATGCACAGGGCTTTGCTTATTCATGTAAAAAACTAAATTGTAACGGAGTGGTTTTTATGCCGGTGATAACTCCCAAACAAAAAGTAAAACAAACAAAAATGTTTGGTGAAAGTTTTGTAGAGATACAATTGGTAGGTGATTCATTTGAAGAATGTGCGGTAGCCGCTTTGAAATATACCAATGAAAATAATAAGACATTTATCCCACCTTATGATAACACCAAGATCATTGAAGGACAGGCAACAGTGGGGTTAGAGATATTAGAAGAAATGAATCATATTGACTACTTATTTTTACCAGTCGGTGGTGGAGGTTTGGCATCAGGAGTAGGTTCTTATTTTAAAACTTTTTCTCCATCAACAAAAATAATCGGTGTAGAACCTTCAGGTGCCCCTTCGATGTCAGAAGCATTTAAGGCAGGCCATCCGGTTACAGTAGAAAATATTGATCATTTTGTAGATGGTGCATCTGTAAGTCGTGCCGGAGATATTACTTATAAAATTTGTAAAGAGGTTTTAAATGAAATGCACCTGGTTCCGGAAGGTAAAGTTTGTTCCACCATTTTGCAATTGTATAATGAAGACGCAATTGTTGCAGAACCTGCGGGTGCTCTGTCAATAGCCGCATTAGACGATTATGCTGAAAGTATTAAAGGCAAAAATGTAGTATGTATAATCAGCGGTGGCAATAACGATATAGATCGTATGCAGGAAATAAAAGAAAGGTCATTACAATATGAAGGATTAAAACATTACTTTCTGATTCGCTTTGCACAGAGACCGGGCACTTTAAAAGAATTTGTGAATGAGGTGCTTGGTCCTCATGACGACATTACCCGGTTTGAATACATCCAAAAAAATAACAAAGAAGCAGGACCTGCATTGGTAGGTATTGAATTAAGTGATAAAAAAGATTACGCCTCCCTGAAAAAAAACCTCAATCTTTATAAAGTTAATTATACTGAATTAAAGAAAGATGATAATGCCTTTGGGTATTTGGTGTAGATGAAGATTAAAAATAAAACAGTTCTTAAAATTAAAAAAAATTACGGGTTAGAAATTGATCGCTTCCCGGAAAGATTGCTTGTGCAATCTTTTACCAAAAAGCCGTAAAACATTGCTGCCATTTTGAATTAAATGCAACATGTTTGATGATTTTTTAGGAAATTTGCGCGTCTAATAAAAAAAATAAAATGAATAATACTTCCACTACCCTGTTTGATAAAGTTTGGGATTCTCATGTTGTTCGCAAAATTGAAGATGGCCCTGACGTTTTTTTTATTGACAGGCATTTCATTCATGAAGTTACAAGCCCGGTAGCTTTTGGTGGTCTGCAAAGCAGGGGATTAAAAGTGATGTTTGCAGACAAAACGTTTGCTACAGCCGATCACAACACACCTACAATCAACCAGCATTTGCCTGTGAAAGATCCGCTCTCTGCAAATCAATTGAAAGCATTAGAGGTAAATTCCGCGAAATATGGTATTTCCCATTGGGGATTAAATAATCCAAAGAATGGAATTGTGCATGTAGTTGGCCCCGAAAATGGAATTACGCTTCCGGGCATGACGATTGTTTGCGGTGATTCTCACACCTCAACGCATGGAGCTTTCGGTGCTATTGCTTTTGGTATAGGCACTTCCGAAGTAGAGATGGTACTTGCCTCGCAGTGTATTATGCAGCCAAAGCCTAAGAAGATGCGCATCAATGTAACCGGGAAGTTAGGAAAAGGAATCACAGCAAAAGACGTAGCGCTTTATATTATATCGAAGTTAACAGCAGCAGGCGCGACAGGATATTTTGTGGAATATGCGGGTGAAGTTTTTGAAAATCTGAGTATGGAAGGCAGAATGACCGTGTGTAATATGAGTATCGAAATGGGCGCCCGTGGCGGAATGATAGCTCCGGATGAAACAACTTTTGCTTATTTAAAAGGAAAAGATAAAGCGCCAAAAAACGAAAAATGGGATAATTTGTTGGTTTACTGGAAAACCTTGAAAACAGATGCTGACGCGGTATTTGATAAAGAATATAATTTTGATGCTGCCGATATCGAACCTATGATCACCTTTGGTACCAACCCCGGAATGGGCGTGGGTATCAGCAAACATATTCCAGTTTCAAAAGATACCGTTAGCGGAAATGCCAGCTATGAAAAATCCCTTAATTACATGGGCTTTCATGAAGATGATGCGATGCTGGGAAAGAAAGTAGATTACGTATTTATAGGAAGTTGTACCAACGGAAGGATTGAAGATTTCCGTGCTTTTGCATCAATCATAAAAGGAAGAAAAAAAGCGGAACACGTTACTGCGTGGGTCGTTCCGGGTTCGCATGTAGTAGAGCAACAAATAAAAGATGAAGGTATTTTGGATATTTTAACTGAAGCTGGATTTGAATTACGCCAGCCCGGTTGCTCAGCGTGTTTGGCTATGAACGATGACAAAATTCCCGCAGGTAAATATGCGGTGAGTACCAGCAACCGAAACTTCGAAGGAAGACAAGGGCCTGGGGCAAGAACAATGTTGGCCAGTCCTCTGGTAGCAGCGGCAGCAGCAGTTATAGGAGTTGTGACAGATCCGAGAGAACTTCTTTAAATGTAACCATGTCAGATGTATAATATAATTATTTAAAAAACTAAATAAATCACGCTATTTCTCCACGTCCCTCTCCTTCGGAGAGGGGTTGGGGTGAGGCTTTTCAAACTTATGGCTTACGATAAATTTACAGTGCTTACCAGTACAGCAGTTCCAATGCCGATTGAGAATGTGGATACAGACCAGATTATTCCTGCGCGTTTTTTAAAGGCAACCGAGCGTAAGAGTTTCGGTGATAATCTTTTTCGCGATTGGAGATACAATTCAGATGAAACACCTAAAAAGGATTTTGTTCTAAATAATCCAATTTACTCTGGTAAAATATTGGTGGGTGGTAAAAATTTTGGAAGCGGCAGCAGCAGGGAACATGCTGCATGGGCCATTTATGATTATGGTTTTCGTGCAGTAGTTTCCAGTTTCTTCGCTGATATATTTAAGAACAATTCAATTAATGTTGGTATTCTTCCAGTGCAGGTAAGTGAAGAATTTTTAATAAAAATTTTTAAATCCATTGAGGCAGATCCTAAAGCCCAATTCGAAATCAATCTTCCGGATCAGACGATAACCATTCTTGCTACCCGTGAACAAGAGTCGTTTGATATTAACGGCTATAAAAAACACAATCTGACGAATGGTTTTGACGATATAGATTATTTGCAGGCCATGAAAGAAGACATCCTATCATTTGCTGAAAAGAGTTTATATTAATTGAGATCATAACAAACAAAAATGCCAAAGAATCAGCGACACATTGAAATAATGGATACCACCCTTCGCGATGGCGAACAAACCAGTGGGGTTTCATTTTCTGCCGTAGAAAAATTAACCATTGCCAAGCTTTTATTAACCGAATTAAAAGTGGACCGCATTGAGATCGCTTCAGCACGCGTATCTGAAGGTGAGTTTGACGCGGTAAAAAAAATAACAAGGTGGGCAAAAGCAAACGGGTTGCTGAACAAAGTGGAAGTGCTGACTTTTGTTGATGGAAGTGTATCCGTAGAATGGATGATAAAAGCAGGCGCTAAAGTGATGAACCTGCTCACCAAAGGCTCTCTTAATCATTTAACTCATCAACTTAAGAAAAAGCCGGAACAGCATTTTGCTGAAATTGCTGAGGTGATAAAACTTGGAAGAAAAAAAGGTATTGACTGCAATGTTTATCTTGAAGACTGGAGCAATGGTATGCGTAATTCAAAGGATTATGTATTTCAATATCTCGATTTTCTTTCTACACAGCCGGTGAAACGAATCATGCTTCCTGATACTTTAGGCGTATTGACTCCTACTGAATCTTTCAATTTTGTTTCTGAAATTGTACAACGTTATCCAAAAATACATTTCGATTTCCATGCTCATAATGATTATGATCTGGGTACAGCCAATGTGTTGGAGGCATTAAAGGCAGGTGCGTCGGGGATACATCTTACCGTAAATGGAATGGGTGAACGTGCAGGCAATGCACCGTTGGCAAGCGCCATAGCTGTGATCAATGATTTTATGCCTGAACTAACAACATCAGTTGCAGAAAAATCATTGTACAGCGTAAGCAAATTAGTTGAGACATTTTCAGGATTTCGCGTCCCGGTAAATAAACCTGTAGTTGGTGAAAATGTGTTTACACAAACCGCAGGCATACACGCAGATGGTGATAAAAAAAATAAGCTTTATTTCAGCAACCTGATGCCTGAACGCTTTGGCCGCCAACGCAGATACGCGCTTGGAAAAACAAGCGGAAAAGCCAATATTGAAAACAATCTTTCGCAACTGGGCATCCACCTTTCCGACCAGGATCTTAAAAAAGTAACCCAACGAATTATTGAATTGGGAGATCGTAAAGAAATTGTTACCCAGGCAGATCTTCCTTATATTATTTCAGACGTGTTGGATAGTGTGGCCATTGAGCAAAAGGTACAGATAGAAAATTATGTATTGACACATTCTAAGGATTTGAATCCATCAGTTACATTAAAAATTTGTATTGAAGGCCAATCTTTTGAAGAACTTGCACAAGGAGATGGACAATATGATGCTTTTATGAACGCGCTAAAGAAGATCTATAAGCAAAAGAAAATTGAACTGCCAGTGTTAACAGATTATGCAGTACGCATTCCACCCGGTGGTAAAAGTGATGCTTTTTGTGAAACAATTATTACCTGGAGGCATAATGGACGGGAGTTTAAAACACGCGGTCTTGATAGCGATCAAACTGTCGCTGCAATTAAATCAACTTTGAAGATGTTGAATAGTATTTAAGAGAAAGTAGAAAGTAGAAAGTAGCAAGAAGAAAGTAGCAAGAAGTAAGTAGAAAGTAGCAAGAAGTAAGAAACAAGCAGAAGCACCAAGATATTCGTTTAATTCGCGCAATTAGTGGCTTATTAAAAATTCATTAATAAAAAATTCAAATGGCAAATAAGCATATTCTAATTGTTCCCGGTGATGGTATAGGCCAGGAAGTAACAGCAGTTGGTAAAAAAGTATTGGACAAAATAGCGGAAAAGTTCGGACATACTTTCACGTATGATACGGCCTTAATCGGCCATGTAGCTATTGAAGCAACCGGAAACCCCTTACCTGACGAATCGTTGGAAAAAATGCGTAACTCAGATGCCGTTTTGTTTGGAGCTGTTGGACATCCCAAATATGATAACGACCCTTCTGCCAAAGTAAGGCCGGAGCAAGGTTTGCTGAAGATGAGAAAAGAGTTAGGCTTGTACGCGAATATTCGCCCAATTAAATTGTTTGATGAATTACTCGGAGCTTCAAGTATAAAACCTGAAATATTAAAAGGTGCGGATATTTTATTTTTCCGTGAATTAACAGGCGATATTTATTTTGGAGAAAAAGGAAGAAAAAATAATGGCGACACCGCTTATGATGTCGCTGAATACAGCCGCTATGAAGTGGACCGTATTGCCCGCAAAGCATTTGATGCCGCGCGTACCAGGAGAAAGAAATTATGCTCTGTTGATAAAGCGAATGTGCTTGAAACCTCCAGGCTTTGGCGCGAAGTAGTGCAAAAAGTAGCATTAGAATATCCTGATATAGAAGTAGAACACCAGTTTGTAGATGCCACTGCAATGCTATTGATAAAAGACCCAAGAAGATTTGATGTAGTAGTTACGGCAAATCTTTTTGGAGATATTTTGACAGACGAAGCATCGCAGATTGCCGGTTCAATGGGTATGCTGGCCAGTGCATCTATTGGTGATGGAACAGGCGTATATGAACCCATTCATGGTTCCGCGCACGATATTACAGGGAAAGGCGTTGCCAATCCTTTGGCATCCATTTTATCCGCTGCGTTACTACTTGATATTTCTTTTAAAATGAAAACTGAATCAGAAGCCATAATTGCGGCTGTAGATGCAGTTTTGAAAGACGGATGGCGTACAAGGGATATCGCAGATACTCAAACGGCAACCGGTAAAATATTAGGAACGGAGTCAATGGGAGCCGCCGTTTTGAAGGAGTTGTAGTTTTTTGAAAAATGAAGTCGCCTGCTGAAATATATTTCTTTCCAGAGAATTTAATTCTGCTGGAAAACAGGAATTCCCATTATTTCTTCGTTTATTAATGATAATAGCCGGAACCTAAAGTGATCACCTCCTTCTCTTATGGCCGTGCATATTTATATTTTCAAACTCTTTAATTTCAACGCAGGCTTTTCTACAAAATTCCAGGAGAGCCAGCAAAAAGGAATTAAGGCCAATGTTGTAAATAACATTAGCATCAAAGGCGAAATATGGGCATTTTCAGAAATGAAAATTTGCTGCAATGGATAGGCATATAAATACATAGAATAGGAAAAATCATTTTGCTTAAAAAAATTGCTAAAGACTACAGGTGTTTTAAAACTCATCCATAAAGTGAAATAAGAAAAACAAATTAATTCACTTACAATATTCACAATCTCTATATTCCTAACAAGAAACCAAATCACAAAAAGCGCTATCAAAATTTTATAATCAAGAATGATTTTATTTTTTATAAAAAAAATAAACGATCCGGTTAAAAAATACATTCCCCAAATTAAATATGGATCGAAATAGTCCCATACATTTCCTTGAAAATTTTCTGTATTAACAAAAATTGCAAATGCAATAAAAAGAAAAATAAATATAAAAAGAAGAATACGTTTTTTTAGGAATCCTATAATTGAAAGGACTGCCAGCAACAGATATAAATTGTTTTATGCCGGAAGAAGAAACAAGACTTTGGGTAATTAAAAAGCCACTGATGAAAAAAAAGATGATCAGCCCGATTTTACTAAAAGAAATTGTTTGCCCGCTGATTCTCCGCAAAAATTCATCAGAAATCTTACCTGTCAGATCAAAAGAATGAAAGATCAAAACAAAGAACGCAGCAAAATGGCGAAGTAATGTAATATTATTAGCAGTGCGGGATGAAGCCACTTTTTGATTCATCCGTTTATTCTTTTTAAAAAAGGAAAAAAGATAGATTTCATTTGTTAATATTTTTTAAAATCAAATTTTTGGATACTAAAGTAATTCCCGATTATACATTGGCGTTATGTCGCCTGCAAAATTGAAATCAACAATATTTATTTGTTTACTGTAAATGTAATTATATCTCTTCCTCCCTATTTTCTTACTTTAATTACCTCATTTTCTCCATTAGGTTTTATTATTTCTAACTGATAAATTCCATTTGCAGCATCCTTGTTAACCTGCAACGTTTCAGCACTACTCCCGCCTGCGAAATTAATTTCCTTCATTATCATTAACTGGCCTGATGTATTAAATAACCGTACTTTATAATTACCGGCAGGCTGATCAATGAATTGGAGATTAATGTTTTCTGAAGTTAACGGATTAGGATAGACGCTAATTGAGGGTTTTAAATTCCCCATATCTACTTTTACTATGTTACTATATTCTACCTGACCATTTTGTTGTACGCTACTGATTCGATAATAATTAATGCCTGCAAAAGGATTTTGATCTATATAATTGTAATCGGATTTTGAAATATTCATCGCAGCTTTTGTTGTAATCATTGAAAAATGTGTTCCATCTATAGAACGTTCCACTTCATACTCCAGCATATTGGTTTCATTTTCCACTTCCCATTCTACATTTACATTTGTATTTTGTTTATAGGCATTTACCGAAATAAATGAAACCGCTAATGCTTCTGCAGAAGGCCTGAAAACAATCATAAATCTATTGGCCACTGATGAAGTTGTATCGGATGTAATTGAAAAGTTGATAAATGTACTATCACTTAAACTAATCGCTTTTTCTGTTTTCAAATATTGATCTATTAAAAATGCATTTAAACCTAAAAACATATTTTTGGGAATAAATACCAACCTGTAATTCTGTTGTTTCAAATTATGCATATCATAAAATATAGTATCAGCTTGTGTTACAGGCGGTATAGCCTCAATTGCAAAGCTTTCACTATCTTTCTTAATTCCAAAATTTTCCCCGGCGTTATTAAGCTTTATCGCATCGTTTTTATCTATTCTATCCGGGAAAGAATTATCAAAAGCAACCGCATTTCCATCGGCCAATATACCACTGGAAGTAAACAGATCGGCAAATAAAAATTGAGTCTGCGTGGATGCGCCTGCTACTCTGTTTACTAAACTGCTTCCGGTATTTTTACAATCTTCAGTAAAATTTACAGAGCCCGGAGAAGAGACTGAATTATACACCATGAATGCCTGTCCTGATTGGATGTTGGGATAATCAGTAGTTGAATTATAAATATCGGTTCCTCCCGGAATTGCAAGATATCCGGTCGCAGCAGAAATTGTTTGATAACCTCCCAATCCATACGATCCGTTTAAAGAGGGATCCCATACATAAAATGAATTATCAATGTTGGCAGATTTAGAATACAATGTTCGAAAATTTACAGCCGATGGATATGGATTCCCAATTGATTGAAAAGAATTCATTGGAACATTTACCCCCGGGTGGTTTCCTGTAAATAATTTCCCTGTAGTTCGTAATGTAGTGGGAGTCGGCGTGGAGTTAATTGCTCTTGCATTTCTGTCTCCGCGAACAAAAAGAAAATAACCAATTTGATTAGCAATCAAATTGTTGGTAGAACCGATGCCATCCCAATCATTAGTTGCCGGATTATATGTTTTTATAGAAGGCGCAGGTGAATAATCATCAAATCCATTTGCAGTTCCGGAAGGATCTGTTATCCATGTGCCATATCCGGTAGGCGTAAGCCCGCTTTCCTGCCAGGTATTATAAACAGTTCCGCCATTGGCCGGCGCCGATAATAATTGCCATGATTTTCCATGTTGTCCTGCTCCTGTTCCTGTATTGATAAATCTTTCAACAATATATCTGCCGGTATTATACGTGATAGTTGCTCCTGCTCCCAATGCATTGAAACTTGCTGTAGCATTGGCATCAGAATGCAGGGTTACGTTTTTGGTTCTAATGCTAAATATTCCTTTATCAATTTCATGGTATGATGTAATGATCACATTATTAGTCAATGAAACCGTATTGGAGTTACTAGAATTATTTATGGTCAATGAATTTACAGTAGCAGGCAAGCCGGTCCCAGTTATCTGATTTGAAGTGCCATTATAAACATAATTTGCAGCAGTGCTGAAGTTACGATTAGTCATTTGGATATTTCCAGAAGAACCTGATGAAGCTATTCCAGATGCAGAACCAATACCTAAAGTTCCACCAGGTGATAATGTAAATGTTGCAGGGCCGGCAAGATTAAGTATTGTTTGAGCATTGCAATTCAATGTGCCATTCACAATGAGCTCAATATTGGTTGGATCAGTAATTGACTTTCCTCCAAAAGGCAAAGATGTTGCTAAACCAATAATAGCTCCATTTTGTATGTACCAAATAATATCATACGTATTAAAGCTTGTAGTAAATGATGGAGTCACGGAAAATATTTTATTAACTCCATAGGAATTAATTATCACCTTTGTTATATCCGGATTTGAAATAGCTTGAACATCGCCCCCTGTTTGGGTATACGATCCCCACGAATTAATAACAACAGTTGCATAATGATATGCAAATTTTAGATGGCCGCTTTTTACAATAAAATCCCCATGTACATTCATTGTATGAGTGGCAGTACCTGTAGGTCCGGGATTTGAAGGTTCACAAATAAAAACATTATTATTAGAACCGGCACTAAACTGAAAGTTGCCGCCAATATTTATAGTAGCGCCTGGTAATTGTGGATTGAAAGTGAAACTTTTTGGGGGAGTAGGTGTTAGATTGGTTCCTAAGTTATCTAATGTCAAGTTCCCAGAAATATTATTGAATGCACCTTTCTGATTCCAATTACCTCCATAAGTCTGAGAAACATTTATCGTTACATTTCCCCATCCACCAGAAGTGGGTGCAGGTATTCCAATAGGTAAAGTAGCGCTACTTGTTGCCCATTGTAAAATATTTACATTAGAAGATGCACCATAAGTACGCGTATTAATTCCCGGCCAATCTGTTGTAGCGCCGTTTGGAGAAGTTCCTGTTACATTATGATTATAAGTTCCACCATTATTTACATTAAAAGAAGAACAGTAGGCGAATGCTTTCAATGTATAAGTGCCCGATACATTTATTTGTGTGCTTTGGAGATTGTTAAGTATCGCGGTATTATTAATAGTTCCTGTTGAAGTTAAAGTCTTACCTGTCTCCACATTGATAACTCCACCGGGCGCTAATGTCAAACCGTTAATGGTCGCATTGGCTGTTATGTCTATATAGGCATACACCCCACCTGCAATAGAAGTAGCGCCAGCTAAATATCCTGAAGCAGGAGATGAAACGACATTTATTGGATTTGCATTTCCCTGTGTTCCATTTTTAATTCCAAAAGTTCCAAAATAATTTGCAATAGCAGGAGTAGCGGATGATGCAATATTAACACCTGGAGCATTAGAATATATTGAGCCCGCATTCCCCATCCACATTGTAATGTTTAATGCATAAGGATTTCCTAAACTCGCAAAAGGAATTTTTACTTCCCTTGAATTTGAGGTTGTGGAATAGGTGGGGCCAGAAGAAGCTATCCATCCTCCGGAATAACTATTTGCCTCCTGCGCTAATTGTTCAGCATATACATTATAATCCGCTTTAAATGGTAGCGAAGGGGTAACCCCATTATATGATAGTCCTGTTGCCGAGCCATTTCCTGATATTGGTACAGATTGGGGATCAGTGTCAATATAAATTGCCAGGTTATCGTTAGTAGCGAAACTTCCTGAAGTATTGAAAACGCTTATGTACAAATAATTTTGATCAAATGTGATGTAGTAATCGGTATTACCTGCAGATGCAGAAATTTTTTCTAACGCATTAAAATCAGAAGTAGAATTCGTGAAGGCTACTGTATGATTAGATTGAGAAAAAAGATGGCTTGAAAAAAACAGAAGCATTACTAAAGATAATTTATTCGCAAACTGCTTTACGATTTTTATCCTACATAAATAAACCTGAAAGAAATTGAGGTAAAATTCTTTCATTGGGATTAATTTAATTTATTAAAATTAAAATTATTTTCTTCAAAAAAGAAATTCTTTATTATTGCCATCCCGTCACTTTCTCACTTTAATCACATTTTTCTGCCCGTCAGGTTTTATTATTTCCAATTGATAGACTCCATGAGCCATGCTATTATTGAGTTGGATCGTTTCAGTATTATTCCCATTTTGATGATTCATTTCCTTCTTCATAATTAATTGGCCTGATGAATTCAATAAACGTAGCTGGTACGTTCCTGCTGGTTGATGCAAGAATTGAAGGTTAATATGATCTCCTTGTAGCGGGTTGGGATAGACGCTTAATTGCGGAATCGTGCTTCCAATAAAAACTTTTACAATTGTACTATATGTTATCTTCCCATCGTTTCCCAGGCCGCAAATCCGATAATAATTAATTCCACCCACCGTATTTAAATCTCCGAAACTGTATTCACCTTTACAATTACTATCACCTTCTATTATTGCTTTCTCCGAAAAATGGATTCCATCAACAGAATGTTCAATTACATAATGCTTTAAATTATTTTCGTTCTCAACTTTCCATTCCACAAAAACATTTTCATTTTTTTGAAAAGCATTTATTGAGACAAAAGAAACAGACAATTGCCTGAACACTATCATAAACCGATCAGTCATTGCTGAAGTTGCATCATCTGTCACCAAAAAATCAGCAAACGTAGTATCGGAAAGACTTACAGCGGTTTCTTTTTTTAAATACTGGTCATACAAAAATGCTTCAAATCCATTTAGCATATTTTGAGCAACAAACATTAATTGGTACTTCTGCTTTGTGAGGTTTGATAAATGAAAAAATATTGTATCCGCGCCTTGTAAAGATTGCCGTGCTTCCACTGCCAATATTTTGCCATCTCTTTTTATTCCAATATTTTCTCCCGAATTATTTAATTTCAATGCATCGTCTTTGTCAATTTTATTTGAAAATTGGTTGCTATATGCCATTGCATTTCCATCAACTATTTTACCGTTAGTTGCATACAGGCTGGTAAATAAAAATTGTTTTTCGTTTAATAACTCCGGAGGATCTCTGTTTACCAAATGATTCCCTGATTCTGTTTTACATGCTTCGCTAAAAGTAACTAATCCGGGGACTGCTGAATAATTATACACAAAAAATGCCTGCCCTGATTGAATATTTCTATAATCATCCGAAGTATTATAAATCGAAGAGCCGCCAGGTATTGCCTTGAAATTGGTAGCTGCAGTAATCGTTTGATAGCCGCCCAATCCATAATCACCTCCTAAAGTAGGATCCCATACAATAAATGAATTTTCAATTTCCGGAGAGGTATTAATTTTTGTAAAATCAATGGTCGAAGCATAAGGATTTCCTATTGATTGAAATTTACCGGCATCCACGATACTTGCCGGAGGATTATAACCGGATAAAGATGAATACAATTTTCCCCGTGTACGCAATATGGTAGGAGTAGCAGGAGAACTCAAATTATTTGCTTTCCTGTCGCCGCGCACAAAAATCATATATCCTTTTTCATTTTCAAGATTAATATTTGTATTTGAAATTCCTAACCAATCATTAGAAGATGGATTATAATATTTCAAAGATGGAGAGAAAGAGACCGCGTCAAAACCATTTGACGTACCTGATGGATCTGTTATCCAGGTACCATAACCTGAAATTGTTGTATTCCCTTTCTCTTGCCACGTATCATGAATAGTTTCACCAAATGCAGGCGTAGCAATCAATTGCCATGATTTGGAATGGCCGCCATCAGTAGTATTTGTATTAATATATCGTTCTACAATAAATCGTCCTGAGCCATAATTGATAAATGAATTAACGGGTATTGGAGCTACATTGGCAGTTTGATTTTTATCGCTTAGCAAAGTAATATCTGCATTCACATTAAGCTTTGAATTATTTCCTAATAAAAGTTTTTTGTAAACAGATAAGTTGTTGTTGACAAAAAGCTCTGTATTATTTTCATTTGTTAGACTATAAAATACCATTTGTGGTGATGAGGACAAGTAAGTTTGCGCATCACTCCCGTTGAAGATAACGGTTCCATTATTATGAATAAAATTACATGAGCCTGTTTTCGATAAATTTCCCTGTATTCTCAGGTCATTCGGTGGAGCAGTTTTATTTCCGGTTCCGGATAGAATAAGATTTTGATAAATAAGTCCGTTTGCTGTGGTGATAGGCTGATCCCCACTTGACAACGGAGGCTGCGATCTTGAATATTCCACTGTGCTATTTGGTTGAAGGATTATATTTTCAATGTCTGCATTTATGGAAGAATTAAACTTGGGAACAGTTGTAAACGCAAATCCATGAAAACCTCTTGTATTACCACATTTAAAAGTACCACCGCTTTCTACAATAACAGTTTGTGTTCCTGCAGGGCCGGCAATTGTATTATCATTAATTGTAAACACGCCACCACTTTTTACAGTAAAACTTCCGGAATTATTCAAGATAATATTGCCATCTGAATTATTTACATTACTGCTCGTTACCTCAATATTCTGATAGGTTTGATTGCGGATTGTTTGAGGAGTTAAATTAGAACCTCTAAATTCAATTGCACCGCCAGTAAGATTATAGACGCCGCCCATTTTAGGATTGGGGCCGAATGTACTTAAAATTAATCTACTGTTTCCGGTCATGGTAAGATTGGTATTATCGTCTCCGATATTGATTCCATTAATATTTCCTGTACAATCAAAAATGGCAGCATCTTTAATTGTGATTGTGCCTGCGGGATTAAATGGGCCTCCTGGAGTTTTAGTTCCACTTCCGGAAAAAATTAAATTTTTAAAATCAGCCCTTGCTCTTAACAATTGATCGCCCAAAGCATATAATTCTATTGTAGAGCCTGTATTAAGATTAATGGTTCCTGTTGTTGCCGGTATGGAGGAACTGGAACCTGAAAACCCTCCTGAATGAGCGGTTCTGTAAGTTCCATTTATAACTACAGCACTGTTGGTATTGGTTATATTTCTGTCTGTTACATCTAAAGTTCCATTTATAGTTAAATCTCCATGTGAATTAGGTGGATTAGTAGGTGTATTATTAATATTTGCACCGGTTATTGTAACATTTGCCCCAATAGGAACAATTGTACTTAAAGGTGATAAATCAAAAACAGCAGATAAAACTATTTTCAAAGAAGCACCATCTAAAATAGCGCCCAGGGCAGTCAAATAAAATTTACCTGCACCAGTTTGAGAAAGAGTTGCAGTTCCTCTGATACCGTTCCTAAAATATCTACCCCCAGCACCAGAAAAAGAAACATTTGTGTTTATTTCAAATAATCCATTCACATAAAAATTATTACCTGAACCGTTTGCTGCTGTTCCACCAACTTTTGAAACTCTGAAAATTGGAATCTCTGTTGATGCAACATTTGGAAAATAAGTAAGACCTGCTGTTACAAAAGTAGAACTACTATTATATTCATAAACAGATCTATCATCCCAAACATTTACTAAAGAAGTAGCAAAGCTTTCATAACCTGTGCCTACGCCCGCTCCGTTTCCGATTAATATTTTTCCATTGGTTGCAATATGAATATTTGAATTGCCATTTTGTTTTATTGAATTTGCATAAGTATTATTACTTGCGATTTGTAAAACTCCATTTGCAGAAATAGTAATATCATCACCTTCTCCATCATTAATATTTAAAATGCCTCCTGTTTGCAATTCCAATATTCCTTGAACCATTGTCTGATCAAGAGAAACAGAATTAGTGATGCTTACTGTATGGCCGGTTTGAATCCTAATTGTATTGGCGTCTTTTGTGGGAACTTCAGTTGCTATTTGCCAATTGATATTATCAGATGAGGATTCCCATGTTGTCGGCGCTGACCAAAATCCATTTTGTCTGCTTCGGAAATAATCTGTAGAAGAAGTTAGAAATGGCATAAACGATCCATCGTCTTTTATTGAAACCAAAGCAGGACGAAAAGTAGCTGCAGCCGTTGAAGTATTTTTATCCATACTCATAAAATCGCATCCTGCATCTCCACCAAACCAAAATAACAACACCATTGTAAAATGCCGGAAATAAAAGTGTTTGAAAGAACCGGTTTTAAAAAACGTCTTTAACAAGGATGGCTGTAAAGTGCAATGTTGTGGTAATAAATTTCTCATATCAAAATTATCTTTTTGGTTAATGAATAATAATGAGGACAAAATAATATTGCTGATTTTAGCTTTCGGAAGGGATTGGCATTTTTTATACAGGATAATCTGGACGAATCAAATTCAATTTACCTATTTTGTTTTAATTAAAACAAATTATTTTTTGCAAAAAAAAATGAATTACCATCTTTAACCTAAAAATCAGTTAGCATTACCGGATAAAAAACAGGAATCAACCAAAAATGTCTTTTTACTGTTAAGAAAACTATCGAACTTTGATATTGTTTTACTGTGACTCCTTCATTATGATAATTTTTATATTCTTCAATTGAAAAACAAATTTTTTAAATTGCATTCATGCGAAAGTTTGAAGATACATATAAGCATAAAGGGCTTAGAAAGAAACTGATTGATTCCATTAGAAATAAGGGAATTACTGATGAAAATGTATTGAAGGCCCTGATGAATATTCCGCGCCATTATTTTATGGATACAGCGCTGGAGCACATTGCTTACCAGGACAGGGCCTTTCCTATCGGTGAAGGACAAACGATTTCACAACCTTATACCGTAGCTTACCAAACGCAATTGCTGGAAGTGGCCCCGTACGAAAAAATATTTGAAATAGGTACCGGAAGTGCTTACCAGGCAATGGTTTTGGCAGAAATGGGCGCTAATGTTTTTACTATTGAAAGACAAAAAAAATTGTTTGATCAAAATAAAACTTTTATATTAAAATCCAGGTATCCCAGTATTAAGTTTTTTTACGGCGATGGTTTCGAAGGGTTGCCTACGTACGCGCCATTTGATAAAATAATTATAACTGCTGCAGCGCCGTTCGTCCCGCCAAGATTAATTGAGCAATTAAAACCAGGTGGCAAAATGGTGATTCCATTAGAAGATAATGGCAAACAAAAAATGTTGCGTATCACCAAAAATGCAAACGGTAACCTTGACGAAGAAACCTTTTCAGATTTTTCTTTTGTACCTATGCTGAAAGGGAAAAGTTGAGGAGGACAAAAGAAGAATTAAAAATGAAGAATGAAGAATGAAAGAAGGAAACTTAATTCATAATTCTCAATTCTTAGAAACATTCATAATTCTCAATTCATAATTCATAATTCTTAATTCTCCTTATGATATTTTATCAATCCTTCCATAGGGCTTTTCAGGATCACACCTGGTATTAAACCATAGTTTTTGCAAAGCTGTTGCACTACATCTTTAAACCCATAAGCAATGCCACCCGTGAAATGAAGCGGCAATTTCCCACTTTCACGCAGGGAAATGATATGGGTATAAAAAAAATCATTAATTCCGTCTTCTATGATATTCTCAATCATATAATGACCACGGTTTTCTGCTAAAAAAATAGCGAAGGAAGCAAGATAGCGGTTCGGCAAAGGCTTTTTGTAAACGGATTCCAATATTTCTGCATCATTCGTCACAAATTTTGAGTCAAATTTTGCACGCAGATCTTTATCAAAAATATTATATAAATAATGCTGAATTACTTTTTTACCGAGATAAGTACCGCTACCTTCATCTCCTAAAACGTATCCTAAACCGGGACTGTTCTTTACAATCCGTTTTCCGTTATAATAACAAGAGTTAGAACCGGTTCCTAAAATACAGGCAATGCCTTTTTCATTTCCACAAAGCGCTTTGGCAGCGCCTGCCAGGTCATTATCCACAAATGACCTGGCTTGTGGGAAAATATTATGAAATACTTTATGAAACATTTTGATATTAGAAGGATTTTTACAACCGGTTCCATAAAAATAAATTTCATCTATTTGGCTCTTTCTCAAAAACGGAAAAACTTCTGTCCGGATAATTTCTTCCACCTGGCCGGCATTTACAAAATAAGGACTCATTCCCTGGGTAGTAAAAAGGATGGTTTTATTATTTTTCAAGAGGCACCATTCAGTTTTTGTAGAACCACTGTCAGCAATCAATTTTATGGGAGGTATCATTTTATCACGTTTATTGAGGAGATTTGCACTTCTTAAAAAAAATAAAAATAGAACAAAGAAAAATATGCGCAATAAAAAATTACAGGTTTGGCTTCCTCTGTTACTTAGTCTATGTATGATTGCAGGTATGTTCGTTGGTTATAGAATAAAAGGGAATATGCCTGATAATGGTATTTTCTTCGTGGAAAAAGAAAGGCCGGTACAGGAAGTGCTTGACCTGGTAAACAGAAGATATGTAGATAAAGAAAATATGGATTCGTTAGGTACCGAAGCAATACAAACAGTACTTAACCAGCTCGATCCTCACTCTGTGTATTTACCCGCGCAGGAATTAACGCAGGTAAATGAAGATCTTGAAGGCCAATTTTTTGGAATAGGAATTGAATTTAATATTATCAACGATACTGTAAACATCGTAAATGTATTGGATAAAGGCCCTTCTCAAAAAGCAGGTCTGATCATTGGCGATCAATTGTTGAAAGTGAATGATTCTTTAATAGCAGGTAATCACGTTACTCCCGAAAATTTAAGGAAATTGATCAGTGGTGATGCAGGTCAAAAAGTAAATGTTACTATTTTAAGAAATGGTTTGCAAAAAACTATTGCTGTCACACGCGGGCCCGTTCCGCTTTACAGCCTGGATGCAGCATATATGATAGCAGATACTGTGGGGTACATCAGGCTAAACAAATTCTCTGAGACCACTTATAAAGAATTCATGGATGCGCTGATCAAATTACAGAAGAATGGAATGAAAAGCCTGATTCTTGATCTGAGAGATAATGGCGGCGGCATTCTTACACAGGCAACTAATATCGCGGATGAATTTTTGGACGATAATAAATTGATCACATATACAGAAGGAGCCCATTCGCCCAAAAAGGAATATCACTGCGAAAAAGAAGGAGCTTTTGAAAAAGGAAAATTAATAGTTTTGGTAAACGAAGGTACCGCGTCGGCAAGTGAAATATTAACCGGGGCATTGCAGGATTGGGATCGTGCAACTATTGTAGGGCGACGCACCTTTGGAAAAGGACTTGTGCAGGAACAATTTCAGCTAAGTAACGGAGCAGGACTCAGGTTGACAGTCGCCAGGTATTACACACCTCTTGGAAGAAGCATCCAGAAGCCCTATGAAAAGGGATTTGAAGTTTATGATCACGATCTCCTCAATCGCTTTAAAGATGGAGAAATGACTTCTGCGGATTCTATCAAACATACCAATGAAAAAAAATACACTACCCAATCCGGTAAAATATTGTATGGCGGCGGCGGTATTACTCCGGATGTATTTGTAGCATTCGATACCACTTCCATGGAAAAAGTTGCAATGAAATTATTAATTACCGGAACTCTAAACAGGTTTGTGTATCTCAATTTTTTAAAGCATCAAAAGGAATTTAAACAATATACTTCACCTCAAATATTTGAAGATAAGTATGTAGCAGATGAAAATACACTCAATGACCTTAAGCATTATGCCCAAAAAGATTCCATTCATTTAAACCTGAATAATACATCAGAAAAAACGTTGCTTCAAAAGCAAATAAAATTATTAACCGCCAGAGAGATATGGAATACCGAGGGATTTTACGAAGTAAAGAATACTTACGATTCTACTGTAAAAAAAGCATTGGATTTGATGAAGTCTAAGTTGAATACAGGTACTTCAAAGTAATACAAAATTTCGGTATTTTTGATAACCTAAAAATAAATATATTATGGATTTACAGATAATAGAAAGGTAAACTGAAAGGACGACCAGTTAAAAAATTACTTGATGAGTTATAAGGTTAAAACGATTTTACTTTTCGATAAACAAGCAAAACGACTTTCTAAGAAATATCCTTCAATTAAAAATGATATTAGTATTCTTATTAAAAAACTGGAGGATAATCCCAGAGAGGGAATTCCTTTAGCTATGGTTCGTGCACGAACCATCTTCTTTTTTTGAAAGCTTTGCAATTTTAAATTATTTAAAAAATACGAATAGCCTTTATTTCTTCCTTTACTGAACAAATCTTTTAAAAATACCAGCGATTTTATGGCAAAGTTTTTACGCCTTTCTGCAAATTTCTAAATAAACCCCTCTCCCCTATTTTTTTTATCTTAGCAAAAAATAATTTATGTGGAAAAATAACGTCCTGGAAACTATTGGAAATACGCCGTTGATAAAACTAAATAAAATTACCAAAGATTTACCTTGTATAGTTTTGGCAAAAGTGGAATATTTCAACCCGGGTAATTCCATAAAAGACAGGATGGCTGTAAAAATGCTGGAAGTAGCAGAAAAGGAAGGAAAAATAAAACCCGGCGGTACGATCATCGAAGGCACATCAGGAAATACCGGAATGGGATTAGCCCTTGCTGCAATTGTAAAAGGTTATAAATGTATTTTCACTACTACTGATAAACAATCAAAAGAAAAAGCAGATATTTTAAAAGCCGTGGGCGCAGAAGTAATCGTATGTCCTACCAATGTAGAACCTGAAGACCCGCGCTCCTACTATTCTGTATCAAAAAGGCTTAGTGAAGAAGTTCCTAATGCGTGGTATGTAAATCAATATGATAATTTGGCTAACCGCGAAGCCCATTATGAGCAAACCGGCCCGGAAATATGGGAACAAACAGAAGGAAAAATTACTCATCTTGTAGTTGCGACCGGGACTGGGGGAACTATTGTAGGAACAGGAAAATATTTAAAAGAAAAAAATCCGGATATAAAAGTGTGGGCTATTGATAGCTATGGCTCTTTGCTGAAAAAATATTTTGATACTGGTGAGATAGATGAATACGAAGTATATCCTTATATAAGTGAAGGATTCGGAGAAGACTTTGTTCCTGCCAATTATGATATGAAATATATTGATGCTTTTACAAAAGTAACCGATAAAGATGGCGCAGTAATGGCCAGGCGTATTGCAAAAGAAGAAGGCTTATTTTGCGGATACAGTGCTGGTAGCTGTTTACAGGGTTTGATGCAATTTAAAGTGGAGCTTAAAAAAGGCGATGTAGTTGTTTGTATTTTTCATGATCATGGCAGCCGGTATGTCGCAAAGATCTATAATGATCAATGGATGATGGAAAGAGGTTTTCTCGAAGTAAAAACTTTTAAAGATTTAGTAAACAGCAGGACCTCCAAAAAATTAGTTACAGTTTCTACCACTCAGACTGTGGCGATGGCAATAGATTTGATGAAAAAATATGACATTGAGAATATTCCGGTTTTGAAAGATGGTATTATTGTAGGATCATTAAGCGAGGGAGGATTATTCAATCAAATTTTATCAGATCCGCAGATAAAAGAACAAATTGTAGAATCAGTGATGGAAAAAGAATATCCTATTGTTTCTTTCGATATGCCCGTTGAAAAAATAAGTAATCTTATTTCAAAACATAATGGAGCAGTTCTTAGCAAAGACGAAACCGGCGATTATCATATAGTTACCAAGTACGATATCATTCAAAGCCTGGCGAAATAAAGATAAACCCTACCGGCTTTTGAATTTGGACGCATTCAGTAAACATATAATTATTCAAGATTTCTATTTTTTATTTTATTTGAAAATCCATGAAAGTAAATGCCACATTGAAATGTAAGTACATTATGTCCTTATAAAAAGAAAGCTTCCAACAGTTAAAAATGAAGCGCATTTTAATGTTATAACCCGAGTTAACCAACTGATTTATAAAATGGAATCCTGATTACTTCAACTTAATCTAAAAATATTTATCTTTCTTGAAATAAAAATTTTGATATTTTTAACCTTTTCGGGTTGAAATTCCTCAAGTTTTTTTTATAAATAATTTTTAAAATAAGTTATTATAAAAAATAAAATATTATCTTTTCTCCTCTTGAGAGAATTTTTTTAAAAATAATTCAATTAAATTGAAATTTATTCAAAATATTGGTTATTTGTGATTTATAAATATTATCCAAATATTTGATTTAGATTAAAAGGTATTTATACTTTTAGTGAAATAGTAAATCTTCTTATTTATAAATGATGTTTTTACGATTTTCATGGTAATTACATATACATTAAAAAAGGGCAATATTGCACTATGCAGCATCAGTCCAATCTATATCTTTGTTATAGAAGTTGATTGATGTTGATGTAGGCATTAATCAAAAAATAAAAATCCAAAGAATCCATTCGAAAAACAGAATCTATCCAAATTCCTTGTAAAATCGAAAAAAAATCCGATATCAGTCAACTTCTAATTTTATCCAATATCATCTCTTTGCAAAACGTAAAGAGGAAATAAAAACCGACTTATTTTTATTTTGAAATGACATCATCCAATAGCTATCTGTTAATTTCAAAAATAAAAAAACCAATTCACTCTTATGATAACCATCCAATGAAAGGGAATAAATAATTGATTCCCCTATTTAAAACCGTCGCTGAAACCGGAAACGGGAAAGCCCCAGGGAAACTGCCAAAAGCAGTTAAAAAAATTACTTCTGTAGCCGAAAGATTGCAGGAGTTTTTTTATTTTAAGCCCTAACTTGCCTTATGATCTTAACTCAGGTTCCTTCTGGAAAAAAATATTCCCATATCATTTCTTTGGTTCCTTCGCAAACAGAATTACTTTCTTATTTGGGCCTGGAAAAAGAATTAATTGGCATCACGAAATTTTGCATTCACCCAACAGAATGGTTTAGGAATAAAACAAGAGTAGGTGGAACAAAAAACATTAATTTCAAGACTATTCATCAACTTTCACCCGATCTTATCATTGTAAATAAAGAAGAAAATGTAAAAGAACAGGTAGAAAAGCTGGCTGAAAAATATGATGTATGGATTATCGATGTTAATAATCTTTCAGATGCAATAAAAATGATCCATGATATTGGAAAATTGATAGGAAGAACCAAACCCGCTTCAGAATTGGCTTTAAAAATAAATGAGGGATTTGAAAAATTGAAACCTTCCAGGTTTTTAAAACCTGGAAGGTTTGTGCGAACGGCCTACTTTATATGGAAAGACCCTTACATGGTAGCTGGTGGTGATACTTTTATAAATGATATGATGCACTATTGCGGATTAGAAAATGTCTTTGCTGATCAGAAGCGTTATCCTCAAATTTCATTGAATGAAATAAAAGAAAAAAATACTGAGTTGATCCTGCTTTCCTCAGAGCCTTATCCTTTCAAAGAAAAACATAAGGAACAGATTCAGGAGCAAGTGGATGGAATCAAAATTGAATTAGTTGATGGTGAAATGTTTAGCTGGTATGGAAGCAGGCTGCTAAAATCAATTAATTATTTTCACAAATTCCGGGAAAATTTATAATACGATTTAATTCGTATGCAGTTTCTTTAAATCATATATGGGTTAAACGCGTAATTCCCTATTTTTGCAAAAATTAAAACGTAAAAAATGGCATCAAAAAAAATTGCAGAAATTTTAGGCGACAAAGCTGAGAATCTATTGAATCACAAATGTAAAATTGACAAATCAACGCTTACACTTCCCTCTCCTTCTTACATGGATACTATTTTTGTGCAAAGCGACCGGAATAATCGTGTTGTAGGCAGTATGCAACAATTAATGGATCACGGAAGGCTCGGAGGCACAGGTTACTGCTCTATATTTCCAGTTGACCAGGGAATAGAACATAGTGCAGGGGCATCTTTTGCACCTAATCCTATCTATTTTGATCCTGAAAGTATTGTGAAACTCGCTATTGAAGGCGGTTGCAATGGTGTGGCTTCCACTTTTGGAGTTTTAGGAATATTGAGCAGGAAATACGCGCATAAAATTCCTTTTATTGTAAAAATTAATCATAATGAATTACTGAGCTACCCAAATAAATATGACCAGACGATGTTTGGCTCGGTAGAAACAGCTTACGATATGGGAGCCGTGGGCATAGGCGCTACCGTATATTGGGGAAGTGAGGAAAGTACCCGCCAGCTTCAGGAAGTAAGTGAAGCTTTTGCTTTGGCACATGAATTGGGTATGTGTACTATTTTGTGGTGCTACCTTCGCAATAATGGTTTTAAGGTAAATGGCATAGACTATTCTACCAGCGCCGATCTTACCGGTCAGGCTAATCATCTTGGGGTTACTTTACAAGCTGATATTATCAAACAAAAAATGGCTACAAATAATGGAGGATACAATGCAGTAAAATTTGGTAAAACATCTCCATTGGTATATGAAAATCTTAGTTCAGATCATCCGATTGATCTTTGCCGCTACCAGGTTCTAAATTGCTATAGTGGAAAAATCGGTTTAATAAACAGTGGCGGCGAAAGCAAAGGAGCAGCAGATCTGACAGAAGCAGTTGAAACTGCGGTTATTAATAAACGTGCAGGTGGCATGGGTTTGATCATGGGTAGAAAAGCATTTCAAAAACCATTTAAAGACGGTGTTGAACTATTGAATGCTACACAGGATGTATATTTGGACAAAAGTATTACGATAGCTTAACCCCAAAACCCCTAAAGGGGAAACGGATTAAATTCTCTTAACGATTAAAATTTTTAAAGCCCCTTTAGGGGCTGGGGTATGAAACAAGAAGAAGATTTTGATGCAAATCTTGCAGGAGAAGAAGGTGACACTGAAGAAACCAAACGAAGCTGGTTTCGAAGAATAAAAAAAGGGATTACCACTTCTACTAAAGACAAGAAAGAAGCTCCTGATGGATTGTGGACAAAATGCCCTCAATGCAGATATACCTGTACGATTTCTGAATTAAGGGAAAATTTATTTGTATGCCCAAAATGTGAATACCATCACCGGATTGGCAGCGCTGAATATTTTGAAATACTTTTTGATGATGGAAAATATGAAGAGCTTTTTGGAAATATAAAATCCAAAGATTTCCTTGGTTTCGTTGATCTGAAACCTTACGCACAACGATTGGAGGAAACTTACGTCAAAACCGGCATTCACGATTCCATTACGGTTGCGCGCGGAAAAGTAAGTAACATGGATATAGTGATTGCCTGTATGGATTTTGAATTTATCGGTGGCAGTCTTGGCAGCGTAATGGGAGAAAAAATTTCACTTGCGTGCGATTATTGCATCAAGCATAAAATCCCTTTTATGATCATCAATAAAAGCGGTGGCGCGCGAATGATGGAAAGCGCTTTTTCATTAATGCAATTGGCTAAAACTTCAGGAAGGCTTTCATTACTTACCGATGCAAAAATTCCTTATTTCTCACTTTGTACCGATCCCACTTTTGGCGGAACGACTGCTTCTTTTGCAATGCTTGGCGATGTGATAATGGCTGAACCCGGTGCGCTTATTGGATTTGCCGGCCCCCGCGTAATTAAAGAAACAATAAAAAAAGATTTACCACCGGGTTTCCAGCGCAGTGAGTTTTTGTTGGAACATGGCTTTTTGGATTTTATTGTTTCAAGAAAAGACTTAAAAAATAAACTGGAACAGTTATTGATTTTATTCAGAAATTAAAATGGTGAATCGTCAATGGTGAATGATGAATAAAATAAATCTCTTATCTTTTGACGATTGACCATTCCCCATTCACTATTCCAAACATGGATTTAAGCAACCGAAAAGCCTATTACGAATACAACATTGAAGCAAAATATATTGCCGGACTTGTATTGACAGGAACGGAAATAAAATCACTCCGTGCAGGCAAGGCAAGCTTCAACGACAGCTATTGCATTTTTAATAAAGGAGAATTATTTGTAAAAAGTCTTCACATTTCCGAGTATAATTTCGGCACTCATTATAATCATGAGCCATTGCAGGAGCGCAAATTATTGTTACAAAAAAAAGAATTGCGCAAGCTCGAAAATAAAATAAAAGAGAAAGGCTACACTATTGTTCCGTTAAAAATATTTTTCTCTGAAAGTGGCTTCGCCAAAATGGAGATTGGCCTGGGAAAAGGGAAAAAGATTTACGATAAAAGAGAAACTATTAAAGCAAGAGAAACCGACAGAGAGGTAAAAAGGAAGTATGGAGTATAGAGGGAAGAAAATAAAAACAGTAAACAAATAAATAATGCGGATTCTATTGCTTTTAGTCATCTATTTTGAGTATATCTAAAAAGTATATACCTTTATAAAAATCAATTTTATGAAATCACTTTCCCTTAAACTAAAAGATACTGTCTTTGAAGAAACAGAAAACATTATTTCCAGGATAAACAAGCCGAGGAACAGATATATTAATGAGGCCATTGAATTTTACAATCTTCTCCAAAAAAGAAAATTACTTTCAAAACAACTGGAAAAAGAATCAAATTTAGTAAGGGAGGAATCCATGAAAGTATTGGCAGAATTTGAGGAATTATTATGAAGACTTTTAACCAATTTGAAATATGGATTGCTGACTTAAATCCAAGATTTGGTACAGAAGCTGGAAAAAGAAGGCCGGTATGTATAATACAGACAAATCTTTTAAACAAATTTCATCCCTCGACAATTATATGTCCAATTACAACAAATATAAAATTTGATGCAGAGATTTTAAGGGTACATATTAAAAAGGGCACTTGTGGAATGAATGAAGACTGTGACATAATGATTGATCAAATAAGAGCCATTGACAATAAAAGATTTGTGAAAAAAGCAGGTACCTTATCAAATATTCAAATTGAAAAAGTAAAAAGTAATATTAAAATAATCATAGACTGAAATTTTTTTAAAGATAAATTTCACCAAAATACCAGCAAATACTTTTCTTTGATAATAGTTCAAAACTTAGAAATATATAGTTAATTTTTTTCATTCAAATTAATTTTTTTTCATAATATTTTTCAGCTTCTACAAAAGTCGCTTTACTGAATAAAGAAAATTGAAATCTTTAATAAATGTTGCTTTACTGAAAAACAGAATCAAATAAAATTCAATAAGAGTCCCAACCTCTAAATCCGTAACTTTATTTCTTTTTTTTATAAAAATTCCCCCAAATGATCTCGCTTCAAAATGTGGTAAAAAATTTTGGTGATAGAAGAGCTGTTGATCATATTTCGTTTGAAGTGAATGAAGGTGAAACTGTTGTATTGCTTGGTACCAGCGGTTGTGGCAAGACTACCACACTTCGAATGATCAATCGTTTGGCAGAAACGACTTCCGGTGAAATTCAGGTTGCGGGAAAAAATATCAAAGAATTTCCGCCTGAAGAACTCAGAAGAAATATTGGATATGTTTTGCAACATAATGGCCTTTTTCCTCACTATACGATTGCTGAAAATATTGCGATTGTTCCCGAACTTTTAAAATGGCCAGCGCAAAAAATAAAAAACAGAACTTCAGAATTAATGGAACATCTCCATCTTCCCAATGAATTTCAATTTCTATATCCTCAACAATTAAGCGGAGGCCAGCAACAAAGAGTGGGACTGGCAAGAGCGCTTGCTGCCGATCCTCCTGTTTTGCTGATGGATGAGCCTTTCGGCGCACTGGATGCCATCACCCGAAGTAATATTACCAAAGAGTTTTCCGGGCTTGACGTGTTGAAAAATAAAACGATTGTTTTGGTTACACACGATATAGGCGAAGCATTTGAATTGGGAGATAAAATCTTATTGATGGATAAGGGGAAAATAGTCCAGGAAGGTAAATCTATGGATCTGTTATTCAATCCCAAAAACAAATTTGTAGCGGATTTCTTTTCTACGAAGCAATTGCAACTCGAATTAAATTCTGTGCTTTTAAAAGATGTATGGCCCCACCTTCAAAATAATAACTATGAAAGCATGGAAGCAACAGAGGTTGACGAAAATAAAAGCTTATGGGAAGCAATAGATGAATTGAAGCTCCAAAAAAATAAATTTATATCAATAAAAAATTCTTCTTCAGGAGAAATAAGATTTGCAGGATACGATTCACTGTTTACCGGCCTTGAGGCACTAAAACAAAATGGCCATGAATGAATCTGCACCCAATCTTTTTGATTTCATGCGACAGCAATCCGGAAAGTTGCTTGATCAGTTGCTACAACATATTGGCCTTACCTTTATTTCATTATTAATTGCGGTTATTATTGGTGTTCCTCTCGGAATTTTTATCGCAAGGAATAAGAAATTTTCTGCCCCGGTTTTAGGTTTTACAGGGATATTACAAACTATACCCAGTATTGCCTTACTTGGTTTTATGATCCCATTGCTTGGAATAGGACCAGTGCCTGCAATAGTCGCATTGTTTCTTTATGCATTATTGCCAATTGTGAGAAATACCTATACCGGAATTACCGGTGTGGATGCTACTGTAACTGAATCTGCAAGAGGAATGGGAATGAGCTATGGACAAATTCTCAGAAAAGTAGAATTACCATTAGCCATGCCCGTTATACTTGCCGGCATTCGCACGGCCACTGTTATAAATGTAGGCGTAGCAACGCTCGCGTCCTATATTGGGGCAGGCGGATTAGGGGAATTTATTTTCGGCGGCATAGCCCTCAATAATACCAATATGATATTGGCAGGAGCGATTCCCGCTGCATTGCTTGCCATATTTTTTGATTTTATTTTATCAAAAATTCAAAAATTAAATCTGCGAAAACTTAGAACCCGGTTTTGGGTTTTGCCCCTTTGCCTGGTATTTTTATCCTCATTTTACTTATTACCCGATTTTTACAGAAGTAAAATGCTCGCAGGTTTCACGCCTGAGTTTATGGGAAGAAAAGATGGATATCTCGGATTAAAAAATATTTATAAACTCAACATGAGAACTGTGGTGATAAGCGATGCCGTAATGTATAAAGCAGCTTATGAAAAAAAACTGGATGTAATAAGCGGTTATAGTACAGACGGCCGTTTGAAGGCTTTTAACCTCATTGTACTTAAAGATGATAAAGGAATTTTTCCTCCCTATTATGCTGCGCCTGTAATACGAAAAGAGATTTTGCAAAAATATCCTGATCTCGAAAATGTTATTAATCAGTTGGCGGGGCATATTAACGATTCAATAATGACAGAGTTGAATTATCGCGTGGATTATTTAAAACAATCTCCTGAAAAAGTGGCAAAGGATTTTTTAATGGAACAAAGTTTGTATAAAGAACCATTAAATAATAACGTAGGAATCATACGAATAGGATCAAAAATTTTTGGAGAGCAATATATCCTGGCTGCTATGTATTCCATGTTGATTAAAGGAAATACACATTTGCAGGTGGAAACTAAAACGGGTTTGGACGGCACTAAAATATGTTTTGACGCATTGGCCAATAACCAAATTGATATGTATCCTGAATATACAGGCACAGGGCTTTTGGTGATTTTACAAACACCTGATTCAATAGTGGCAGGTTTTAATAACAACAGGGAAAAAATTTATAATTATGTCAAGGAACAATTCGATCAAAAATATAACCTGGAATGGCTGAAACCTATTGGATTTGATAATTCTTATGACTTAATGATGCGAAAAACGGAAGCAACAAGGTTAGGAATTAAAAGTATATCTGATTTAAAAAATTATCTTAATAAGAAATAAAATGGATTTATTAAAAAAATATAATTCAGTTAGAAAATATACAGAAGACATTTGTAAACCCTTGCTGACAGAAGATTACGTGGTACAACCTGTCGTGGACGTAAGCCCACCCAAATGGCACATTGGGCACACCACCTGGTTTTTTGAAACCATTATTTTGAAACCGTATTTGAAAGGGTATGTGGAATATAATCCTCAGTTCAATTATGTTTTCAATAGCTATTATGAAACAGCAGGAGCGCGAGTTATTCGCACAGACCGTGGTAATCTGAGCCGTCCAACAGTAGATGATATTTATAAATATAGAAAACATGTGGATGAGGCTATGCGCAAATTTTTGCAGAAAAAATTATCAAAAGAAGTTGAAGAGATTATAATTCTTGGTTTTAATCATGAGCAACAACACCAGGAACTTTTGATGACAGATATAAAATATATTTTGGGAAATAATCCTTTATTTCCCGCTTATAAAAATTCAAAAGACAGTAAACAAACCCCGCCCGCCTTTGGCTTTCGGGCAGGAAATAATCCAAATTCTGATTCTTCCTCTCATAATGATTTTTTAAAAATTAAAGAAGGTATTTATGAAATAGGATTTGAAGGAGATGGTTTTTGTTTTGACAATGAATTAAAAAGGCATAAAGTTTTTTTAAACGATTTCAGTATTGCAAAAAATCTGATTACTAATAAGGAATTCCTTGAATTTATCAATGCCGGATGTTATAATAATTTTAATTACTGGCATTTGGATGGATGGGCATGGGTAAATACGAATCACATCTTATCTCCTTTTTACTGGCATTTTATAGACAGCAAATGGCACCATTATACTTTGGAAGGTTTGCAATTATTGAATATGAATGAACCCGTTTGCCACATAAGCTTTTATGAAGCCGCAGCTTTTGCTGCATGGAAAGGAATGCGCCTCCCCACTGAATTTGAATGGGAAGTTGCTGCAAAAAAATTTGATTGGGGAAGGCGATGGGAATGGACAGACAGCGCCTATCTCCCCTACCCCGGTTTTTCAAAAGCGCCCGGAGCAATCGGGGAATACAATGGAAAGTTTATGGTAAATCAAATGGTGTTGCGTGGCGCCTCTGATGTTACCTCGCCGGGACATAGCAGGATTACTTACCGCAATTTTTTTCAACCTAATCTGCGCTGGCAATATACAGGCATCAGGTTAGCACAATAAAACAAAGAATGGATAATTTTTTAAAAGATGTAGTGAAAGGGTTGCAATCTTCTCCCAAATATTTAAATTCCAAATATTTTTACGATAAGAAAGGCGATGAGCTATTTCAAAAGATAATGGGGAGTGAAGAATATTATCTCACCAATAGCGAGATGGAAATACTTTCAACCCAGACCATTGAAATGGCCAATACTGTTTTAGAGAAAACTCAAAATATTGATGTGGTTGAGTTTGGTCCCGGAGATGCTACCAAATCAATTTTTCTTATAAAAGAATTGTCAAATAGGAAAGCATTGAGCGCTTATTTTCCCATAGACATTTCTGAAAATATTATTAATCTTTTAAACAGTACTTTACCTGAACAAATCCCGGGAATCAATATTCACGGACTTAATGGAGAATACCTCCATATGCTTTCTCAGGCAAATCAAATTTCAAAAAATAAAAAACTGGTTTTATTCCTTGGCGCTAATATTGGAAATTTCAAATTTTCTGAAATGCCAGAATTCTGTAAAAAAATGCGCAGCCAGCTTTCAGACGGAGATATGGTCTTAATAGGTTTTGATCTTAAAAAAGATCCGAAAAAAATATTAGCTGCATATAATGATCATGAAGGTTTTACGAGACAGTTTAATCTGAATTTATTATCCAGGATCAATAATGAATTGCATGCCGATTTCAATTTGAACAATTTTGAGCATTATGCAATGTATGACCCGGACAGTGGCGCTTGCAAAAGCTATTTGGTTTCAATGAAAAAGCAAAATGTATGTATAAATAAAGAATTTAAAATCCATTTTGAAAAATCCGAAACCATTTTTATGGAAATTTCTCATAAATATACTATAAGCCAGGTAGATGAAAAGGCTACTCAATGCGGGTTTTCACCAGGTGCTCATTTTTTTGATACCCAAAAATATTTTGTAGATACAATTTGGAAATGTGAGCCGGTTTAGTATTACAGTAAACGAACTTTTATTGATGATTTCAATCCAGGTTACAAATATTTAAACTTCAATTTTCACTCCTTCTTTCATTACTTCGGCAAACAATTCATAAGAATGAATTTTTGCTTTTTGATCGTAAATATTGGAAATGACCATGATTTCATTAATCTTAGTTTCCTCTAAAAATTCCTTCATTTCCTTTTCTATTCTTTCGGGGCTGCCGATAAATGAAATAGTAAGCATTTGATCAATCATTTCTTTTTCATAATCGTTCCATACGGTATCCATATTATCAACCGGCGGTTGTAATCGTTTACGGATGCCCGTTACAATTCCAATAAACATTTGATATAATGAAGTGACTAATTTATTGGCTTCCGCATCTGTATCGGCAGCGATCATATTAACGCAGACCATCACGTAAGGTTTTTGCAGGTATTGGGAAGGTCTGAAATTTTGCCGGTATATTTGTATAGCCGCTTCAAACTGCGCCGGAGCAAAATGGCTGGCAAACGCATAAGGTAATCCAAGAAGTGCAGCAAGATGAGCGCTGTCGGTGCTGGAACCAAGTATCCAAATCGGAATATCCAATCCTTCGCCCGGAATAGCCCTTACTTTGGCAGTCTTATTTTCTTCAGAAAAATAGGTTTGTAATTTCAAAACATTTTGAGGAAATTCATTGGCATTATTAAAAAAATCGCCTCTTAATGCCATTGCCGTCAGATGATCCGTTCCTGGCGCACGACCCAAACCCAGATCTATTCTTCCGGGATATAAAGATTCCAGCGTTCCGAATTGCTCGGCTACTGCCAGGGGTGAATGATTAGGCAACATAATGCCGCCCGAACCAACACGCATATAAGAGGTACCACCGGCAATATAACTTATCAAAACGGAGGTGGCAGAACTTGCCACACTTATCATGTTATGGTGCTCCGAAAGCCAGAAGCGTTTATAACCTGATTGCTCTGCATGCCGTGCCAGTTCAAGGCTATTTGCAAATGAATCTGCTGGTGTATCTCCTTCATTTACTACGGCAAGCTCTAAAATTGAAAATGGAATTTGGAGTAATTTTTTATTTTTCATCTTAATAATTTCTGACAGGTAAAGGTCCTGAAAATTGACCTATGAATTACCCAAACAAATGATAAAGATATTCGTTGATAAAAAGTACTAACAGTAAACAAACTTTTTTAAAGAATTAAGCTCTTAAGTGGTAGATAAAAACAAGTAATCATTCCTGGGTCCCTTAAATAAAACTCAAAAATTCCTTAAAATTAAAATTATCCTTCATAACTGTCGGGAAATCGCTTTCAAAGCTGTAAGGTTTTGATTAATTTTGCGAATAGTGTTTATAAAAATTAATTCAATCAAAATAAAGATATTATGAAGAAGTTATTTGTTGCCGGATTATTATTATGCTGTTCTGGTTTTCTTTATGCACAGATCCTGGATCCCGTTTCCTGGACTGCTACCTCAAAAAAAATCAACGATAAAACTTATGAGATTCACCTGACTGCCAACATTCAAAACGGCTGGCATACTTATTCGCAAACTACTCCTGACGGCGGACCCATTGCCACCAGTCTTTCGTTTACCAAAAATCCTTTGCTCACAATGGAAGGAAGTGCAAAAGAAGTTGGTAAATTAGAAAAACATTTCGAACCGCTTTTTGGAGTAGATGTAAAACAATTTTCCAATAAAGTTGACTTTGTTCAGTTGGTAAAATTAAAGGCGCCGGTAAAAACCTCTGTAAATGTAGCTGTTGAGTTTATGGTTTGTAACGATAAACAATGTCTTCCCCCAAAAACGGAAAAATTTTCTGTGGCGCTTAATTAAGTTAGCGCTTAAATAAATATTTTTTAATGATAAGATTTATCAGGCTCTGCACTTTCCTGTTTTTATTATTTGTTACCAAAAATGTTTTCTCACAGGATTCATCAGCAGTGCAATTTACTTATAATACCCAACGGCTAAATGACAGTGAAGTAGTTGTTACTATCAATGGGAAAATAAATCCCGGAATTAAATTATTTGCTCTTCAGCAATCTTCTGGCGATGCATTGTACTCTACCATTCAATTTGATTCTTCTGTAAAAAAATTATTAATAGATTCTGTTGTTCAAAAAGGCACGGAACAAAAAGCAACAGATCCTTCATTGAAATCGGTGGTTCATTTTTTTACTGATTCAGTAATTTGGCAACAAAAACTTTCTGCTTCGCTAACGGATAGTTTTTTAGTAAAAGGAGAAATCAGTTACATGTATCAAAAGGGCGCTGAATATATACCGGAAGAAACTGAATTTAAAATATTTGTATTGCCTGAAGCGAAGAAGAGAAATATAGAATTGAAACAGGCAAATGCAGGCGGCTCCGTTGCTACAAGGTCTTTGTGGTGGATATTTATTGCGGGATTCGCCGGGGGATTACTTGCATTGATTACACCATGCGTATTTTCGATGATACCGGTTACGGTAAGTTTCTTTATCAAGCGTAGCAAAACAAAAGCCGAAGGAATAAAAAATGCAATTTCTTATGCGGCTTCTATCATCATTATTTTTACATTATTGGGCTTTTTGATCACACTTATTTTTGGGCCTACCGCGCTCAATAATCTGGCAACAAACTGGATCGCCAATCTCATTTTTTTCCTGGTATTTTTAATTTTTGGTATTTCATTTTTGGGCGCTTTTAATATTGAATTGCCCAGTTCGTGGGGAAATAAAGCGGATAGTAAAGCCAGCGCAGGAAGTTTTTTAGGAATATTTTTCATGGCGCTTACTTTGGTGGTTGTATCATTTTCTTGTACAGGCCCTATCATCGGTAATTTATTGGTTATTGCCTCGCGTGGAAATTATTACGGGCCGCTTACCGGTATGTTTGGATTTTCCGTCGCGCTTGCATTGCCGTTTGCTCTTTTTGCATTTTTTCCCGGCAAATTAAATATGCTTGGAAAAGCCGGCGGATGGCTGAATGCAGTAAAAGTTACGCTCGGTTTCCTGGAACTGGCTTTAGCATTAAAATTCTTATCCAACGCTGATCTTTCCATGAGATGGCGATTGCTTGACCGTGAAGTTTTTCTTAGCCTGTGGATTGTAATTTTTATCCTGCTTGGTATTTATCTTTTGGGAAAGATTAAATTTCATCATGATGATGAACTGCCAAAAAATGATTTTGATCTTCCTTATCTAAGTGTAACAAGATTGTTTTTTGCCATCGCTTCTTTTTCCTTTGCTGTGTATATGATCCCGGGAATGTGGGGCGCGCCGTTAAAAGGGATCAGTGCCTTTCTACCACCGATGGGAACACAGGATTTTATTTTAACTCCTGCATCTGTAAGAACACAGGATAATGAGAATTCCACTTCATCAAATCAACTACCGTTGCCGGTAAAATATTATGATCAGATGAAAATATATGAACCACCGGTGGTAGTTCAGAATGGCATGATCACTTATTTTGATTATGATGAAGCATTGGCTGTGGCAAGAAAAGTACACAGACCCCTGATGCTTGATTTTACCGGAATTAATTGTGTAAACTGCCGCAAAATGGAAGGCTCAGTGTGGAGCGATCCCGAAGTAATGAAACGATTGAAAAATAATTTTGTAATCGTTTCTTTATATGTTGATGTTAATAATATAGATCTGCAACCGGCTGATCAATATTATTCAAAAGTATTAGGAAAAAAGATTACAACGCTTGGTGACAAGAATGCCGATATGCAGGTATCAAAATACAACGCCAATACCCAACCTTATTATTTCTTTCTTGATGCAAATGAAAACCGCCTGGAGCCTGAAGGTTACGGCTATGATTCAAATGTGGAGAAATTTAAAAACATGCTGGATGATGTGGTTGCAAAATACAAAGCAGTGAAATAAGTATTTTCAATTCGGACTATCGGAATTAAATCTTAATTATTCCTGCCTGAACTGGAACAAGAAGGCGGGTGTTTGTTTACTGTGCTTGTTCAAAAATTTGTTTAGCACATTCTTATTCTTAATAAAGTTGTAGCTTTCGGCCTGGAATATGGAAACACAAAAATTTGATGTAGTGATCGTAGGAGCAGGCCCCGCCGGATGTGCAGCCGCCTATATGCTCTCAGGAAAAGGTTTGAAAATTGCCTTACTTGATAAAGAGACTTTTCCCAGGGATAAGATTTGCGGAGACGCTTTAAGTGCAGATGTTGCCAAACAATTTCACAGGATAAGCGAATCGCTTACGGAAAAGTTTGGCGGATTTAAAAACAAAATAACTTCCAACGGCGTACGGTTTTATACACCAAAACATCAACAATTAGATATTCAATTTACAAAACCAGGTGACAATTTCAGCGGAGGGTTTGTATCTAAAAGAATAGATTTTGATAATTTCTTTTTTTCCGAAACAGCTGCTTTACCTGACATAGAGATCTTTCAAAACCAGAAGATAACTTCAATAACAGATCAGCCGGATACCATTATTTTAGAATCAGCAACGACACGATTCGAGGCTTCTATTGCGCTGGGTGCCGACGGCGCTCATTCCATCGTGAATAAAAAATTAACGGGCAACCCGGTGGAAAAAAGTCATTATTGCGCCGGGGTAAGACAATATTATTCCAATGTAAAAGGCTTTCATCCCGGAAATAATATCGAGCTTCATTTTTATAAAGAAATTCTTCCCGGATACCTTTGGGTTTTTCCGCTTGCTGATAACCAGGCAAATGTAGGGCTGGGGATTCTTTCAAGTGTAGTAAGCAAAAAACAAGTAAATCTTAAAAAGGAGTTGGTTAGATTATTATCTACGCAACCCGCGCTTAAAGATCGTTTTAAAAAAGCAATACCCTTAACTGATATCCAGGGTTATGGACTTCCACTTGGATCAAAAAAAAGAACGATATCGGGCAACCGGTTTTTATTGCTGGGAGATGCCGCAGGGTTGATTGATCCTTTCACCGGTGAAGGCATTGCCAATGCGATCAGGAGTGGTCGTATTGCGGCAGCACATGTGCAAAAAGCTTTTGAACAAAATAAATTCAATTCGGATTTTAACCAACTTTATGACAAAGAGATTTACAATAAAATGTGGAAGGAATTTCGTCTTAGTCATACTTTACAAAAATTATTCCGGTATCCTTCCATGATTAATTTTGTAGCTAAAAAAGCGAATAACAATGAATCAGTTCAGATGTTGCTTAGCTCAATGCTTAACGATATTGATATGAAAAAAGAACTCGTAAGGCCTTCATTTTATTTCAAGCTTTTTTTTACCTGATTATTTTGAATAGCAAATAAACAAATAATTCGGATTCCTGTTTTTATTACATAATAACATAGAAGTATAGACGAGAATAATATTGGTTATTAAGCTATTTTTCTCCTCTCTACTAAATCTATTTGTCGGTACCACTATTAACCTCACTGGCGCGCGTCCCGACCTGTTACACGACGTTACATAACCAGTACCGGCATAGCTCTACGCTACCTATTCGTAGAAATTTTTGTTGAACGAACTCATATAGTCTTCTGAAAGATTTTACAGTAAAGAAACAAATATTACTGATTTTCATTTTCAAACATCTCCCGGCTTCTCAAACAATACCCTCTTAAAAATAAAAATAAAAATAAAAAGTAACAGTTCTTAATTATTTTTTAAAAAATCGTTTTTCAACCAGGGTTAGTAAAAATCAGTCATAAGTGGAAAGACCAGTGGCAGACTGGAGCAGCTCGTGCTGTCATGAAGATTGAAGTTCTTTTTTTGCTCTTTTGGCTTTTATGTTACGCTTTTCTTTTAGCGCTTTTTTTGCCTTGTCTGCTTCTATAAATTTACTTATTGCAAGTTTTTCTTTTTTTGTCAGCGGTCTTGAGTCAACTACAAAATCAACGTCAAGAGGTTCTTTTTTTAGTTCCATAAAGAAGAATTTAAAAATATTTATTAATCAATTTTAATGCAGAATCCGTGTTAATTACCATTAGTTGTCCACCAAAACGAACAGCACCTAACGTCTCAATGTAATGGTCTATAAGTTTAGTTTTGGCAGCAAAAGAAACATAACCTTCTCCCCCACGTTGAAAAGAAAGCTTGCAGGCAAAAGCAACTAAATTTCCAGGAACGCCTAAATAAGTTTTACGTTTCCCAATATTAAAAGATGCACTTTCAATAAGGTGCATATAAACATGATCCGGATTTACTTCCAAACTCACTATACCTTGAATAATGTTTGGATTGTTGGATATGGTAAGTTTGTAAACATCCCTTTCAGGTATCTTAAACTCTTTGCTCCAATTAAATCTCCACCCATTTATCCTGGTTACACTTTTCAATTCCAAATCTGTCAATAGCGAAATTTCAGTCGGAAAACTATCACCCGATTGAACATTTTCAATTGAATTCGTCAGCTTGTCAATATGGAAATCAAGTCCTGATGCCTGTTGTTTTTTCACCTCACGAATTTACGAAATAATTGAGCCTTGTTCAAATGTCATTTTAAGTTTGTAAAGTATCTGTTGCGTGACTGGTTAAGTGGTTAACGGTAATAGTCTTCGGAAAGATTTTACAGTAAAGAAACAAATATTCCCGGTTTTTATTTTCAAACATCTCCCTGCTATTCAAACAATACCCTCTTAATAATAAAAATAAAAGGTAACGGTTCTTAATTATTTTTTTTAACATTAGTCTTCAATCAACATTAGTAACGAGCAGGCATAGACAAGGAGCTCTTAACCTTTCACCAAAGAAGGAAATGATCAAGGTTTCCATTTTCAATCTTTCATTTTGTGCAACCACAAATAAACTGACCAGGTAACTGTGATTATAAACAATACAAGTACCGGAATATAATAATGGCGAAAAAAATTATGAAAAAAAACTCCAATTAAAATATAGGCAGTAGCTATGCAAACTTTTAATACTACTAATTCTGCGTTAGACCAGGAGGTTTTGATTTTGAAAAAGTTCATGGCGATATTTTGTTAGTTAGTATCGTAAGTTACCATTCGATCCATCGGAATTTCAATCGGAGTCCTTCGTTACCTTTCGAACACAACTGCGCCTGGCAGTGTATTAGTTCTGCTTTGAAAGAGCAATTCTTCTTTTTTGAACATCATCTTTTAGACCAACAATGATATCATACTTCCGGTTTGGATTGGTATTGATAATAAATCCTATTTCATTATTTAAGTTATCTGTCTCATCAGCTCCTCCGAACTTATCACCTCTTACGCTATATTTAATTGCAACTAATTTTCCATCTTCTCCAAATTTCAAATAATCATAATTCAGTTTGATTCCTTTTTCTAATAAATCTGTTTTGATTTTTGAAAGATCAGCAATGTCAAGCTTGTTTGAGAAATAAACCTCAATAAGACCGTTTTGAAAACATATTGATCGCTGCTTAAAATTGCTAAAAAGTAAAATCACAAATATCCCAAGGATTAAAATTTTTGAAGATTTCATGTTTTGTTCATTTTAGATGTTAAGTTAGGAATACATTACGGTTTCGCCCAACGGTTCGCGTTTGTGAAGGCCCGGATTAGAAATCCTTTGCTACAACCGTTATCAAATTTATAATTAAAATTTCAATGATGTTACTGTTGCTCAATAAAGTTTTTCAGAACGACTTTCTCAAAATTATTTTGTTTTCTTATTTGTGAGGATTTTTCCACAAATAACTTATAGGATATTTGACAGAAAGTCCAAAACTTAGCATCTCTCCTTTGCTGAGGCCAGCTGCAGAGTAAGTTTCGGAATTGTGAGTATAGTTAATATTTTGTTCTATCAAATTTTTAAATCCTGTATAGTAATTGGCGCTAACGTACACTAATAAAGTACGAACAAAAACAAATTCAACACCCATACCCGTCTGCATCAATGGAAAGGTTTTTCTGAGACTGAGTTTGGAATAAACACTATAAGAAATGGTGTCTTTCGCCATCGTTTCCGAGCCTCCCAGTCCGCCATCGCCATATCCATAGTCTGAATTGATTCCCAAAACATATCCAATCACTGGCACAAGGTATAATTTTTGTTTACGGAGGTTTAACAGGTTAATTCTCCAGCCCAGCCTTAAGGGAATGAGCCACGCGTTAATAGCATTGGTTTCAGTGTAACCGGGCGAACTTTTAAAACCGATTCCTTCATCATAATATTTTCTCAGGAGGCCTGTTTCCAAAAATACCTGTGGAGTAAGATCCTGGCGGATATTTAAACCAAAATAACCGGTAATAAGAGGAATTTTCTTCAAAAGAGTTCCGTTGTCAATAATTTCATAGACATCATTGTCCACAGCACCTTCTACCCCTATGTAAGTATTTTTCTGGGCTGTCGCTGTCATAAAATTAAATGCAAATGCGAGTGTGATGATGCCATTTTTAAACATAATCTTTATTTAATTTTTTTATAGTAAACCAACAAATAACCGGTATTTTAATTTTGATTCTTTTATTTAGACATAAGCTCCTTTGCCAGGTTGAAACTTTTGAAATTAAATCCACCTTTCTTAAAATAAATTTTTAATTTGTTGATTCCTTTATTCAGCTGAATTTTAATCGGGTTTGATTGAATAAAATGATTGTCATCCCCGGAAGCTGAAACAGCTATATTTTCTGCCATCAATTTTTCGTTACCATACAAATTGATTGTTCCATTACTGCCGGATGTATTAAAAGTTAGGAGATAATTGCCCGCTTCCTTTACGTCGGTTGTATAAAGTAACCACTCACCATCTTCAATACTAAAAACATACGGCTCTTGCTTTTCATCATTTTTTATATCTACTCCGTCATTTCTGTATGTATGTCCACGATTGCCCTGTGTATGTACGCCAGGTGTGTACATATAACTTGCCGTGTCCTTATCATTGTATGCAAAACCATTTCTTCCCAAATCATAATCCACTGCATTTATTTTTGTATCGCCTGAAATAATGTTTTGTTTAAAAGGCAACGTGGAGATGGAATGAACTTGCCTGAACATCGCATCTACAACATCTCTATGATAAATGTTATTTTCGATTTGTATGTTGTTGAGAAGTTCGTTTAATATTTGTTGTCCTTTTGCTGAATCAAGATTGAGGCTGTCTTTACAATATTCAATGAACAAATTGTAATCATTTGGTTCTTTAATTTCCAATGGTTGATTGATACCCATCTTTTTCAATTGCCACCAACTCCATCCGATATCATTGTTTTCAACGAGCCTGATATTATTTGTAAACCATGTATTTGAATTCTCACCAGATTCTCCCAGCCAAAGTGGGATATTATATTTGTCGCGATAATCAAGAAACTTTTGGATGGTTTCTTTGGTGGCAAAGTTTCCATATTTGTGAAAACTGATTACGAGATTATTATCCCACAGCGGAAACATTCCATTGTAATTATTAGCAAATCCATTTCCTTCTAAAAAGATGATATGGTTTTTATCCACTTCACGAATGGCTTTAGTAATGCGGATAAATAAATTTCTTAAAGGAATATTTTGTTTCTCATTTATTCCATGAGGATCATTTTTTGGATCGTCAAATCCCCAATTGGTTTCATTCAAAATATCATAACCCCCGATATATGGCTCATTGGCATATCTTTCGGCGAGTTTTTTCCATAAAGCCACCGTTTTATCCTGGTTGGCCTGCGATTGCCAAAGCGAAGGCTGGTCGGGATGCCTGTCGGAAATTGGAAGATCATTTCCTTCTCCGCCCGGCGCAGCATGAAGATCAAGAATAAGGTAAATTTTATTTTTTGTACACCATTTTAAAAGCTCATCCACCATTCCAAATCCCTTAGGTAACCATGTATTTTTGCTGGCTACGGGTTCTTCATTTACAGGAAGCGTAAAGAGGTCATAATGCATAGGCAGCCGGATCGAATTAAATCCCCAGGAAGCCATTGAGTCAATATCAGTTTGCTGTGTATGATATTGTAACCATTTATCGTAAAAAATATCAGCCTCCTTCTTACCAACCAGTTGGGTAATTTTTTCTCTTATTTTATATTGCTGTCCTATGAATCCAAGATGAAACATATAACCCTCCTGCAACATCCATCCGCCAAAACCCATCCCTCTTAAAATGAAATCTTTATTTACATTATTTTGAATTTTCTTACCATTGACTTTTAAAAATTCCTGCGCTGAGGTAGCAGAAGAAAAAAATATCAATAATGAAAAAACAAGCAGTTTGGTTTTATAATTTTTAATCATAATTAGTTTAAAAAATTTATTGGATGAAAAAACGATTGTTGCGATGCATCTATTTAATTTAGTTGTAGTTTCTTTACTCTCTGCTTAACTCCTTTATATATTCGGTTGAACTATTCATCTCTTCAGGATTTGTGTCAAATTGCAACTTTCCTGCTATTTGTAGCTGTAATTCTTTGAAAAAATAAATCATTTCAAATAGCGCTTCCCAATTGTTTTCAAGAATAGCATTTGAATAAGTTTTTAAAATTCTATCATACAAAGTTGAATCAAGATATTTTTTCACGAATTTTCCTGATTTTCCTACGGAGACTTTCCAATTGTTTTCATAGCCAATTTTCCACTCGATTACTTTCATAAACATTCGACGGACAAAGGTTTCCATCATGTCCTTTGCGTATAATATTTCGTGTCTTGCAAGTCCTTTTGCAACATTTGTAGAAGTCCACCAAAATTCGTTACAGACCTCTAAAAATTGCCGTTGGCTCGGTTTTGATACATAATAGTCTTTGTCGCTGGCTTCCGGAAAATTTTGAAACAATCCATCCTTATCCAACCATACAATTGTTAGGCTGTCAAATTCAAATTCGTCAAATTTTTCTTTGGGAAACAAGGTAAGGTCAACACGATTTCTATCTTCGAAAATCATTAGGTAAGCATACGATATTTTATTTTCGTTTTCGTCATTTCCTAAAATCATTTCATCAGGAAGTTGCTGTAATATTGAATTTCCTAAAAAAGAAATCCAATTTTTATCATTCAGGAAAGAATCAAAATTTTTAACCACAAAAAGAATGTCAAAGTCCTGGTATTTATCGGGGGTTACTTTCGGGTTGGCTCTTGAACCGTTTAGAATAACTGCCCTGACTCTTTCGTCATTATTTGCATAGTTGATAATTTTATTTTTGATAGATTTATTTGTATTCATAACGATACTGTGAAATTACAGCTAATGATAGGACTTGCTGCTATGCTGGCATTTACAAAGGTTTTTTAATTTTTAGCCATAATTATTTTTAAAAAATTTATTGGATCAAAAAGCAATTGTTGTAATGCATCCATTTTACGTTGGCGTAATTGAATAAAACAGAACTTTTCATTATCATGGAATTTATACTTTCAGATCATAAAGTAAATGTACAATCTCTTCTTAGTAATAGCAGCGAATACTTCCTATCAAAAAGATAATTCTCATGGTGGTGGCATTACTAATTTATGATGCCTTATAATAAGAAATATATTCACCGGCTTTTGGTTCTATTTCATTTAATTTTTTTTGATATAACTTTTCCAAATTCTTTTGATTCGTCGCGGTATAAAGTTGTATCAGTACTAAATAAAAGTCACTTAAGTCTCTCGGTTCTATTCCCTTATTTTCAATTATTTTTTCGCACTCCTTTTCTGTGAAGTTCGCACGATCATATTGTTTTGCCTTTGTCAAAAGGTGAATAAGCATAGTTTCGACATTAAAAATGCGCCATGTATTATTTGTCGATTTCCAAAAGTTTAATGAAAGATTACAATAGTAAATAGCTGAATCTATCTTTAGCTCATGATCATATACGCGACATAAATCAAATTGCGATACGGCTACTCCGGAAAATACATATTTTAAAGTGTATATATTTATTGCAGCTTGTGTTTCTGCTTTTGCTTCAGGATACTCTCCAAGCATTCCCAACAAATACCCTTTAAATTTTTTATTATTAGCCTGGTTTAATGTATCACGTAGATTGATAAACAATTCGATTGCTTTGTTTATATATTTTACTGAAGACTTATACTCATCCTTTGAATCTCCAAGATTTTGTCCATAATTTTGAATTATAAAAGCAATTTTTTTCAACTCTTTTTTCTCGTCATCAGTAATTTTTTTTGACTTCAATTTAAACACAAGCGTATCACTTCTTTTTTCATATTTAAGGATTGTAGAATCCTGGGCATAACCGTACCCTACAAAAAGACACAAAATAAATGTTATTAAAACTTCCATATTTTTCATATTTCTCTCTCCTTGACACCGTCGCCCTCATACCTAATCTTAAACTTACGCCACAGTGAAACTTGAACAAGATCACAAACCGGCGCCAAAGCGGGGTTCATGATAATTAATTACAGGTAAGCCACTTTTAAATAATCAACTGCCAGGGTTATATTTCTGCCGGCACCGAAACCAATTAAATTACCAAAGAAAGGAGTAAAAGGCATTTCGTAAAATTGCCTGTCGTTGATAAAAAAAGAATAAGTTTTGCCTGTTTTCCTGATAAGGTACACATTAAACTCATCCGGGTTGAGGTCAGTTTTTTGCAGCGAGCCGCTCTTCGTTATACAATCACTTTGCTTTTTACCATCGCAAATTTCCACCGAAGCAAAACCATCTTTGGCGAATGTGAAGTAATAACCATTCATTGCTTCACGACCCCAGAAAAGCATGCTGTAATAATTTTTATGATCGGCATTACCGCTTACAATTTTTATTCTTGTTTCTATTTCAAAATCTTTGCGGGTATCAATTTTGATTTCCTGTGTTTCACCGGATGCGTGGCTATTCACCGTTAAATAAAAAAACCCGCTGTCTATACTCGATCTGGCATGCTTAGTATCAGCAATAATCCAGTTGTTTTTATTGTTATTAAAGTCATCAAAGAAAATAACTTTAGCGTCTGGCCGATCCGTTTGTGCCTTTGCCATTGATGGGGCGAGGATGAATAAAATTATTATTAGTTGTCTCATATGATGAAGCAGCCGATTTTACAATTCAGGATATTTTGTCATTGGTCATTGCACATCAATTATAGTTGTTGCCGCAAAAATCTATTACACTATTATACCTTCCATCTTTCATAATTATTTAAAAAAAATATTCATCCAATTTACGTTAGTGAATTCAATAAAATACAACTTTTCATTATCATGGAATTTATATTTTCAGATCATGGAGTAAATATACAAATCCCTCCTTATCAAAAGCAGAGGATGCTTTCGTTAACACAAGGATTATATCCTCGCGACAAAATGGTGGCCGATAATCTTCTAATTGTACCTTATGGCATTAGACATTTTCGGTGGAAGGATGAAAACGTTTTACGCGATGTAGTGTATTGCGATCGGTATGATGCATTTCATCGCCAGTTGCTGCAAGTTTCAAAGCGAGGCCTGAGGTATAGCTGAATGTTCCATCATCATTGAAGTCAATCTTACATTCATACATTGTAGCACATGCCCTTTCCATAAGGTACTTATTCTGGCACAGTCCGTAAGAAGCCGTCCCGGGTTCTGCCTTTAAGATGAGCGAATTGTCACGGGGGCCGGCATCGCTACCAGCCAGGATGGCAAGTCCACGCGGTACTGCAAAGCAACGCATCACTTGTCCGTTGGCTTTATCCCAGAGGAAGTATCCCACTTCATCATGGAAGGGATCCATAGCTTCCTCTCCATGACGCCAGGCCGTAAATTGGTAGTTTAGGCCCTCCATGGATTGGCGACCATTTTCAACAACGGGTATAGGCCGGAACCAGGCTTTCTCGAAATACCCGGTTTCAATAGTTTCATCATCCTTGTTATGATAAGAAAGATCGACGCCAACATTACCTTCCCATTCGCCGACTAATGGTGTAAGTGGTCCTAACTTCTGAGGACCAAGTATTATTTTTTCTGCCATTATTTAATGAAATATTTAAAGGTTTAATATACAATTCTATCATGATTAGGTGTATTAAAGCAAAATAATAACATGCTTTAAAAATCATTTCGGGCATAATTAGATTTTTCTATAAACAATCATGGCTATAGAAAAAGTTATAGATGTTACCCCGAACTACGGCAAGTGTCTCGCCTGTGTGATGGTTATTATCTTAATATTTAAATTAAGCCAAATCAACTTCATGTTGACGCGTCAGCTTGTGACTTTCGTAAAAGGCCTTTTTGCAATGTTATGAGTTTCTTATTTGTTAGATTTACTATTTCCGAAATTTAATTTACCCAGATCATTTATTTCGCAAAAATCTCTTGCGGGATTATATCATAATTATTTTTTGTATTCATCGTCATTTGTTTGCGATGAATATTACAACTAAAAAAACTTTGTCCATTTATCTTACCATGAAGGATAATGGATTCTTCTCTTGAATTTTTCATTTCACCTGGTAATGTCAACCCCACCAGACAACTGCATATTGCGTTCCGAAGATCCCACGTACACTGTTCGGGTACCCATAGCCGTTGTCCATCCGTTAGTTGACCAGTATTGGAGTTGACGGTGTGGTATTTGCAGTTTCACACTTACAGTCTTCCCTGCCGGGATATTAACCCGGTCATAGGCGGCAAGTGCTTTCAATGCAAATGGAACATCTTTGGGAGGGTTGTTGGGTGCACCCAGGTAAACCTGGGGAACCTCATCGCCGTCCACTTTGCCGGTATTAGTAATGTCAAAACTTATGGTCAGCCCCCCTTCGTCTTCATGGGAGACATTGAGATTAGAATATTGGAACTTTGTGTATGAAAGACCATAGCCAAAAGGAAATAATGGTGTTTCATTATACTTATCGTAATACCGGTAACCAACGAAGATTCCTTCGGAGTAAGTAGTGATACATTTGGGCGAAGAGAATGGTCCTCCACCCCCAGTTGAGCAGAGTTTGCCGGAACTGTCTACGCCTGCCGACGTACGTTCAGGATGCAAATCGGGTTGATTAGCGGGCCCTTGGTTGAGGTTTGCGGGCCACGTGAAAGGGAGCCGCCCGGCCGGATTAACTTTGCCCAGCAAAACATTTGCGGTTGCATAACCTCCTTCATCACCCGGATACCACATAACCAGTACTGCCCTGGTCTTTTGTAACCAGGGCATTGCCAATGGATTGCTATTATTGAGAACCACAATGGTATTAGGGTTTACACTGGCAACCGCTTCAATCAGGGAATCCTGTTCTTCAGGCAGCGGATGAGACAGATCTCCCGTACTCCATGCAAAAACAATTGCTGTTGAAGCATGCCTGGCCTCGTTAATAGCTTCTTCCATGTTTGCCTTTGCCTTTTCAGGAGTCACCCAATTCAGGCGAATCTGTACGGGATTTCCAGATACGTCTGCTACATCAGCAACACTCAGGGCATGAGGTCCGGCTGTAAGATCAAGCTGGATACGTTTATTATTCAGACCATCCTGAGTAGGTAGTACACCGTCGTCTGCTGGATGAACGTTACCATAACGGGGAGCCGGCCCAAAAAAACTGCAACCGCTACAACCAATTTTTTTGCCGTCAAGGCTGAGAGTAGCAGTGGTCCCCAAACTCTGTATGTTTAACCAGTAAGAACCGGTCGTTGGAACAGTAAGTGTTCCTGTCCATTTATAAGAAGAACCAACACCCAATGCATTTCCTTTCGAAGAAGTATTGTTGATTTGAGATACAATAGCAGATTGGTTTGTTATGGTGTCGGTACGTAGTAATCCTTTCTGTCCATCGTGGGAAAAGGCTGAAGCCGGAATAGGTGTTCCAGTCAAATCAATCCCCACTTTATAGGTAATGTGCGTGTCCCGATGATCCTTTTCATCCTTTAACAGCACCTGGTAAGTACCAATCTGACGAGAAGCAATACCCGCGGACTTCTCGCCACCACCAGCTGTTGCGATAGTCTGTCCTGCTCCTGGCCCGATCAAAACCAGTGAGTGGAGTTGGCTGCCGGTAAGCGGAAGTATATTGTCTTCATTTCTCAAAAGAGTGGCAGCATCCTCACCGGTTTTCAAAACAACTTTAGCGTTAGCATCAACCGGTTCAGGTGTTATCGTGTGCTTGGATTTGCCATCGAGCAACCCAAATTGTTCATATTCGTAAAGTACGTGACGTACCGAGTTATCAATTTCCGATTCCTGGATGGTACCATTTGCTAAAGCCGCCTTCATATTGTCCTTAGAGAAATACGAATGCAAAAAGCCAAAACCGTTTCCACCAGGCATTTCCATATCCAGTCCGGCATTGAAGAACGTAGTGCCATGGTTGCCCCCCCAATCAGAATCTACCCAGCCTTTGAAGCCGAGTTCATTGCGAAGGATATCAATCAGATTATGTGCATTATCGCCTGCATAGTAACCGTTGATCATGTTGTACGAACTCATGACCGAGGCTACGCCAACTTTTACGGCATCGGCAAAAGGTGGCAGGTAAATTTCGTGTAACGTACGGTCATCGACATTGACATTATTGGAACCATCGTATGCAATAAGGTGCTTGACCTGGGCCATAACGCCCTGGCTTTGGATACCCTTGATTTCGGCAGCGCCGGTCTGGCCGGTGAGGAACGGATCCTCGCCGAATGTATTGAACCCGCGTCCAAAGGTTGGATCACGATAAATGTTCACAAATGGTTCCAGAACCACGTCTTGCCCGAGAGCCCTGGCATCCTGTGCAATCACTTCACCATTTGCATATGCATCGGCACTGCTGAATGTTGCAGCAACACCCATAGTGGCGGTCAAACCTGTCGAATTTTGTTTAGTGACAACTCCTGGAGGACCGTCAGTCAGTTTAAGAGAAGGAATGCCGAGACGAGGTATGGCCTGCACATAACCGGCCTGGTACTGCCTGTTGGATTCAGTGTCTGTTGCTCCTTCGATAAGCGTGAGCTTTTCATCAAGGGTCATTTTTTTCAGAAGCTGCTCAACCCGATCATTACCGTTTTGGGATGCCTGGGCATACACTGATGTCGTATGAATACTCACCATGAAGAGCAATATGAGAGCTATGTATTTGTATAAGTTTCGTATCATTTCTTTTATATTGATTTATTAAATTTTTTATTTTAAAGAGATGCAAATAATAAGTAAGACTGTTGAATGAATCATTCTTCAGTTGCAATAATTAAAAATCAATGTGGTCTTCTATAAGCAACTTTTATAAAAAGGATTGATTTCAAATTATCACCATGTAAAAGAATAGTAAGCTGCATGGCTGATTTATGCATTTTATTTCATTTGGATTTTAAAGATGAACTTTTCTAAGATAAAGTTTCCTGTGTCAAATATACGCATTGATTTCAATTTTATTGAATAGAGTTTGAATAACTGATACGATTTTCTGTCTTAAGGAAACTCTATTATGGTAGTTTTTGGTAACCTTCAAACAATAAAAGCCAGATTTAAAAAAAATAAAACGAGATAAAAGAATATTTTATTTCCATGTCTCTTCGTCCCGAATGAAGCGCCCTACCTGGCTACGTTACATATTTATTTACAAAAATATTTATCCATTTTACGTTTGCGAATTCTATAAAATACAAGTTTTCATTATCATGGAATTTATAGCTTAGGCTCATTAAGTAAAATGCATAAATTTCTTCTTAGTAACAGTATCAGTGGACGCTTTTACAAAAACGAGGGTCATACCATCGCGCCAGAATTGGGTTTTCTTCGAAAGTGCTGATTGCGACAATGCTCCATTTTGTCAACTCCTGTCAAGTACTTACCTTTGACGTTAGTATCTTAAATCAGGAACATGATTCTATCTTTCGGCAACTCTGAAACGGAGAAAATTTGGAATGGCCAGCGGGTGAAAAAGATTCCGAATGAGATCCAGGAGATTGGCAGAAGAAAACTTCGGATGCTTAACAATTCGGTTAATTTGATTGACTTAAGAATACCCCCATCTAACCGGTTGGAGAAGTTAGCAGGAAAAATAAAGGAGTTCTATAGTATTCGTATTAATGATCAATGGCGAATAATTTTCAAATGGAACTCAGGGAATGCCTCTGAGGTAGCAATAATTGATTATCATTAAAAAGGTATAATATGACCAAACTTAAAAATATTCACCCCGGCGAAATTTTACAGGAAGAATTTCTTGTTCCTCTTAATATTACTGCATATAAACTTGCAAAAGATATTGAAATTCCTCAAACCCGCATTTCTGAAATTGTAAAAGGGAATCGTCGCATTACAGCAGACACAGCTTTAAGATTTAGTAAATATTTTGGCAACTCTGCTAAATTCTGGTTAGGGTTGCAGGACGATTTTGACATCGAGGAAGAACAGAATGCAAAAGAAAAAGTCCTGAACTCAATAAAGACTATAAAGATAAACTCCGGGCAGGCACAGTTCTCCTAATCGGAGACTTTGCATTAATTTGCACTGCACCCATTTGGCGCAGCATCCACTTTTGCCTTTTTTACTATTATCCGAAGTTAATTTACCCGGCAGTAAAGAAACAAATATCTCCAATTTTTATTTTCAAACGCCTCAAGGCTTCTCAAACAATACTCCCTTTACAATAAAAATAAAAAGTAACGTTCCTAAATTATTTTTTTAAAATTATTTTTTCAATATTAGTAACGTGGGGTCACAGACCGAGACCGGGAGGCCTGCGCCAGTTCTGATTTTAAAGGATATAGCTTAAAATTTTGATACTGTTTCCTCTCTTAAATAAAACTTTCTTATGGTAGCCTTTTTGGTAATATTCAAACAATAAGAGCCAGACTCAAAAGAAAATAAAAAGAGATAAAAGAATATTTTATTTCCATGTCTCTTCGTGTCGGCATGACTGAATTCATTGCAATAGTTTTCTGAAAGATTTTATAGTAAACCCACAACCACCTGAACGAAATAAATTAAATCAACTTTAAGATTAACACAATAAAAAAATAATCCTATTTTTACTGCCATTAATTTCGTCCTTTTAATTAAAAACTAACTGATAAATAGCATCACATAGGTTACACTTTTTAGTGTAGCATCACATAGGTAACACTTTTTTAGTTCTTTGACATAAAATGCTGATACTCATCTAAAAAATTTATGATTGAGTATCAACAAAGTCAAGAAGCGATTCATCGGTATCTACAAGGAGAAAAAATTACGAAAATAGCCCAATCGTTCAACAAGAGTCGCAAATGGGTCCATCACTGGATAAACCGATTTAAACAAAAAAGCGATGACGCAAATTGGTATAAAGACGAAAGTAAAGCGCCTAAAAAACAGTCTTTCAAACTTGCTACTGAAACAGAGCAACAAATTCTTTTTATCCGTAAAGAATTAATGCGCGAAAAGATGGCTCAAATTGGGGCCATCTCAATTCAATACGAATGTGAAAGAAGGGGCATAAAACCAATTCCAGATGTATGGACAATCAACAGAGTGATAGCAAAGCATGGATTAAACAAACAGGTTTCAGTTCATAAATCGCCTAAAGATTATCCGGAATTATTTTGGCATACACATCAAATGGATTTGGTAGCCCCAGATATATTAAAGGGGATGGTAAATTTTACAGTATCAATTTAATTGATGTAACAACGCATAGTTGTTATGTAAAAGCTGTGAGAACAAAATCCTCTGCAGGGATTGTTGATGCGATTGCTTCTTTTTGGCAAATACATGGTATGCCTGATGCCTTGCAGATGGATAACGAACTGGCATTTAGGGGCAGCAACCGCTATCCGCGAAGCTTTGGAAGCGTTGTACGCTTTGCACTGAGCCAAGGCGTGGCAGTAGTCTTTATACCAGTAGCAGAACCCTGGCGCAACGGAATCATCGAAAAATTTAACGACACTTATCAGCTACGTTTTTTAAAAGCATATACTTTTAAAAACCTGGAAAAGCTAAGTGAACAAGAGCAGGGATTTATCAATTTTCATAACAGCAAACATCGCTATAGTTCGCAGGGACATAAAACTCCGGATGAAGCCAAAGCATTACAATTACCTCCCATTTTTTACAATGGAGTCATTCATTTGCCTTCGCTTAAATCTGATAATAAAATACCCCTTACAAAGGGCTGCGTTTATTACATTAGATTTATCCGAAGCGATTTAAAACTCAATTTGCCAAATGAGATATTTATAGTAAAAGACACATTGAAATACAGCTACATTGTAGCCGAAATAAACATACAAAACCACTTATTGATCCTTCGGCAAAACAATGAAATTGTACAAGTTTTTCCTTACGATATACCAGCAATAGACTGGTAGGCTTCTTGCAATATGTCAAAGAACTAAAACGCAAAACTGTTACCTATGTGGTGCTACAGTTGCAAGCCTTAACGACCCTTAAGGGTTAGCCCACTACACGGACAATCTTTAAGGGTATTGAAAAAGTGTAACCTATGTGGTGCTATACGACAACTAACCCTTATGAAAAGAAATAAAATTGCATTTATTGTCATTATTCTATTTGGCCTAATCAATATCAACACGGAGTGCAGCAGAAATCAACCGACTCCTCCTGATTACAAATATCAATTTCAAGAAAAAGTTTCAGTGACACCTTACCAGCTAAACTATCATGTGGGTGATACTATTTTCTTTCTGCTGGATGTGCCGGGAAAAAAGTTTTACGACAGCAAAACGAACTCAAACGTTTTTTTTGATTCTGCTTCTTTTAATATGGGTGTATATATTAATCTTGTTTATAACAATCCTTACGTAGGTGATGGCCCTTTTGCTTCTTTTATTTTTCCGCTTGGCGTGTCGGCCTATACTACATCTTATAGCGGCACCACGCAGGCATACCTTACTACGGGATGCAGTCAATCGACAGATTATGTAGTAAAAGTGGGAGCTGTACTAACACAGAAAGGAGCTTTTGCAATCGGAGCTTTTTGTAATAGCCTGCAGAACTGCTTTAACGGATACGCCACCAATGCCCAATTGATGCTTTCGCTCGATGTACCTGATACCCATAAAAGTTTTTATAATCAACTTCCATTTCAGGATATCGGTAAATTCCAAAGCCCCGATGTTTTATCACAACTTGATTCAAAAATAGTAGCAGTTATTAATGTTGAATAAGAATAGTTAAGTTATTGGATTTTGTTTTTCCTGAACCAGGATTTTTGTGATTTTAATATTACCATAATTATAAACTGAAATACTCCTGCTTATCCTGGTTCTGATATACTTTATAGTAAAGAAACAAATTCCACTGATTTTTATTTTCAAAAATCCGAACGGGCAATCACAGACCGGAGGGTGCCTCCATTAATTCAGGATATGCGAATGAAGTTGTTGTCAGATAATTACGACTAATCTTTTACCACCCTGTATTTCCATTTTCCATAAATTTTCAATATCCTTTAGATTTACTTTTTCTGTTTCTACTTTTAATTTTTTATCTGCTGCCAGTTGTAACATTTCAGGAACAATTTCTGAAATTAGCTGCTGCATTTCTGCCATTGTCCAGCTTCCTATTCCCGAACCCAATATTTGTAAATCAGAGCTTCTTAATATTTCCGATGAAAGTTGAATGTTATGATCTGTAATAGCACCGATAGAAACAAAACGGACTCTATGCGTTATTGCACCTTTTCCTTTCAAAGCCTCTAAAATTAATTGGGCCGTATGTCCCCACAAATAATCAATGATGATGTCTATAGGATTATTGGCATTCATTTCTTTCAGTTGGTTGATAAAGTCTCCATCTGCTTGCTGTGTAGAAATGATTTCATCCGCTCCCAATTCTAATAAGGATTTTAGAGATGTTTCGTTTCTTCCGGTAACGATAATTTTTTTTGCTCCATAATGTTTTGCTACCTGTATGGCAATTCTTCCTGTAAATCCTGTGGCGCCGTTAATCAAAACTGTTTCGCCAACTTGCATTCCGGCCCTGAAACGCAATGCCATTGCAGAACCTGCTATGGCATTGGGTAATGCTGCGGCTGTGGCATTGTCTATTCCTTCTGGTAATTTCACGATTGCTCTTTTATCAATGATTGACTTCTCTGCCATCATTCCTTTAACACCAAATGCAAACACTCTGGTTCCATCTTCAAGTAATCCTACACCGTCACCACCGGGTATCATTGCTTTACTTATGTCGGTATCGGCTGAATAATGTTTACCGCTTGCCCTCGACTTATCCAATTGCTTGATGGCTGCTGCTTTTACGGAGATTAAAAGTTCGTTTTCATTTTGAACAACCGGTTCCGGAAAGTTTTCTGTGTATTGAGGCATTTCGCCCAATTGATAAACTACTGCTGCTTTCATTTTATTCTATATTATTGAAACACAAAATTATTCAACAGTTTCTCCGTGGACGATAACATTTGTTATTAAATGCAGACTATCGCTTTCCTTTTGCCAACTTACTTTTTATGCGGCTCAGGTGGACGGTGGTAATTCCTAAATAAGAAGCGATGTAATGTTGAGGCACACGTTTTATTATCTGAGGGTTATCTTTTACCAGGTTTACATAACGTTGAGAAGGCGTATCTTTTATGAATGAAAGGAAATGCTTCATATAGTCAAAGGTCCGCTCAAATACAACGTCCAAAAATTTTTCTCTCATGACAGGGATTTCATTTATTTCGGCAATAATTATATCTACATCTTTTTTGTTGACATACCACAAAACTGATGGTTCAATGGTTTCAATAAATAGCTGGCTCGGCAATTGCTTTTTAAAGCTTTCCAAAGAGGCAACAGTACTATTCTCAAAGAAAAATTGAAACGTTAAGTCAGTTCCATTGTTATTGAACCCAACACGTACACAACCCTTCTCAACCAAAAACATCTTTTTTGAAACCTCGCCTTCTTTTAGAAGAATTGTTTTAGCGGGCACTACCATTCGTTTGAACCGGCTTGAATAATCATTCCATTTATCATCGCTAAACCGAAAATTGTTTCTAAATTGTTCAAACATTTTAAGTTGTTTCTGTGATTGCGGAATATTTAAAAATGCCGCTAGAAAGTAAATGTATGTTATAAGGCGGGACTATTTTATAGTAAAGCAACAAATTCCTCTGATTTTTATTTTCAAATAGATTCCCGGCTTTTCACACTTTATATTTAAAAAATAAGGTTCTAAATTATTTGTTTTAAAATTGGCTCCTAAACCAATAGTAGTAGAGGGCAGTCCCAGACCGTAAGACATCGCAGATTGGAAAGAACGCTTCCATTTTTTATAAAAAAAACCATAATAAAGATGAAGAAATAGCAAGCCATACTCTCCAGCCATTATTAAATGTCTTTCCAGCTTATTACTTCATATTTTGTTCGCTTTTGGTTTTCTGAGCCTCCATAAATCAGCTTTTTATCTACCTTTTCAGGCTCTGCGATTGCTTCAAAAATGTCTAAGTTCCGGTCTTTGTTTTTGCAACAACGAGAAACCACATCACTACAATGGAAATAATTGAAATAATAATTCCCCAAAAAGTAGTTTCCGGTTTATGTCCTGTATAAATGTTATAAATACTGGCAATGACCAATCCAATAACTAACCCATAAAAGGAATACCCGGTTATTTTTAAGACGGTCTTTTCAAATTTACTTTTTTCGCTGTTTTCATTTTGTTGTATGCGCAGTAACATGTGAGCAATACCAATTCCTGATATTACTTCTATGAAACTATCTGCACCAAAACCAAATAAAGAAAGAGTCCCGTCTTCATAACCTAACCATGTAGAGGCAATCCCCTCCGCAGTATTATAAACAATAGTAAAAATGGCCAGCCCTAACGCCAGATTATAAAGCCTCTTTACATTTAATGAAATATCAGATGTTAATTCCATTACACAAATTTACACCGATTAAGTTTATGCCCGGAGATGAGGTGGATTTCAAAATATCGCTTTGTTTTTATCGCCTCACCTCTTTAATCTCTCTCCCCTGTTGAGGAAAGCGGTGCAACATTTTGAAATGCGTTCCAGAAAATTATCATCATTGTATAATAAATTACTACCTTTAGAGAACCTTGTTCTTTGTTTCTTTCATTAAATATTCAACTCAACAATTAGATATGAAAATTATTTTTTTGTTTCTGACAGCGATTACTCTTTGTTTGGGATGTAATACCCAAAACGGGACCAACCTTTCTAAAAAACAGGTATCCACTTCTAAACAAGAAACGCCTCCTCCCAACAAAGAAACGCTCCCTTTTAAAAACGATGTACCAAATGCAGCCATGCAAATAAAATTGGCATTATTAGCTGCCCCTGCGGAAAAAAGAGATAGCTGCACTGTGTATGGTTACGATGCCGATAAACAACTCGTCATTATAAAAAAAGGTACGAATGAATTGATTTGTCTTGCAGACGATCCTAATGATCCCAATTTCTCTGTAGCCTGCTACAACAAGGACCTGGAACCTTTTATGGAAAGGGGACGTGAACTGAGAAAACAAGGTATGAAGTTTCAACAGGTATTTGATGAGCGTGGAAAAGAGGTAGAAAACGGCACTTTAAAAATGCCTAAAAGCCCTTCCACCCTGTATGTTTATTCCGCCGATGAGAAAGATGTTAACCGGGCAACCGGCGAAGTCAAAAATGGTTATTTGCGTTATGTCATTTACATCCCATTTGCTACGGTTGCCAGTACGGGTTTACCGATAAAACCATCTGCCCCCGGTATGCCCTGGATCATGGATCCGGGAACATATAGATCGCATATTATGATCAATCCTTAAAAATCCAAATAATAAAGGAATAGCAAGTAACTATTGCTGTAAATCTTTTTATCCTGCAAACACTGTCTCAGACAGAGTTTAGAGTTTATAGTAAAGCAACACCTGTCTGAACTATTTCCTGTTTGAACTTTTCACCAAATTTTATTTTCAAACACCTCACGGCTTTTCAAACAACAGCGTTTTTATCATAAAAATAAAAAGCAAGTACCTCAATTATTTGTTTCAAAATTAGTTCTTCAACTAAAATAAGTAACAGGCAGTCAGCCTGTGGAAAGCATGCATGGCAAATAATTCATCTAAGCTTTTTTCAATGCAGGCAATTGCCATTCCGGCCTTACATAGTGGCAGGTGTAGCCGTTCTTGTGTTTCTGCAAATAATCCTGGTGCTCTTCTTCGGCATCCCAAAATTCACCGGCAGGCGCTACTTCGGTTACAATTGGCCCCGGCCAGATTCCGGATGCGTTCATTTCGCTGATCAATTCCTGCGCGGTTTTCTTTTGATCTTCGCTGAGATAAAATACAGCGGAACGGTACGAGGTACCTACATCATTTCCTTGCCTGTTTTTTGTAGTAGGATTGTGAATTTTGAAGAAAAATTCCAGCAGCTTGCGATAGGACATCTGTGTAGGATTAAATGTGATAGCTATTGCTTCTGCATGGGAATCATGATTGCGGTACGTTGCATTTTTTACATCACCACCAGTGTAGCCAACTCTGGTTGACTGTACACCCGGAAGATTTCTTATCAATTCTTCCATTCCCCAGAAACAACCTCCTGCTAATATTGCTTTTTCGCTTGACATAATAAATTTATTTTACTATTATAAAAAGCAACTTTAAAGCCAATCTTCTTTTTGGCTTTTATTATGCTGTTATGTCATGGCTTTTGTTGGGATCCTTTAATAAAGAGTAGTAATCACTGGCTTGTTTTTTTTGGTAATAGACTGTATGGGTAACATTTAGAGGATTGGTTTGCCTGGCTGGTTTTATCGTGAGACGTTGTTGCTGAGAAGCAACGCTTATTTGGATGGCTATCGACGGGTAACAAGTTGGGCATGTGCAGAATGGATATGGAAACAATTTTTGATACCGTTAAAAATACATTGCCTTAATCACGCCGGCAGGGTTAAAACCCTTCTTTTCAATAGCCAAAAGCGGGTTATTCTTATCCCCGTAATACACCAACCTGGCTGCAGTTACGATAATGGTTCCTGCCTCTGTAGGGACGCTAAAATCTAACACCTGTGCCGGTATTTTCGAATTATTAAATGGAATGTCAATGGATTCGGCCTGACAGCCGGAAGGTATGCCAGTGGCTAGTTTGGTAGCAGCAACCGATAGAATCAGTCTTACCGAAAGCGTGCCCGCAGGTGCAGAAATATTTTTTACAGGAATAAATTCGCCGATGCTTATACTTATACCGTTTGCGGCGGTGCTTACCGCAACAGGCACTTTAAATCTTTCCCTGAAACTCTCATCTTCCGAAAACGGAAAGAAACGAAGAAAGGGCAGATTATCGGAATGCTGCAAGGTCTTCACATCAGACTGACCAAGCCATTTAGCAATGGCGCCCGAAAACCTGCTTTGTACCCTCCTGTCCGTAGGGTTGGGCATGGCCGCTGACAGCCCCATACGTAACCCTTTGGCCGCCCTGGCTGCAATGCCGAAGTTTATACCTCTCTTTTTGGTGGCGGTTGTCTGGTGGATATATTCCCTTTTGATGCGCGCACAAGGTTTGCCCATTCTCCTGTACAATACAACATTGCCAAGGGTGCCGGTTACGAATACATCATTGATTCTTGCCATGGTCGTTTGCTTTATGTTTGCTATATACCTTCTTTATATATGCTTCTATTCCGCATCGTTACCACTGCGTTATTTAACGCAGTGGTAACGTAATGAAACTACATCATTAACGAAGCAAACAGGGCTTTAGTATAGGGGGAAGGGAGATATGAATGGAATGGCGCAAAATATACCCCCGTTGTTGGCGTCCCCGTAAACAACGTTTTCAAATTAGATTTCCAGTATTCATAAAATATAATTTTCTTCAGAATACTTCCTATTTTTAATAATGCTAAAGAATTATCATCCCGAATTTCTAACCGGGTATGGAAGAGGCTGTTGGCGGGGACGCCAAGAGCAGTAGCGGGTTAATGCTATATATGGATTTTATTTCAATGAATCGCCTTCATACTATTTGCAGTCTTAATAAAGCAAATATTTTTGTTAGCAACCAATATAATCATTATAAAGAGGAAATATTATGGAACAATACAGCATTGATCCTGATAAAAAAATACATTTTTGATATTTATCAGGATAGACTTCAGGTAACAACCGAAAACCGACTATTATCGTGTATATGAAAAAACAAGGTGCCATATATAAGAAAACATTTTGTGAATATGTTGAGAATCCAAAAAACTATTTATATGATAATCCCCCGGTTAATGAAAGGAATCTGTCAATCGCAAAAGAAATGAATATTTTCTTGAAATAAATTGGTGTGTTATCAGATTCTCAGAAAAACAGATAATAAGGTATCCTTACCAATGTGCTGAAACGATTTACAATATATATAGTTCTATAATGAATATGGAACAGTATTATGAATGTTCAGTGAATATTGATCCGACCTGGACTTATGAAGAGGCGCTTATCAAATGTAATAAAAATGAGAGGACTAGGTATAAGGACTAATAAATAAAGAAAAATTCTGTAGGTTTGGCGAAAGCGTCCCGCTTGTGCCACGAATCCGATTGCTATTGGATAAAAACAAGCTTGTAATTTAAAAAAAACGTTTTCGTTTATGCGATTCCGTTAATTTGTTTCTTTCATATAGACCCGTTCTACCTAAGCATAGCGCAACCAACTGTCATGAGCATACTAATTGTAACGGGGGAGGATATTGGTCCTGATGAAGCAATCCTAAAAGTATCGAATTAGTGCTCTTGCAAACGAGTACGTAGCCGGGCTTACACGAGCTGCGTGCGGGCTTGCTTTTTGTTGATACGCCTGTTCATTTCAGCCACCAGCTCGGTAAGTGTTTGGTTCCATATACTGTAGATTTCGTCTTTCTGGTCTTGCCGCAGCAAGCTGTTATCTACAAACGTTTTGAATTCGCATATATCAGATTCCACATGATAGTTACCTAGCCCCACACCGCCCGCTAACGGAGTAAAAAGCTGCTGAGTGCCATCTTCCCGGGGAAAATAGCAAGGCAAAAGAACAATGTTCTTTTTAAAAAAATATTTTACAAGATCTTCAGGTTTTTCAATAGCAATCTTTCCCCGTTCCCTGTAGCGTTTAAAAAAATGCGTGTTGAAATGCATCATTGGTAGAGTATCAAAATCTAAAGAAATGTTCGAAGCCGTTATGCCAATATTGTTGTATGAAATAAGATAAGGAATGGCAGTCACACCGTTCCTGTTGCAGGCAACCGTTATGCGTCAGTTATTTTTGCTTTTAACAGGAGAGAGAATAGTTTCCGAAAAATCCTTTCTTCCGTTTCTTATCCATTTACTATGATGAGTAATTTTAACGGATTCGATCTTACTTTTTAGATCACAGGCATAATCATCAAAGATTGATTTCTGGATTTCACGCAAAGACATCGTAGGAACTATCATAGCAACATTTTTTTATAACGAATCCATGACAAAAAAATTGTTTGTTAACGGGTCGAATCAGTGATGGATGTAGGCTTGCAAAAAATAGGAAACGCTGAGAACAGCCTGAGTTTTAACTGAATGAAGCATTTCATTTAAATTTTGCTTGAAACATTGGTGAATTTTTTAAGTAAAACATTTTTATTGCAGGATGGTACCTGTTGTCACATTCATTTACTGTTTATATTTACAGTGTCGCTATTTTACGAAGAATAAAAATTATGCTTAAAAATTTGCTTATTACTCTTGTATGTATTTGCCTCCTCGCCAGTTGCGCCTCTAATGATAACGATAATGGGTGGACGATGTATGGTGGCAATTCAAACAATAATCATTATTCATCGCTTTCTCAAATTGATACAAATAATGTAACGCAGTTACAGGTTGCCTGGACATATCATGCCGGCGATGTGGACACAGCCAATCATTCACAGATACAATGTAATCCAATTATTATCGATAATGTTTTATACGGCACTTCACCATTAATGAAATTGTTTGCCGTAGATGCAACAACCGGCAAACAGAAATGGATTTTCAATCCGTTTGATAGTTTTAGTGGCAATAAAAGATTTTTCTTCGTTATGAATAATTGCCGCGGTGTAGCGTACTGGAGCGATGGCAAAAACGATAAAAGAATATTTTATACAGCCGGCTCTGATTTATATAGCATCAATGCAGACAACGGAAAGCCGGAGATGAGTTTTGGCGATAGCGGAAAAATTGATTTACACAATGATTTGGGCCGCGATGTGAATGACCTTTTTGTAACGGCAACTTCTCCCGGAGTTGTCTATAAAAATTTAATCATCACGGGAACCCGCGTAGATGAGGGGCCTGCAGCAGCGCCTGGCCATATCCGCGCTTATGATGTAAGAACCGGGAAATTAAAATGGATCTTTCATACCATCTCTTATCCCAATGAAGTTGGATATAATACCTGGGAAGATACCGCTGCTTACAGGCACATTGGCGGTGCAAATGCATGGAGTGGTTTAGCATTGGATGAAAAAAATGGAATTGTCTTTGCGCCAACAGGTTCTGCATCTTTTGATTTCTATGGCGGAAAAAGGCGCGGGGATGATTTATTTGCAAATACTTTATTAGCACTTGATGCGTCGACGGGTAAACGGATCTGGCATTTTCAATCTATTCATCATGATTTGTGGGATCACGATTTATCATCGCCACCAGCACTGGTAACGATCCATAAAGATGGAAAAAAAATTGAGGCAGTTGCGATCACTACTAAAACAGGTTTTGTATTTGTGCTGGATAGAAAAACCGGTAATCCTGTTTATCCAATTGAAGAAAAACCCGTGCCGCATATAAGCGAATTAGTTGGTGAATATCTTTCGCCAACACAACCTTATGAATCTATCCCAAAACCTTTTGTAAGGCAACTCATTACAGAAAATGATTTGAACACTTTGTTGCCTGATAGTTCTTATGCAGATGTGAAAAAGCGTTTTCAAGGTTATAAGCATAGTAATATGTTCGAACCGCTTTCAAAAGAAGGAACCATTGTAGCGCCCGGTCTTGATGGCGGTGGGGAATGGGGTGGTCCGTCATACGACCCAACGACAGGGATTTTGTATGTGAATGCAAATGAGATGGCAAATTTATTGCAGATAGTTGATTTAAAAACCAGCTCAACTAGCCATGAAACTTTTCTAACTGCGGGTGTGCGTTTATATCAAACCAATTGCATGGGTTGCCATGGGCCGAAAAGACAGGGAAGCGGTAATTATCCATCATTAATTGGCGTAAATAAAAAGTATAATGAACAACAATTAGTTCAGCTTATCTCAATCGGAAGAAGAATGATGCCCGCATTCAAACAATTGAATGATGAAGAGAAAAGAGCCATCGCTTCCTTCATTTTAGATAATCATTCCAGACAATCATACCCATTTATTGATAGTGCAAAGCCCGTTGACCCTTATTTGCAAATGCCTTATGCCATTACAGGCTATAATTTATTTTTATCGAAAGAAGGCTTGCCTGCCATCTCGCCCCCTTATGGAACATTAACGGCCATCGACTTAAACACCGGCAAATATGTTTGGCATGATACGCTGGGCGACTATCCCTATTTCGCGGCAAAAGGGTTGCATACCGGGTCTGAAAATTATGGCAGTTCTGCTGTTACCAAAGGGGGCTTGTTATTTATTGCCGCAACACGTGACGGCCACCTGCGGGCCTTCAACAAGCGTACCGGTCAATTGTTGTGGGAATATAAGTTGCCGACAGCTGCATTTGCAACGCCATCTGTTTATGAAGTCAATGGCAGAGAATATATTGTTATTGCCTGCGGCGGTGGCAAATTAGAAACAACATCGGGCGACTCTTATATTGCGTTTGCGCTGCCCCGTTAGCATCTCTTACTAACATCATCACCCACCCCAGCTCTTGTTGGCGTCCCCGCCAACGAAGTTTTCAAATTAGATTTCCAGTATTCATAAAATATAATTTTTTGCAGAGTACTTTTTATTTTTAATAATGCTAAAGAATTATCATCCCGAATTTCTAACCAGGTATGGAACGAAGAGGCTGTTGGCGGGGACGCTAACAGCAGCAGGGGGAACCTTATCAGTAAACTAATAAATAATCAGGATTTTTATTTCCTGCCATTCTAAAAATAGCCTTTGCAAACCTTTGGAAGTACACATAGCTTTCATTCAATTACCCTTTTTCCGCTGCAGATGATTCATTATCCGGAAATGGATTCCCTACTTTTTATTGCATATTTTCTGAAATATTGCGGTGAAAAACATGATTGGGTATGAACCATGCCAATGAGGTAAGGATTAAAAGAACAAATGCACTTTTCGGAAATCCAACGGCTGAAATTATAATAGCAGCAACATTTAACCCAAGTGAGAAATATGATTTTTTTTGCCCTTTAAAAGACTTTTCAAAATCAGAGTTTTTACCGTGCAGCTTCACCAATTGATGAACTAATGCAAAGTAAATCACAATGCTCAAGGTTAAGATGCTTGCATAAATAGTAACGGTAATCTGTTTAAAAGCATTTTCGCCCATGGAAGCAGTCGCGAAAGGAACCAATGAAAGCACGAATAAATTCAACATATTTACCCACAAAACTTTATTGTTTATCACTTTAACGGTTTGGAATAAATGATGATGATTTGCCCAGTTTAAACCAACAAATAAAAAGCTTACTGCATAGCTGGCAAACACTGGCCACATTTCACAATAGGTTTCCCAGCTGGGGTTTTTGGGAATTTCAAATGCTAAAACCATGATGGTAATGATGATGGCCATCACGCCATCTGTAAAGGCTTCCAGGCGGTTTTTATTCATGCTTTTTAATTCGGTTTACTGATTCCAAGATTTTCCTTTTTATGTAATTCCGGATTTTCTACAAGTGTTGCGATAAAAGCGGCAATGCTTTTTCTTGAAATAGAGGTCCCTGTTTCAGGTGTTCCTTTCACAGTTAAAGCATAGTCTATTTCGTTTCCATTGGTAAACCAATCAGGACGCAAAATGGTATAATCTAATCCGGATGCTTCAATCACATCTGCGAGCTTGCGGTAAGGCATTACTACAGAACGTACCGGTGTTTCATAAATACCGATAGAACTTATAGCAATTATTCTTTTAACGCCTGTCTCCTGCATAGCTTTCACAATGTTTTTTGCCATTGCTTCCAAATCGCCAGCAAGGTTTACATAAACAATGTCCTGATCCGCAACTGCATTCTTTAATTTGTCAAAATCCATTACATCAGCCTCCACAACAGAACAGTTTGTGGTATCATTTGAAATCTTGCCTTTGTTCCTTGATAAAAGCGTAAGATGAATATTGGGCAAGTTTTGTAATGTGTCGATTACATATTTGGCAAGGCTTCCATTTGCGTCTATTATTAATACTTTTTTCATATTTTCTTCTTTAAGTAAATGCTTCTACACGATGTTTTCTTTTTTAACTCAAATTATTCCTGTTTCGGTGCCAGCTCGCCATACCAATATGCAGAAGTAACGCCGCCGTCCATTAAGAAATCACTTCCAGTAATAAACGCGCCATCTCTTCCCATTAACAAGGCTCCAACAACTCCCACTTCATCCGGAGTTCCGGCTCTTCCTGCCGGAGATTTGTTTATCATATTTCGATAGCCTTCTCCCTGTGGCCCGTTTAATTCATCATTAGCAAGGGGTGTCATAATAATGCCCGGGCTAATGGTATTTATTCTTGCTCCACGATTTCCCCATCGTACAGCTTCTGCCTTTACCCGCAATGAATTTCCTCTTTTTGATAATTGATAAGCAAATAGCGAATTATCTGCTGCATCAGTTTGTAAAAATGGAAGTGAAAGCAATTCTTCAGTTGGTGTAGTTGCCAACGCTTTATCCTGTTCAGGTGTTAATGACGGTAAGCGATGCCCTGATTGTGAAGCAATCACAACCCCAGAACCTCCATTCTCAATAATTTTACCAAACTCTTCCAAAACAACTGCCGTTCCGTACAAGTCAACTTCAAAAATGGTTTCGGGTGATGCCTGTGAAGGAGAAACTCCGGCGGCATGAATCAATCCGGTAACGCCTCCAATTGCTTTAGCTGTTTCTACAAGCGCAAGAATAGATTTTCTTGAAGAAACATCAACGGCAGTGGTGCTTACTTCATAACCTGCATCGCTCAATACTTTTGCAGCGGCATCAGCATTTTCTATTATTATGTCGGCTAACAAAATATGTTTACCCACACCTACACGCCGGGCTATTGCCTGGCCTATTGAACCTGCACCGATTACGACGATTACATCTACCGAATTGTTTTTCATAATAATTTTTAAAATTTCTTAATTCAATTATTTACCTACTCTTTGTTGCAAATGTGCCGGATAACGGTCTCCCTGCACATCTGTTTTTGCAAAAGCTTCATCAATTTCCTTTATATCATTTATAGATAAATCAACAGAAGCGCCACCAATGTTTTCTGTCAAACGATGTGATTTCGTTGTGCCGGGAATCGGAACAATCCAGGTTTTTTGTGCTAGCAACCAACCCAATGCTATTTGTGCTGGTGTTGCTTCCTTTTGTTTGGCAATTTCCCCCAGCAAGTCCACTAATTTTTGATTGGCTTTTCTGTTTTCTTCACTAAAACGAGGCACCACCTTTCTAAAATCATTTTTATCAAATTCAGTATTGGCATCTATTTTTCCGGTTAAAAATCCTTTGCCCAGTGGACTGAAAGGAACAAATCCAATTCCTAATTCTTCTAATGTTGGGATGATTTCTTTTTCAGGTTCTCTCCACCAAATAGAATATTCACTTTGCAAAGCAGTTACGGATTGTACTGCATGCGCTTTACGAATGCTTTCCACTCCGGCTTCCGAAAGACCGAAGTGTTTTACCTTTCCTTCTGCAATCAAATCTTTTACCGTTCCGGCAACGTCTTCCATGGGCACATTTGGGTCAACACGGTGCTGATAAAACAAATCAATGTAATCTGTTTGTAATCTTTTCAGAGAATTTTCAACCACTTGTTTGATGCGTTCCGGGCGACTGTCTAAGCCTTTATGTGAATCGCCATCCTGAAATCCGAATTTGGTAGCAATTACCACGTCTTTTCTAAACGGTTTTACTGCTTCACCTACCAACTCTTCATTCGCTGCACCGTAGGCTTCCGCCGTATCAAAGAACGTTATTCCTTGTTCATACGCTTCTCTGATTAGTTTTATTCCTTGTTGTTTATCGGTTGCAGGACCATAGCCAAAGTTCAGTCCCATACAACCCAAACCTAATGCGGAGACTTCTAATCCGCTGTTTCCTAATTTTCTTTTTTTCATATTTTTTATTTTTAAAGTAAAAGCTGTAAGATTTATTTATTGTATTGTTCATCGCTCACTTTTTCCATCCATTCAACCACTTTACCATTTAGATTTTCCTGTATGGCTATGTGTGTCATGCCGGTAGAAGATGTAGCGCCATGCCAATGCTTTTCATTTGCCTCAAACCAAACTATATCGCCGGGGTGAACTTCTTCAATGGAATCACCTTCCCGTTGCACCCAGCCGCAACCTGCTGTAATAATTAATGTTTGTCCTAAAGGATGCGTATGCCACGCAGTTCTTGCACCAGGCTCAAATGTAACGTTAGCTGCGGCTGCACGTCGTGATTCATTTGGCTGAAACAATGGGTCAATACGCACTGCACCTGTAAACCAATCTTCTGGTCCTTTTGCGGAAGGCTGAGAGCCGATTCTTGTAATTTTCATAATTTATCTTTTATTTTTTTACAATATAATATCAATCTAAATAGTTGTTTTCTAAACTTTATCATAATCGAGAGAACTTGATAACTCACGATAAGCATTGAGTTGTTGCTGAAGTGTCGTAACGACCTGCTCTGCAGTAGCAATGGCATCGGCGCCTGCAATAAAGCGGAGCGGCGGTTTTTCTTCATTAGTTGTTGTAATTAGCGCCTGTGCCAGTTTAACCGGGTCACCGGATTGTTTTCCGTTATGTCCTGTATAAAATGCAATTATTTGCTCCCTGCGGCCGCTATAGTCAGCGATTAGATGTTCAGCAAAATTAGTTGATTCCTTAGTTAGAAGCTCAGTGCGGAAGAAACCCGGGTTGACGATGGTAGTATTAATACCGAATGGTTGGACTTCCATTTGCAGTGATTCCATCCAGCCTTCAAGGCCAAACTTAGATGCCGCATAGGCAGTGCCAAATTCAAATCCTCTGAGTCCTGCTGTAGATGAAATAGCAAGTATGTGCCCTGCACGTTGCTTGCGCATAACAGGCAATACAGCACGGGTTACATTCATCGGGCCATAGAGGCTCGTTTGTAGTTGCTTATTCATTTGCTCCGGCGTTAGTTCTTCAAAGAAACCTGCATAAAAGTTAGCAGCATTATTTACCAGCACATCTATGCGACCAAACTTTTCAACAGCAGCATTAGCCGCAGCCTCGGCATCTGTTTGTTTGGTAACGTCCAGCTTTACAACCAAAAGATTTTCAGCCGCGCCAATTGCTTTAACTACACTATCTATATTACGGGCAGTTGCTACAACTTTATCACCTGCTGCCAAGGCTGCTTTTGTAATATCAACACCCATACCGCGACCTGCGCCGGTTATGAGCCAAACTTTTTTATTATTCATATTCTTTCTTTTAAAAATTCAGTTATTTAATTGCTGAAAGGGTGACATAATTCATAATTATTATAATGCAAAGGTCTTCTCATTTTTTTGCCCCAGTAGTACATAGATTACGGATTTATCTACCATTATTACTGATTTAAGAATGCACATCAATGAGGCTATAAATAATTCTTTAATTTTGAATTAGAAAAATTGAAAGACATGGAAAATATGATAAGATTTGAAACAATCAATGATTACAATATCTTCAACAATAACGAAACACTACATCCGCTGGTGAGCGTTGTTGACTTATCCAAAGCAAGCCCAAGGCAAGGTTCCAGGATGTATTTCGGTTTCTATACCATATTTTTAAAAGATGTGAAATGCGGGGATTTGGTATATGGCCGCCATACTTATGATTATCAGGAAGGAACACTGGTTTTCCTCGCGCCCGGACAGGTGGCAGGTGTGAACAGCAAAGGAGAAACCTACCAGCCAAAAGGTTATGCGCTGGTTTTCCATCCTGATTTAATACATGGTTCACAGCTTGGCAAGCATATCCAGGACTATACTTTCTTCGGCTATCAATCCAATGAAGCACTTCATTTATCAGAACGCGAAAGAAAAATTGTGCTGGATTGTTTTTCAAAAATTCAATACGAATTAGAACATGCTATAGACAATCACAGTAAAAAATTGATTGTTTCCAACATCGAATTGTTTCTGAATTATTGCACACGTTTTTACGACCGCCAGTTTATTACCCGTGATGATGTACAAAAGGGCATTATGGAAAAGTTTGAAAATTTATTGAACAGCTATTTTCAATCAGATAAGCCGGAAACCATTGGCCTTGCTTCAGTAGCTTATTGCGCCGGCGAACTGAATTTATCGCCCAACTACTTTGGCGACCTGATAAAAAAAGAAACAGGAAAAACTGCACAGGAATTCATACAATCGAAAGTGATTGATGAAGCGAAAGAAAGAATATTTGACCAAAGCAAATCTGTTAGCCAAATCGCTTATGAATTAGGATTTAAGTATCCGCAGCATTTTACCCGTTTATTTAAACAACGTGTGGGACAGTCTCCGAATGAGTTTCGGAATTTGAACTGATAAATTGATTCATATTGAATCAAAAAGAGAATGTTGGAAATTTTAAGTGGAAAATAATAGCATAAGAATCCGGTATATTTCTTTACTGGAATTAATTGAGCTTTCCATTTCCCGTAGTATTTATAATTCAATTCCACCCCTTGCATTAATTTTGCAAAAACTCTTTTATGATTGCAGTGAAAAAATGCATCCTTTTTTATTTGATTATCACGTTAATGGTTACACGTAGTTTTGGCCAGTCATCCATTCAGTATGAAATTTCTTTTCCCAATTATCACCATCATGAGGCGCAGGTGCAATTGGTAGTTAGCAAACTTTCCGCTACACCTGCAATTTTCCGAATGAGCCGTTCATCTGCGGGAAGATATGCTACCGCTGAGTTTGGTAAAAACGTGTACAATGTAAAGGCTTTTGATGGGCAGGATAAGCCATTAGACATCGAAAGAATTTCAGGAGATATCTATAAAGTTGACCATCATCCTTCAACCGTAAAGATAACATACACTTTATACGGCGATTATGCCGATGGCACTTATGACGATATTGATTCTTCGGAAGCGCATTTGAACATGCCGGCAACGTGTATGTGGATCGAAGGCCATGACGCGGATCCTCTTACAATCAAATTTGATATGCCGCAACAGTTGCATTGGAAAGTGGCCACACAATTGAAACCGTTACCTGAAGGGAATACCTTCTACGCCCGCAACTTTCAATATTTGATGGATTCACCAACCGAACTGAGTGATTATCATTTACGCACATGGATGGTCAAAAATACAGACGGCAAACAGGAAGAAATGCGCCTCGTAATGCATGCAAAAGCATCCGATAGTTTGATGGATGCTTATACCGCGATGATTAAAAAAACGGTAAAGGAAGAAGAGGCGGTGTTCGGCGAACTGCCGGATTATGATTATGGCAACTATACTTTTATTGAAAATGTAAATCCTTTTGTTCATGGAGATGGGATGGAACATCGGAATTCTACTTTTATAACTTACACGGGGCAACTGGAAGGAAACCTTATCAATGTATTAAGCACATCGTCACACGAATTTTTTCATTGCTGGAACGTAAAACGCATTCGCCCCAGAGATTTGGAACCTTTTGATTTTAAGGAAGCAGATATGAGCGGCAGCCTGTGGTTTGCCGAAGGCTTTACACAATATTACGGAGAGCTGGTGCTTCAACGTGCAGGCTATAAAGATTTGGATGAGTATTGCCAGATTCTTGGTAGTATGTTGAATTATGTGTTGAATAGTCCCGGTTCTAAAAAGTTTTCTCCTGTTACAATGAGCGACTTGTCGGTTTATACCGATGCGGGCGTTGCTATTGACCGAACCAATTATCCAAACATATTTACTACTTATTATTATTATGGTGCAGTTACCGCTTTAGCACTCGATTTCAGGCTGCGCAACGATTATCATCTTTCTTTGGATGATTACATGCAGGCCGTTTGGAAAAAATTTGGCAAGCCTTATATTCCTTATACCAATGACGGATTGGAAAAAGTGCTGGGTGAAGTAACGAAGGACACAGCGTTTGCCAATAACTTTTTCCGCCAATATATTTATGGAACTGCAAAAAATAATTATACAGATTTGTTTGAGAAAGCAGGACTGGATCTAAAAAAGGTAAATCCAGGCAAGGCATGGATGGGAAATTTCAGAACGGAAGCTGCGGACAGCGGTTTAAATATTACAAGCAATACACTAATTAGCCAGCCGGTTTACAATGCCGGACTTGATTTCGACGATGCGATCACCGAACTCGATGGCAAACCGGTTGCGAGTCAGGAAGACATTCAATCGGTGTTGGCAGCTCACCAACCCGGCGATAAAATTGATGTCAAATACATTCACCGCGAAGTACTAAACGAGGGGGAAATTATTTTACAGGAAGATCCCTCACTAAAAGTGGTGACTTACGAAGAAGAAGGAAAGCCAATAACGCAAGCAATTCAGCAGTATAGGAAAGCATGGCTGGGAGTAAAGTTTTGAAGTGATATTGATGTGTGAGTACTTCGAAAAGATATGATCATGAATGGCCCAAAGACCATTTACCTTATGGCTCATAACCAGTAAACTAACTTATAATACCGATTTCTATTTTCTTATTCAACAGGTTCAGAGGTGACACCTTTCAAAAAGGTGTCATCTCTCATTTAAAGAAGTAAGGACCCGCAATTCAAACTAATGGAAACATATTATTGCCAATCTCAAAAGCAGTAAACCAACTTATAGTACCAATTTACATTTTCCTTATTTCATGATTTTTCTTAATGCTCCTCCGGAAAGGATAATTGCAGAACTATCCGCAATTTTAAGTTGCAATGAATCTATCTGTGCATGACCAAGATCCAGTAGTGAATAGCCCTGTACGTCTGCTTTCACAGATTTAATGGACATGGCTTCCGGACTTTCTATTTGAGTTAAAGACGACATACCTGGAGGTGCGCTACCAATGGTAATAGTAACAGACTTTTCTTTCTCTGTGGACTTCACCGGTTTGTAATCAGGAGACATTTCAAAAACCACTTCAGAAGAATCTCTTTGAAAAACAGTTATAGAATCCATAGAACGAAGCATACTTTCTATTTCAAATTTCGATCT
>DATCFT010000056.1:0-67684 GCA_036509335.1 Hanamia sp.
CAATAATTGGGACTGCATTATTGTAACACATGATCAGTTTGGTAAAATACCACAGAGCCCGGAAATACAAAGAGAGATATTTCAAACCGAACTGGATCATGTAGAAAAAGACCTTTATACCCTGAAAGATATGGGTGGTGAAGTATCGAGGCGTATGCTGAAAGGGCTGGAAATAAGAAAGAATAATTTGCAGATAAAACTTAGTTCTGTTCTCAGCGATATTGAACAAAAGAAAGATGCAGGCATCAGCTTTAAAGACTTAGGGATCGATCATTTGTTTGTAGATGAATCCCATAAATTTAAGAACCTCACTTTTACCACAAGACATGATAGAGTCGCAGGGCTTGGGAATATTGCAGGTAGCCAAAAAGCTTTAAACATGTTGTTTGCTGTAAGAACCCTGCAGGAAAAATTCAATAGCGATTTATGTGTTACTTTTTTATCCGGCACGCCAATATCCAACAGCCTTACAGAAATGTATTTATTGTTTAAATATCTGCGGCCAAATGAAATGAGAAGGCAAAGCATTGAAAATTTTGATGGATGGGCAGCGGTGTTTGCAAGAAAGACTGTTGACTTTGAATTTTCTGTTACCAATGAAATTATTGCCAAAGAACGTTTCCGTCATTTTATTAAAGTACCTGAGCTGGCTTTGTTCTATAATGAAATCACCGATTATAAGACAGCCAGGCATATCAACTTAGATAAGCCAGAATTAGATGAACAATTGGTAAATATTCCACCCACGCCGGATCAACAGGAGTTTATTAAGAAACTGATGGTATTTGCCAAAACAGGCGATGGAGAATTAATAGGCAGGCCGCCATTAACAAAAGAAGAAGACAAAGGAAGGATGCTTATTGCCACCAACTATGCTAAAAAAATGGCCGCTGATATGCGGCTCATCAATCCTTTTATTTACGAAGATCATCCCAACAACAAAGTAAATGTTTGTGCCAGGAAAGTTGCGGAGTTATATCAGTTAAGTAATCAGCAAAAAGGGACACAAATCATCTTTAGTGATATTGGCACACCTAAGTCCGATGCCTTCAATATTTACGATGCTTTAAAGAATAAGTTAGTAAGCGATTTTTCCATACCTGCCAATCACATCACTTTTATTCATGATTGGACAGACAGGCAAAAGCCTGAATTATTCCGAAAAATGAATAATGGAGAAATCAGGATTCTACTGGGCAGTACTGAAAAAGCGGGTACTGGTTTAAATGTTCAAAAAAAGGTTATCGGGATGCATCATCTGGATATTCCCTGGAAGCCATCCGAGCTGGAACAGAGAAATGGCAGAGGTGCGAGGCAGGGCAATATTCTGGCAAAAGAAGGATATAGCAATAAAGTAAAAAATTTCATCTATGCAGTTGAACAATCATTGGATAATTACAAGTTTAACCTGCTAAAAAATAAGCAAACATTTATCAGTCAGATGAAGAACTGCGAACTGAATGTAAGAACCATCGATGAAGGTGCCATTGATGAAAACAGTGGAATGAATTTTTCAGAATATATCGCCATTCTTTCCGGTGATACAACACTCCTGGAAAAATCAAAAATGGAAAAGAAGATTGCGGTATTGGAAAGTCTCAGAAATGCCCACCATAAAGAAATAGTGAGGTCAGGATTTCAACTGGAGAATCTGCAAAGAGATAAAAAAAGCACCCAACAAACATTGGGTAAACTCATGCAAGATGAAAACAGCTATAAAAGTCAATTGCAATAAGATAAAGAAGGAACAAAACTAAACCCGATACTGCTGGAAGGTTGCAATTCTGCTGATGCAGAAGCAATCGGTATCTATCTTATTAAACTTTCTGCAACCTGGAAACCTCAAAACGATCAGAACGATACAATGAAAATTGGCAGCCTTTATGATTTTGAATTATTCATTCGCAGACAAAAAGAAACTTATGAAAACAAGGGTTTATTTGAATACCGTTATCAGAATATATATTATGCAGCAAGCCGTGAAACCGGTATAAAGTATTTATGGAACCAGGGGCATATCAACATTGATAATCCAAAAATTGCTGCAAGGTATTTTTTGAATGCCATTGACCGGGTGGAAGCATTGAAAGAAAAATATCAAAAGAATTTGCACGAGCTGGAGCAAAATATTCCCCTGTTTCAGCAATTGGTTTCAAAGCCATTTGAAAAAGAAAAAGAACTGGCTCAATTGAAAAAAGATGTTTCAAAATTAGAAAGGGAAATTTCAATAAAAATTCAGGAGAATCAAATGAAACAGCATAATGCAACAGATGATAATACAATTGAAATAAAAGAAGCGCCTGTAATAAAAACTGATTATCAGGAATTAAAGTCTGAAAAAAGTCTATTACCAAAAAAAGAAATATATCAACGAAAAGTGAAGAGCCTGAGGATATAAAATATTAATATGGCTCTTTTCACATTTTCTTAATTCTTATTTAGTTTTAATCCATCCAATAGCGGCCTTTATTCGAGATTTTACAATCTGAAAAAAAAGGAACACCAACATTGGTTAAACACTAACAAAGACGAAGTAGAGGCAAGGTTTCGTTCAATTCGTTTTGTTGGTGAAGCAGTCACACTTATCCCTTTTCAACACCAATAAAGATGAATATATTGGTTAAGACGAAATAAGTTTAGCTTCATCCCCTAAACACATTCGTTAGTAGTGAAGTATTTACATCGTTAAAAAATGTATTTTTATTTTTTTTTAGATATATTTATCAGAAGAAGAGATGCGTAGAATTCAAATAAAAATATGGCCTGAGGTTGATTCACAATATCCAGCAATTATTTCCCTTGAAAGAATTGATCGTAATAAAAAGAATCCAATTGATATTGATTTCACAAACGCATATAAAATAAGTTCAACAGGATTAAATATCCTTCTACTTAATTTAATTAAAATTTCGCAAGATTTATCTAACCATGAATGGGATATAATTCCTCCTAAAAATATTCAATTAAACCAAACAATTAAGGATTTAAATTTTTATTCTTTACTTATTACCAGAGTTCCAAATCAAAATTTATTTTGGGCCACTGAATTAAATAGGAAATTAACAATTGATCCAATTATTGAAGAGAAATCACCCTGTCATTCTAAAAAATGCTACCCAATTTATGAGCTAGATTTTGTCAATAATATCAATGAGAAAAGAAAAATTGTCGAAAAGTTTAAACAATTTTTGATTCAAGAGTTATTCTTTTTACAAGACAAACATGATTTTGATCTCAGTATTTTTATACAAGTTTTAATAGAAATGGCAAAAAATAGTGCAGACCATACTGATTCAAATGCTTATTTCGGGTTAGATATAATAAGTCAAAAAGACAAAATAAAAATCTATTTTTCTTTCGGCGATATAGGCAACGGAATAAATCAAACAATTAGAAAATTTATAAAACACGATTCAACTTTTAAAGAGAAAGAAAAGCATCTCGCATTAACGGATTCATATCATTGGGCTTTGCAAATCGGCAATACCACAAAACCTTATTCAAATATCAACAAAGGCATTGGAATGTCGACCATCTTTAATTTATCAAAACAACTCAAATTTTCCCTTTCAGTATTTGATGCTGAAAGCCGTGGAATATTATCATTTGCAGAAAATCTAACACATGTGGAGTTACGAAAGATATTTTATGCTATCGGATTTAAGGTTGGGTTTTATTATTATGGAGAAACTGAAATAAATATTTTATGATTATATCTATTTTTGAAGACTTCCAAATTTTTGATGCAGGGAGTAAAAGTAGCGTTGAGAAAATTATTAATAAAATTTCTATAACCTCGTCTGATGTTACTTTAAATCTTTCAAGGTGTATATTAGATTATCCTGCTACGAGTCTAATAATTGATAAAATTTTGAATGACTTATTACGTAAAGATTCACCTAGAGTCTTAATCATTCAAACTCATCTAAATATAATTGAAATTCTACTCCTCCATTGGCTGTTTATCGGATCAATCTTTTTTCAGATAGATGATTCAAAAAAGAAAATTATGATTGATGAGTTTAAAGCACTTATAAATAAAAAGCTATCGTCAAAAAAAATAAAACTTCAGCTACAAATAATAGACAAGAGTGGAAATCTTTTAACTGAATTTACATATGGAAAACACTAATACAGACATTTATTTATTTGAAACAATTGAAAGGATATCGAGATTCTTTATTCATTTAGAAGATCTCGACAAACAATTTTATTCAAATGAAAAAGACATCCTTAAAGATAAAGGTGCCTTTATAAGCAGTTATGAGCAATGTTTAGAAAAATTAATAGAAATAATTATTTCACTAGAGACAGCGTATACGGCCGATAGAGGTAAAGGAATGGCTGAAAGGGTGTTGAAAGAACTGGAAAGTGTAAATATTACTATCAAAAATTTACAATCGAAATTATTAATTCATTTGCCCAGACCAAGTGAACCGGTAGAATTGAGAAGATTCTGCCGTGTGATTTATAAACAAATAATTAAATTAAATGAAAAACACAAAAATAGAATATCAATTTATGTTAACGAAAGTTCAGGAGACTCTGTACATGGGCTTTGGTGAAAACCTTAAAACAGAATTGGAGAAAAACATGAACGAAGAGAAAGCGGAATTTCAATTACATTATAAGGCTGAAATAAATAAGAAGCCTTTTGAAGCAACGCTGAATTTCAAAAAATCAGAATCCACTGACATGTATTTTTTCAATAACTATCATGCTTCGCTTGAAAAAACAAATGGTGAAAAAACGGAGCAAACTTTTTACCTCAACAAAAGCAAGGGCGTCACTTCCAAGGAAGCTTTTAATCTACTGGATGGAAGAGCTGTACACAAAAACCTTGTAACAAAAGAAGGCCAGCCTTACCAAGCCTGGATGCAACTGGACACGGGCAACAAAGACAAGAATAATAATTTTGAAGTCAAGCATTATCATGAAAACTATGGCTTTGATCTAAAAGCCGCAGTAGAAAAATTTGCCATTACTGATTTGAAAGACCCGGAAAAAGAAAAAGCATTAATGCAATCGCTACAAAAAGGAAATGTGCAATCTGCAACCATTGAAAAAGACGGGAACAGTCATAAAATGTTTATCGAAGCCGATCCTCAATTCAAAAAGGTAAACATGTATGATCCTCAAATGAAACTGGTGTCAAAAGAATCATTAGATCAATATAAATCAGTTGGTCAGGCTGGCGCCAATGCCATTAAAGAAGAAATAGCAAATGATAAAAAAAAAGAGTTGAAACAGGAGGTTAAGCCGGATAAGGAAAAGTTAGTAAAGAAAAATAACAACAGCCTTTTACCCAAGAAAAGGGAAAGAACCAGAAAAGGTTTAGGGGTATCTTAATACCAACCCTAATCAAGTTTTAACACCAAAAATAGCATCATGAATATTCAGAATATTGCAGCATTAGGAAAGCAATTACAATCGTTGGGGTTTGGAGATGCAGGCTACCTACTGTTAAAGCGAATTAGTTTTAAGCCTGAAAATTTTATCCTTTCGCAGAAAATGGAGAAGGCTAAAGACAAGTTAAGCTTTCAATTATTCTTTGAAAAGGAAATTAGCATAGGCATGTACGTTCTGCTCTATTATGATGCGGTACTTCAAAAGGAGACGCCTTTAATTGATGCTGCCATTAATGGCATTAGTACTACCAGCCTGGAAAAATCAATGACAGAAATAGATTGGAAAAGTGCTTTCGATTTTGTTACAAAAAAGCAATTGAATTTGGAAGATAAGACAAGCTGGGAAAAAGAACAGAAAGTTGAATCGGTAATAGAAAGTCTTTCAGAGTTAGAAAAATCGGAAGATGGTAAAGCTGTTTCGGTAGGGCTTAAACTAAAATATTGGGCTGGTATTCCATATCAGGAAGTGTTTGGTAATATCAGCCCTTTAAAAAATAAATTGGAAGTAAGCCAGCGCTTTTATTTTTCTGACGGGCAGACCGGTATCTCAGCAGATGAGGCGTATCGTTTTTTACAAAACCGGTGGCTGGAGAAACAGATGCAGGCAAATAAAAAGCAATTAGATAATCAAACTGAAGAACCAATAGAAGAAAATGGGAATAATACAGGTAGCGGGTTGCTCAAAAAAAGGCGATTGAATTCTTCAAAAAAAGGGAGAAAGAAATAGATAAGCAATATAGTAATTGTTTTATGACTGTTTCTACCATTAACCATCTTTTTCAGACTTTCGAAAATGATGCGATAATTAATGCCACACTTATTGGCTAGATGTGTATGAATAGTCTGCAGCGTTGGCTACATAACTAATTTGTATTCCTCAAATTGGTTTGTGAATAATAAAATTTCAACAATTTTAATAAAGAGGAGGTGCGATATGGGAAGTGTGAAAATAGAGACTGTAATAGAAATATTAAAGCAGCATAATGTGCAAATCTCATTGGAGGAAGCAACGTTAATTTTAGACTTTATGTTTAAATTTGCTAGTATAGCATTAAACAACATAAAGTAAAATGACCGCTGATTTATACATACGTGTTAGTACTGATGAACAAGCTGATAAGGGTTATTCTCAGCGCGATCAGGATGACCGGTTGCGTAAGTATTGTGACGCTAATCAAATCAAAGTCAGAAACGTTATTTATGAAGACCATTCGGCCAAAACTTTTAACAGACCTCAATGGAATAATTTGTTGCTGGATTTAAAGAAAAAACGCGGTCAGGTTAATGTTGTCTTATTTCTTAAATGGGATAGATTTAGCCGTAACGCTGGGGATGCTTATCAAATGATAAGTACTTTAAGAAAATTAGGTGTGGAGCCACAAGCCATAGAACAACCTTTAGATTTAGCTATTCCTGAAAATAAATTAATGCTTGCGTTTTATTTGGCTGCACCTGAAGTTGAAAATGACCGCCGGGCATTAAACGTAACATACGGAATGAAGAAAGCAAGAAAGGAGGGAAGATGGATGGGGAAAGCGCCATTGGGTTATACAAATAAAATTACCGAGGATGGTAAGAAATATATTGCACCAAAAGAACCTGGTGCAAGTATTTTGAAATGGGCTTTTCATACAATTGCAAAGGGTCAGTACCATGTAGAACAAATATATAAGGAGGTAAATAATAAAGGCTTTAATGTATGCAAATCTGGCTTTTGGAATTTGCTGCGTAATCCAGTTTACTGCGGTAAAATATTAACTTGCGGATATAGAGAATTGCATAAAACTTATGTGCCTGGCCAACATGATCCTATTATTTCTGAAACTTTATTTAATGAAGTTCAGGACTTCTTGGATGGAAAGAAAAAGAATTATCGCACCAAAGTAGATTCATTGGAAGTACTTCAACTAAGAGGGTATATTAAATGTCCAAGGTGTAGTAAACTTTTAACAGGAAGTGCATCAAGAGGTCATGGAGGCCTGTATTACTATTATCATTGTTCTGCATCTTGTGGTTCCCGTTTTAGATCGGAACACGCAAATGAACTTTTTGCCGGGGAACTAAAAAAATATATTCCCCGTCCTGGTATGACAGAAGTATTCAAATTAGTAATCAATGAAGTTTATCTGGCAAAAACGAAAAATCAAAAAGATGAAATAAAGAATATCAAAACGGAATTAGAGCAATTAAATAGCCGACTTTCGAAAGCAAGGGAGCTACTATTATCCGGTGACCTTGATGGTAATGATTACAAAGAAATAAAAGCTGAATCAGAGAAAAAAATAACATATTTAGAGGGGGAAGCTTTAGATTTAAATCGTGGCACCACAAGTATTGCACCCTTGTTGGATAGGGCTTTAAATAGCCTCATGAGGCTTGATAAACTATATGCAGAAGCTGATACAAAGCGAAAAAGAGAAATAATAAGTTCGATGTACCCCGAAAAATTGACTTTTGACGGAATGAGTTATCGAACCTCCCGGCTCAATGAAGCCGTTGAGCTAATATACAAGCTGGGAGATGGTTTCAGCGAAAATAAAAAAGGACAAACCAGTCAAAAAACCGATTTGTCCTCGCTGGTTGTCCCACGAGGATTCGAACCTCGACATACAGAATCAAAATCTGTTGTACTGCCTTTATACTATGGGACAAAGGTGTGCAAAAGTAAAGGTAGAAGTAAAATATACCAAATGATTTTTTTAATCAGAGGAACAGATTTAAAACCGTAGGAACAGGCCATGGCCTGTTCCTACATATCGTCTCTTTCTTTCAATTCTTTTATTTTGTCTAAAGCGCCTGCTACCACATCACACATGATGGTATATAACGCGCCTTGCTGCTGATGGGCATAAATATATTCCAACGCTTCATTCTCGTTGGCAATTACCATTGTTGGCATTTTAGGATTAGTTTTTTGTATGCCTTCCTGTAAAAGAGCGATAATTTCGCTTGCCTCCCTGCCTCTTAAATTTTTATCACAGCGGATAATTATCTCATCAAAATATTTTGCAGAAATTTCTCCCAGTTCGCGAATATCTTCATCTCGCCTGTCGCCGGTACCGCTTATAACACCTATCTTTTTTGGATAATCCAGTTTACTTACAAAATCGCATAATAATTGCAGCCCATGCGGATTGTGTGCAAAATCTGCCAGGAAAGTAAAATTCTTAAAATTAAAAAAATTAAGTCTTCCGGGGGTTTGTGTAGGAGATGGCATGAAAGATGAAAGCGCTGAACGGATATCATTAATATTAATATCTCTGTACAAATAAGCAGCCAATACAGCGGGCAGGCAATTGTTGATGTTGTGTATTGCCTTACCTTCAAAAGTGATAGGAATATCTTTTACATTCATCACACGTATCTTCCAGGTGCCTTTCAAAATAGTGATATAGTTGTTTTCAAATACAGCGCTCAAACCGCCATTTTTACTATGTTCTTTTATGCGTTTGTTTTTCTCATCCATACTGAAGAGGGCAATATTACAATCCAAATTATCTTTCATAGCATATACCAGGTCGTCATCTGCATTCAAAACAGCATAGCCGTGCGGATACACCGTTTCAGGCACCACTGCTTTTACTTTAGCCATTTGTTCCAAAGTATTGATGCCCGAAAGGCCCATGTGATCTGCTGCTACATTGGTTACTATAGCCACTTCGCAATGATTGAATGCCAACCCGTTTTTTAAAATACCACCTCTTGCACATTCTAAAACAGCAAAATCTACCGTTGGATCTTTTAATACAAATTGCGAGCTTAAAGGACCGGTGCAATCGCCTTTCATCATCATTTGATTTTGAATATAAACCCCATCGCTGGTGGTATAGCCTACTTTTTTCCCTGCGCTTTTTGCAATGTGCGCCGTTAATCTGGTAGTGGTAGTTTTACCATTGGTACCGGTGATAGCTATGATAGGAATGCGCCCATCGCTCCCTTTCGGGAAAAGCATATTCACTACTGGCTCAGCCACATTTCTCGGCAAGCCTACTGACGGTTCTATGTGCATTCTGAAACCTGGCGCCGCATTCACTTCGAGGATAGCGCCTCCATTTTCGGATACAGGTGTACGAAGATCTTTTGCCATAATATCAATACCACATATATCCAGACCTATTATTTTTGCAATACGCTCACACATAAAAATATTGGTTGGGTGCACTTCTTCTGTTACATCGGTGGAAGTGCCACCGGTAGAGAGATTGGCGGTTGGCTTTACCAACACCAGTTCTCCCTTTGCAGGTATTGTATCTAATGTGTAACCTTTTTCATCCAGTATTTTTTGAGTAAACTGATCAATAGTAATCTGGGTCAATACTTTCTCGTGCCCATATCCTCTGCGTGGGTCTTTATTGGTTTCTTCTATCAGGTATTGAATGGTATTTTTTCCATCACCTATTACTGAGGCGGGAGTACGCAATGCGGCGCAAATAAATTTGTAATTAATTACCAATATCCTGAAATCAAAACCAGTAATGAATTTTTCTACGATTACACTTCGACCATATTCTTTAGCGACATCAAATGCAGTAACGGCCTGCTCCCAGGTAGTAATGTTGGTAGTGTTTCCTTTACCATGATTGCCATCAACAGGTTTTATTACCAAAGGATATCCGAATTTCTCTACTGCTTCTGTAAGCCCTTCAATCGTGCGTATTACTGTGCCGCGCGGAACGGGTATTTCGGCTGCGCCTAATAAATTTTTTGTTTCTTCTTTATCGCAGGCAATGTCAACGGCAATATTGCCCGTAGTACTTGCGATGGTAGCACGAATTCTTTTTTGATAGATACCATATCCTAATTGTATCAGGGAATGTTTATTAAGCCTGATAAAAGGAATTCCTCTTTTTGCAGCTTCTTCCACAATGCACGATGTGCTTGGACCAAGCCTTGTAATCTCTCTTATTTCCCTCATCCCCATGATATCTTCTTCCAAATTGTAAGGCGTATTATCAATAAGTGATTGTGCTACTCTTACAGCAGCCCTTGCTGCATATACGCCGGCATCTTCTTCGATATAGCTGAAGCATACATAATATTCGCCTTTTACACCTGTGCCGCGGGTGCGTCCAAAACCGGTGTCCATACCGGACAGCGTTTGTAATTCCAATGCAATATGCTCTATCACATGCCCCATCCATGTACCTTCAATAACGCGCTCATAAAAACCACCGGCATGGCCTTCACTGCAACGGTGCTCATAAAGAGTCGGCATTAATTTATCCAGCCTCTCTTTAAAACCTGGCAGGGTATTCGTTGGGCGTTCTTCCATCTCTTCAAGGTCCAGTTTCAACTGTATTAGTTTGGTCCTTCTGATACTCCAGAAATTGGGACCGCGCAACACTTTTATTTCAATAATCTTCATATAGGAAAATGACTTTTTTAATTTGTAAGAAAAAATTGAATGAAAAAAGAGACAAAAGGTAAGATAGAAAAAATGAATGTCAAAAAAATTAAAGGCGACTCAAACAATGTGTTTATAGATATTCCGTTACTTTTGTAGATAACATTTTTATACAACATCCTATCAAAAAAACATTAAACAATTGTTGTTTTTATCAAAATAAAATTCATGGAAATACCGAAAGGAAAACTTTTTGCAATAGGTGGCGCTGAAGATAAAGGTGTTGACCTTGAAAAAGGAGAAATGGTTAGGAATAATCTTAATTTTTTTGAACTGGGAATTCTCCGGCGGATTGTGGAAGAAGCCGGTGGCAATTCTTTAAGAATGGAAGTTATTACTACTGCTTCCATGATACCGAACGAAGTAGGAGAAAATTACCTGAATGCTTTTGGAAAAATCGGTTGCACCAATATTGGTTTATTACCCATACGCAATCGGGCAGATGCTATGAAGCAGGAATATATTGCCCGTGTAAAAAACTGTGATGCAGTTATGTTCAGCGGGGGAAACCAATTGAGATTATCTGCAACATTTGGCGGTACGCAATTTTTAGAAATCCTGCTTTCTCGTTATAATGATGAAAAGAATTTTGTAGTTGCCGGTACTTCGGCAGGGGCAATGGCGATGAGCAATACCATGATCTATGAAGGGAGCGCTACTACAGCTCATTTAAAAAGCGAAGTAAAAATCACTACTGGCTTAGGCTTTATGGATGATGTGATCTTTGATAGTCACTTTGAAAAGCGCGGCAGATTTGGGAGATTGGCACAGGCAATTGCAAGCAATCCTTCGGCAATCGGAATAGGACTTGGAGAAGATACAGGAATGTTTATCAGAGATGGAAATATCCTGGAAGCCATTGGCAGCGGGCTTGTAATGATTATTGACGGCCACGATATCGGACATAATAACATTGCTGATATTCCTGATGGAAACCCAATAAGTGTTGAAAATATAAAAGTACATTTTTGTGAAAAAGGAAATGGCTTTCTGCTAAGAGAAAGAAAATTCATTCCAAAAATGTCTGAATACAAGCCGGAGGGAAATTCAAAAAATCATAAGAGTATGAAAGCGGTTTAAGGATGACATGAATTGGGGAACTGATTTCAAACTCATTTACCAAATGACCTTGAATCCGCGTGAATAAAATATTCCGAATATAGACAGTGGAGATATAAAATCCTGCATATTTGTTGATTCACTGTAGAATTTTTCAATAATATTTAGGGAATTTTTAATAATTGTCATTTAATTACTAATATATCTTTGCCCCGAAATGAAAAGGCTCCTCGCTTTTATTTTATTGATTTCTCACATGAATACGTCCATGTTTTTCCCACAAGTACCGGAACAAGATATATATGATAGCAAAGGAAACCAAATAGACAACATTACCAGTATTGTAGAGTGGGTAAGAGTAAAAACCGGCTTCGACCATACGGCGGACAATGAAAACGACAACAGAGCTCAAAACCTTCATCCCGTAAAAGATTTTCAATATACATTTGACCCGTCGTCTTTTACAAAAAATATTGGTAACTATTCTGAGCTGGTCAATATGCATTATGCCGAATATCCCAATTCCAAAATACCTGCTCTTTCTTACGATATTTTAGTACCGCCTCCAAAGGCGTAATTCAGCCTCCCCTCACCTCTGTCTGCCTTCGTCATTCAGGGGAATGCAAAGCATAAAAAAATTTTGCTTTAGCAATTCTGTTATACAAATTATACGAAAGGACTTATTAAAAATTTTAATGGAACAGTTATCATCCGGTAACGTGTTTCCATTGTAATCACATTGATTGATTTATTACACATTGATTGATTTATTAAATAAAATGAAATGAGGAAAATACTCTTATTCTTAATTCTCATTCTGTGTATTTTTAATTCATATTCACAGGATACATTATCCTACAAACAAGATACATTACGATTAACATTAGCCCAGGCGGAAAACATTTTCCTAAATAATAACCTGGATCTGATCGCACAGAAATACAGCATTGATTCTGCAAAGGCTACGGTCATCACTGCTAAACTATACGACAACCCCGATTTTTCTTATTCCAATGCTCTTTATAATACACAAACGCACCATTTTTTTGATCCTGAAGAATCTGTGCAGGTATCACAATTAATAAGACTTGCAGGCAAAAGAAATAAATCAATCGCGTTGGCTGAATCGGGAATTAAAATCGCACAATTTCAATTTTATGATCTTCTCCGGACATTGAGATTTGTGTTGAGAAATGATTTTTATAATATTTATTTTTTGGAGCAATCTTCTAAATTATATCAAATCGAAATAAGCTCACTTCAAAAAATTGTACCCGCTTTTGAAGACCAGGTGAAAAAAGGATATATGGCTCCGGTAGATGCTTTACGAATCAAATCGCAACTCTATACATTGCAGGCGGAGTATGATAATCTTCAGACAAATATTGATAATATTCAGAGTGAATTAAAACTTTTGATACGGTCTAATGCTTCCACTTTTATACTTCCGGATGCAGAAGTTTCGGACCTCAATCGTGATGTGGTGGCTCAGAGCAGCTACCAGTTTTTAATTGATTCCGCTATTGTAAACAGGCCGGATTTAAAAGCATTAAATGCCAACATTGTTTTCAGTAATTATAACTTAAAACTACAACAGGCTTTCGCTAAACCTGATATTACCGTTGGAGGCAGTTATGACAGATTGGGCAGTTATGTGAAGGATTATAATGCTATTGGCATATCCATTCCCTTACCTTTTTTTAATAGAAACCAGGGAAATATCAAGAATGCAAAAATTCAAACCGAAGTAAATAAAGTACAATACGAAAGCGGTTTAGATAAAGTAAAAAGTGATGTTACCACCAGTTACATAACGGCTTTGCGCGCTGAGAAATTACTGCTGGGTTTCGATCCGGCTTTTGAAGCAAACATGAAAAACCTCATTGAACAGGTAACCATCAATTTTCAAAAAAAGAATATTACCATGCTTGAATTTTTAGACTTCTACGATTCTTATAAACAAAATGTTTTACAAATGAACCAATTGCGTTTTAATAAAATGAGCGCATTGGAACAGCTCAATTTTTCTATCGGTAAAATAATTTTTAATCAGTAAATCAACAAAAAAGAACATTTCTGCTTTTTAAAATATTAAACTTCATACCATGATCAAAATAAATATTTTCTCCTTTATAATAGCGGGGATTATTGTTTTTTCCAGTTGTAAATCTGATACCCAAAATACTGATGAGCGACAAAAATTTGTAATGTCGGATTCATTATTAAAAACCATAAAAATAGATAGCGTAATAGAATGTCCGTTTGTTGACGCCCTCACACTTACCGGCAAAGTATCTTTTAATGAAGATAAAGTAGCAAGAATTTTTCCGATGGTAAGCGGGTATATCACTGATGTAACTGTAGAATTGGGAGATCATGTAAACAGTGGCCAAAGGCTTGGTGTAATAAGAAGCGCTGAGATGGCGGGTTATGGAAATGATGTGGTAAATGCAAAAACTAATTTGCTCATTGCCCAAAAAAATATGGATGCTGCTGAAGACATGTACAAAAGCGGTCTGATGTCACAAAAAGATTACGTAACTACTCAGGAAATGTACAAGCAGGCACAATCTCAATTAAACAGATCGAATGAAGTGCTTCAGATAAATGGAGGAAACACACAGGCGGAATTTGTAGTAAGATCACCCATAAGCGGTTTTGTGGTTGAAAAATTAATCACCAACAATATGGCTATCCGACCTGATAATACAAACGATCTTTTTACAATCTCTAACTTAAAAGATGTGTGGGTAATAGCAAATGTATATGAATCGAACATTTCGCAAGTGCATCTCGGGGATGATGTAGATGTGACCACACTTGCATATCCCGGAAGAGTATTTCATGGCAAGGTGGATAAAATATTAAATGTTCTTGATCCAACCAATAAAGTAATGAAAGTAAGAATAGTATTGCAAAATCCTGATTATGCACTAAAACCTGAAATGTTTGCCAGTGTAACAGTGGTGAACAATACTAACAAAGAAGCGCTGTGTATTCCTTCCAGCGCTTTGGTTTTTGAAAGAAGCCAATATTTTGTTTTGCTTTATAAAAGTCAATCCAATGTAAGTATAACCCCGGTGCAGGTTATTGGTACTAATAGAGACAAGACGTATATATCAGGCGGTGTGCAGGTCGGAGATAAAATAATAGGCTCAGATGCAGTTTTAATTTATACCGCATTAAATTCTTAAAAAGTAAAAATCTATTCATGTTAAAAATCCTGAGGTCAATTATAGCTTTCTCCTTAAAGCGCAAATATTTCATTTTAGCGGCCTCCCTGGTACTTTTGATCGGAGGTATTATTACATTCAGGAATATGCCAATAGAGGCATATCCTGATGTAACCAACACTGAGATAGATATTATTACCCAATGGCCGGGAAGAAGTGCTGAAGAAGTCGAAAAATTCATCACGATTCCTATTGAGATTGCTATGAACCCGGTCCAAATGAAGACAAGTCTTCGGTCAACAAGTATCTTTGGTTTATCTTATGTAAAACTTATTTTTGAAGATAATGTTACTGACGAGCAGGCCAGAATGCAGGTAATGAATTTATTAAATAATGCTGATCTGCCGTCTGGAATACAACCTGCAGTGCAGCCACCAACAGGTCCTACAGGAGAAATTTACAGATATACTTTAAGAAGTAAAATCAGAGATGAAAGAGAATTAAAAACTTTGCAGGATTGGGTAGTTGATCGTCAATTAAGGTCTGTACCCGGTGTAGCCGATGTAACAAGTTTTGGTGGTGAAACAAAAGCCTACGAAATACAAGTGGATCCCGGTAAAATAAGCAATCTGGGAATCTCTCCATTAGATGTTTATAATGCGATAACCAAGACCAATATTAATATCGGAGGCGACATTATCAACAAAAACAACCAGGCCTATGTTGTAAGGGGTATTGGCTTATTAAATGATATCAATGAAATCAAAAACATCGTCATAGAAAATGTAAATGGCGTTCCTGTTTTGGTAAAAGATGTTGCTGATGTAAAAATATCTAACATTCCGCGGTTGGGGCATGTAGGAAGGATGGACGCAATAGACTCGGCAGGCGTCAGGATCACCCGTGATGAGCCGGATGTAGTAGAAGCAATTGTTTTAATGCGTAAAGGTGCAAATCCCACCAACGTAATTAAAGCATTACAATTAAAAGTTGATAAAATAAACAACGAAGTATTACCACCGGATACCAAAATGGTTCCTTATTATAACAGAGAAGACCTGATTAATTTTGCTACAGGAACTGTATTGCACAACCTGGTAGAGGGGATATTGCTCGTTACATTAATTGTATCGCTGTTCATGTTTAACTGGCGCACCACCCTGATCGTTTCAATCGTAATTCCTCTCTCGCTATTGTTCGCGTTTATATGTTTGCGTTTAATGAATATGTCGGCAAACCTTTTATCATTGGGCGCTATAGATTTTGGAATTATCATTGATGGCTCTGTAGTCATGGTAGAGGGAATTTTTGTGATTCTTGATCGAAAGGCAAAGATGGAAGGCATGAGTCGCTTCAATAAATTGGCCAAACTGGGAATAATCAAAAATAGTGGTGCAGGTTTAGGTAAGGCAATCTTCTTTGCCAAATTGATCATTATTGCAGCCCTGGTACCCATTTTCTCTTTTCAGAAAATTGAAGGTAAATTGTTTTCACCTCTTGCATACACTCTGGGATTCGCGCTGCTTGGCGGATTAATACTCACTTTGACTTTGGTGCCGGTTCTTATCAGCATGTTGCTTCGGAAAAATGTTCGCGAAAGGCATAATCCGATTGTTCACAAATTGAACAATTTTATGCTGAAAGGATTTGATTTTAGTATAAAACATAAAAACACAGCCATCATTTCTTCAATTATAATAATTGTTATTGGCTTATATTCGTTCAAATTTCTGGGTACTGAATTTTTACCGGAATTGGATGAAGGTTCTATTTGGCTAAGAGTGCAACTACCCTACAGTGTTTCACTCGACAAATCTGTAGATGTCGCAAAGCTGGTACGGGAAAAAATGATCGCCTTTCCGGAAGTAAAAACAATTGTCTCACAAACAGGCCGACCTGATGATGGCACAGATGTAACCGGTTTCTATAATAATGAATTTGATGTGATACTATATCCTGAAGATAGTTGGAAACCACCCATCAAAAAGTCAGAGTTGATAGCTCAAATGACTAATTCACTTTCCGTAATTCCAGGCGCTGACCTTAATTTTTCACAACCTATTTCAGATAATATCGAGGAGGCGGTTTCAGGAGTGAAGGGTGATCTGGTTGTAAAAATTTACGGCGATTCTTTAAACTACATGGAAAGTAAAGCTTATGAAGTGGAAAACGTGTTAAAGGATGTGAGAGGCGTTACAGACCTGGGAGTAATTCAAAATCTTGGACAGCCTGAATTGGATATAGATCTTGATCAGCAAAAAATGGCTCTTTATGGTGTAGCTACTGCAGATGCTAATGCAGTAATAGAAATGGCAATTGGGGGAAAAGCTGCTACGCAATTGTATGAAGGAATCCGGAAATTTGACATACGGGTACGCATACCCGAAGAATACAGAAAATCCGAAACAGATATTGGCAACCTGATGGTTCCGACTGAGAGTGGCTCTAAGGTACCAATTAAGGAAATAGCTGACATTACAACCAAAACCGGTCCCGCACTCATTTTCAGGGATGATAATGAAAGATTTTCTGCAGTGAAATTTTCTGTACGCGGCCGCGATATGGGCAGCGTTATACAAGAAGCACAACAAAAAGTAAAAGATAGAGTACAATTGAAGAATGGTTATTCAATGGCTTGGCAGGGCGACTTTGAAAATGAACAACGTGCTACAAAAAGATTACAGGAGGTAGTTCCCATTAGTTTGTTGCTCATTTTTCTTTTACTGTTCAGCATGTTTGGAAATTTCAAAGACGCATGGTTAGTTTTTCTCAATGTGCCTTTTGCAATTGTGGGAGGCATAGCGGCATTATATATCACGGGAACCAATTTCAGTATTTCGGCAGGTATTGGATTCATTGCACTTTTTGGTATTTGTATTTTGTTTGGTGTATTGATAATAACGGAAATAAAACACAACCTTGAAAATTCGAGAAAAGGCCATCAGATCTCCTTACATAAAGCAATCAGAGCAGGTGTTCTTGCCCGCGTACGGCCTGTAATGATGACGGCATTTATGGATGCTGTTGGTTTATTACCTGCAGCGATTTCAACAGGTATCGGGTCAGAAAGCTCGAGACCACTGGCGCGCGTAATTATAGGTGGAGTTTTATGTGCAATGTTTTTTTCTATCTGGATATTTCCTCTATTTTTTGCAAGAGCTTATCGCAAATTTGATCCACAACATGCAGAGGTAGAAAATGAAAATGGAAAGAAGATTGATGGTTAAAAGTTCTTAGTTTATAGTTCATGGTTCATCGTAGTTTTAGTTTTTTTAATTTAGAAAAAAATAAATGAAAATTTTTAGGATTATCATAATTGCTTTTTCCATTTTAGTTTTTTCTAAAAGAGTTTTCGCTCAGAAAATAGATGAGCAGGGATTTTTGAATGCCTCCGAAAATTTTAACAGGACGAGATTCAATACTGTTATCATCGGTGAAGCAGCCGTTGGTACTGTTATTACTATTGGCTTACAATATCTGTGGTATAAAAAATATCCTAAAAGCCATTTTCATTTTTTTAATGATAATGATGAATGGCTCAATATGGATAAAGTGGGCCATGCTACCACTGCATATAATATTGCCGCCGTGCAATACAACCTGATGAGATGGAGCGGCGTACATAAAGGAACATCTTTATGGATTGCAGGAAGTACTGCACTGGCCTACATGTCTATGATCGAAATATCAGATGGTTTTTCTGCTGAATGGGGATTTTCACCGGGCGATATGATAGCCAATATTACTGGTACCGCCATCTTTGTAGCACAACAATCTTTTTGGCATGAGCAAAAGATTCAAATGCAATTTTCTTTTCACAAATCTATTTATGCAAAATACAATACTCCTGAATTAGGAAATAATTTTCTTCAACGGATGATCAAGGATTATAATGGGCAAAGCTATTGGCTTGCAGTAAATATTTCTTCCGTATTAAACTCTCCCCATTTCCCCAGATGGATAGAAGCAGACTTTGGATATGGCGCCGAAGGAATGACCGGAGCAGTAACGAACCCATCGGTTGTGAATGGAAAATCCATTCCTTCATTTGAAAGGCAAAGAAAAATATTCTTTGGAATTACAGGAGCATTTACTACAAAAAATAATATTACTTATCCATCTTTTTTAAATATTTTTAAGGTACCATCACCTGTGGTAGAATGGAAATTAAAAGATAATAAAATAAAATTCCGGCCTCTGTATTTTTAGAGAGTGATTAGTTAAATGATTTAGAAGTATTGTTGAGTTGAATAGAGAGATGATTTAGAAGTTTATAAATCTCGTTTATTTGTTCGTTTGCCGTAAACGATTTTTGGAAAAAACTACTTTTTTAATTCGTGTTCCTTCCTGAATAATGCAGTCAGGCATGCCTGGAATTCGAAGTAAAAAGAAACTTGCTTCGTGGAATTCAATTTGCTTCATTTGATATTTTTAAAATCAGGAATCAACTTTGCCACATTAATAATATATTCTTCATATTTTTCCCCAAACTCATTTATCAATTTTTTTTCTTCAAATGAAATTCCGACCAAAACATACATCGTCAATAAAATTATCGAAATCAGATTATTAAGGAAAGGATAAATAAAAAACAATCCCCACACAAATAAAATAGTGCCTGAATATAATGGATGGCGTACAAAACGATGGATTCCGTTCACCTTCAATTCTGCAGCGGGTGTTGGGTGAAAAACAGATCTCACCCCACTGAGCAACATAAAATATTTTTTAATAGAAATAAACATAATAACCAATCCCGGCAAAACAAGCAGTATGATAGAAATATATTTTAGTGCAATTGATTTTATCAGAAGCGGGCTATCGAAAGAATATTGAAAATATAATAACCAGCCTAAAGTAACGGTTACAAAAATAGAATAAAACAATCTATAATAGCGAAAAACTCTTCCCAGTTTTTTTTCAAAAAATACTTTTACAGATGTGGCAGCGAGAACACTATGTACCACATAATAAATGATCCAAAAAAATATGAGGAGTAAATGGTCCATGGTTTATTAAAGATTCTTTTAAAAATCAAATACAGTAAAGAAACAAATAATCAGGATTCTTATTTTTTTAAGGATTGGAATTATTTGCAGAACAATTCCCAAAATGGTTCGGTCAACGACTGTCAACATTCATCATCAACTTTCAACTTCCAACTTCTTCTTCCTCTTTCTCGTTCCTTCTATATTAGGCAAAAATCCGGTTATAATTCCTATCAACGGGAGAAAAGAACAGATATGAAATACATAAATGATACTGGTTTTATCCGCAAGATTTCCGAGCAATGCAGATCCTATACCTCCCATCCCGAAAGCAAATCCAAAAAATAATCCTGATACCATACCAATTTTTCCAGGGATCAATTCCTGTGCATACACCAATATTGCAGGGAATGCTGAAGACAATATCAATCCTATCGGTATAGTTAATATTACTGTCCATAACAGGTTGGAATAAGGTAATAATAATGCGAAAGGGGTCGTACCTAAAATAGAAAACCAGATTACATATTTTCTGCCAAACCGATCGCCAAGAGGACCTCCTATCATTGTGCCACACGCAACAGAGAAAAGAAAAACAAATAAATAGATCTGTGAAGTTTGAATGCCTACATGAAATTTATTGATCAGATAGAATGTATAATAACTGGTGAGGCTGGCCAGGTAAAAATATTTTGAAAAAATAAGCGTCAATAATATTACCACTGAGAAAGTAACTTTTCTTTTGGAAAATGTAGAATGAAAAACAGGTAATTTTTGCTTTTGTTTTGCCCTTACTTTTAAGACATAACTTTTGTACCAATTGCCCACTTTAGTCAAAATAAATATCGCCAATAATGCAATCAGGGAAAACCACATTATACTTATCTGGCCATGAGGCACAATGATCCATGCAGCAAGCAAAGGGCCAATAGAACTTCCTAAATTACCGCCTAACTGAAAAATTGATTGCGCCAAACCGGGTTGGTCACCCGCAGCGGCATGTGCCATTCTCGATGATTCGGGATGGAAAATAGAAGACCCGATTCCAATTAAAGCAACTGAAACCAATACAAGATAAAAATGAACAGAAAGAGATAAAACTACCAGTCCCGTTAATGTAAATCCCATACCCATAGCCAGGGAATAAGGCTGAGGTTTTTTATCAGTATATAAGCCTACAAAGGGTTGGAGAAGTGAAGCGGCCATTTGAAAAGTAAATGTAATCAACCCCACCTGGGCAAAAGATAAATGATAATTACTTTTTAAGATCGGGTAAATTGCAGGAATTAAAGATTGGATGGTGTCGTTTAATAAATGCGAAAAACTAATTGCAAATAAAATCGGGTAAATGGTTTTTTGAAGTTTATTTTCTAAAGTATCTGTTGTGTTCATTTTTAAATTTACGCATTGCAAAATTAGACAAGATGCTTATAAAGAAAAAAATGAACTTTGAAAATATTTTCCTATACAGTAAACAAACTTTTATTAATGATTCCCGTTCTAAAATCTTATATTCGGATGCAAATTAAAAGCGGATTTATAATCTGTTTTAAAATTTAATGTAACATTCTTTTAGCGATGGATTTGTTAAGTAAAAGACGTCCAAACAATAATTAAAAATAAAACCGAAAATTATTACGTGAAAAAATTACTCTTCAATTTAAATATCTGTTCTGCTGCGCGAAGATGGAAACCTACAGCCATCCTGACTTTCAGAAAGCAGCATTTCATTCTGTTGTTATTTATCTGTTTTCTTTTTCAACCCCACCCGCTTTTTGCGCAGGATAGTACTTTTATTGGGTTACCTCAAAAATGGAGTTTGCAGGATTGCTTTGATTATGCGCAAAAGAATAACATTCAGTTACAAACCCTGGAAAAAGATGTAGATATTAATTATCAAAGTTTGTTACAGGCCAAAGCGGCCCGTTTGCCCAACTTAACGGCAAGTACTTCTCAAAATTTTACTAATTCAAAAAATGCCAACCCGGTGGTAGGAGGTTTTCAAACAGAGTCTAATTTTGCAAGCAATTACGGCGCCAGTTCTTCTATGATACTTTACCAGGGAGGGTATTTAAAAAATAATATTCAAATGCAGCAATTGAATATTGAATCTGCCAATCTAAATGTACAGCAGGCTTTAAATAATATTACCATCCAGATAACACAAGCCTATTTGAATATTCTTCTTTCCAAAGAAAACATCATTGCTCTTCAAAATGTGTCGCAAACATCACAAGCACAATATAACAATGGTAAAGTATTATTTGATGCGGGAAGTATTGCAAAAACAGAATTAGTTCAACTGGAGGCTACATTGGCCTCTGATAATTACAACCTGGTCACTGCTCAAAACCAGCTCAGGCAAAATACACTTACTCTCAAGCAAATTCTGGAATTGCCCACCAGTTTTAATTTCCAGGTTCCGGATTCGGTGGCCATTGCAATACCTTCAGAAGCTACCGATCTGCAAACAGCACAAGACAGCGCTTTGCAAAACAGGCCCGAAGTAAAAAACAGTGAGATTGCTCTTCAACAATCTGATTTGCAATTGAAGCAGTTTTATGCGGCTACCAGACCTACCATTTCTGCAGGTGCATCGCTTGCCACCGGATATTCAGATGGTACCGGCATAAAATACTACAATCAATTGAATAATAATTTTTATCAGCAAATAGGCGTAACAATGGATATTCCTATTTTTAATAATCGTACTAACAAAACAAATATTGAGAAATCAAAAATAGAAATTGATCAATCCAAACTTGCTTTGAAAAGTACAAAATTGGTTTTATCGCAAGAGGTAGAGCAGGCTTATATTAGTTTTTTAAATGCAAAAGCGCAATATGATGCGGCGCAGGTTCAATTTAGTGCCAACGAAGAAAATTATCGTATCGCAAATGAACAATTAAAATTAGGCGCTTTGAATACAGTAGATTTTTTGGTACAAAAAAATCTGTACATACAGGCGCAACAGGCATTAATACAGTCAAAATACAATGTCATTTTAAATCATGGCATTTATGAGTTTTATTTGGGAGAACCCATAACATTATAATTAAAAAAAAATGAAAAAATTAATTTGGATAGTTTTGATACTGGTAATAGCCGGGGGAACCTATTATTTTATTAAGAAAAAAAAAGAAGACAAACCAATTACATTAATCACAGAGCGTGTACACACCGGCGTTATCTCTAATAGCGTAACCGCAACCGGAACTATAGAACCGGTGGATACGGTGAATGTAGGTTCACAGGTTTCCGGAACTATACAAAATATTTATGTTGATTTTAATTCGGTCGTAAAGAAAGGACAACTCCTTGCTACATTGGATAAATCATTGTTGAATGACCAGGTAAGCCAGGACCAAGCCAATCTCCAAAATGCACAAAGCACGTTGGAGTACCAACAACAAAATTTTGACAGGCAAACCAAATTATATAATGTAGGCGCTATCAGCAAAGCTGATTTTGAAACAGCTCAATCCACATATAATACATCGCTCGCAGCGATAAGCAGCGCAAAAGCGGTATTAGCAGCAGCGGAAAGAAATCTTTCTTTTACAAATATTTATTCTCCTATTAATGGAACTGTATTATCACGTAATGTAAGTGCAGGCCAAACAGTAGCTTCCAGTTTTAGTACACCCACTCTTTTTTCGATAGCCAAAGATTTAACAAAAATGCAAGTACAAGCAGCGGTAGATGAAGCGGATGTGGGTAATGTAAAAGCCGACCAACAGGTAAGTTTTACAGTGGATGCATTTCCTAATAAAACTTTTATTGGAACGGTAAGGGAAGTACGCCTGCAGCCTATTGTTACCGCGAATGTGGTAACTTATTCTACTATAATAAACACGGAAAATAATGACTTAAAATTAAAACCAGGTATGACGGCAAACATTACCATCTACCTCCAACAAGATAGTACAGCTCAATTAATTTCAGCCAAAGCATTAACCTTTACTCCTGACTCATCACTTACAAAGCAATACCAGGTAATCCAGACACCCGGTACTCATCATGCAAAAAATGATTCTTCCATGAAAAAAGACACAATGCCTTTTCCTCCGAAGCATAGTGTAGTGTGGGTTTTAAGTGGTAAACAAATCATCAAGACTCATATCCTGACAGGAATGAATGACAACATTAATGTGCAGGTATTATCAGGCCTTAATAATAATGACGAGGTTGTGGAAGGAATACAGGTAGGCGCAGCGCCCGAAGAAGCTGCTTCCGGCGCAGAAAAAAGCCCCTTCATGCCTTCGAGAAAAAGACCTGCCAAAAAGCCGGCTACAACAGCTAAATAAAAAGTTTGTATAAATTTTTGATGTGATGGGAAAAAAAATTCTTGAAATAGACAACCTGAAAAGGGAATTTAGAATGGGTTCTGAAATTGTAAGAGCATTAAAGGGAATTTCTTTTACTGTGAATGAAGGTGAATTTGTAACTATTATGGGCGCCAGCGGTTCGGGCAAAACAACGCTCTTAAATTTATTGGGCTGCCTTGATAAGCCTACCGAAGGAACGTATTTATTAGATGGTGTAAATATTGGAAAACTATCGCGCAATGAACTGGCCAAAATACGAAATGAGAAAATTGGATTTGTCTTTCAATCATATAATTTACTGGCACGTACTTCAGCCATTGAGAATGTGGAACTTCCCTTATTATACAATCCTAAAGTATCAAAAAAAGAGCGTGACGAAAAAGCATTGAGCGCATTGGATGCAGTAAAATTATCTGATAGAAAAGATCATTTGCCAAATCAAATGTCTGGTGGCCAGCAACAACGCGTAGCCATTGCAAGAGCATTGATCAACCAACCGGTAATGATTTTAGCGGACGAAGCAACCGGGAATCTTGACACGCGTACTTCTTACGAAATAATGGCATTGGTACAAGAGCTAAACGCACAGGGCAGAACCATTGTTTTTGTAACGCATGAACCTGATATAGCCTCATTCAGCAATCGCACTATCACCTTGAGAGATGGAAAAATAATTAAAGATGCACCAAATGAAAATGTACGTTCGGCAAAAAAAGCACTGGCAGAATTACCGGCAAGTGATGAAGTAGATATCCCAAGCCCATAAATGGGCTTTAAAAAAATAAAAAATGAAACTTTCCAACCTTTTGCAAATAGCCATCAGGGCGTTGCAACGAAATAAATTAAGGGCATTGCTTACTATGCTTGGAATTATAATTGGTGTGGCTGCTGTTATAGCAATGGTAGCCATCGGGCAAGGATCCAAAGAAAGTATCCAGGCTCAATTGTCAAGCATGGGATCCAATATGATCACTGTGCTTCCTTTCAGTAATACTACAGTTGGTGGCGGCGGAGCCAGGGTGGCTTCCACAGGTTTACAGACGCTTACTTTAAAAGATATAAAAGCCATTCAGACAAATGCAAAATATATCAGCGAAGCATCTCCTGCCGTCACAGCAAGAGGGCAAGTGGTTTATGGGAATTTAAACTGGCCAACTCAAATTATGGGAGTAAGTCCTGATTATCTAACTATACGCAACTGGCCATTAAAAGAAGGAGTTGCGTTTAATAGTGAAAACGTAACTTCCGCAGCAAAAGTTTGTTTAATTGGCCAAACAGTTATTACTAATATTTTCCCACCCGGGGAAGACCCTATTGGCAAAATTATCCGGTTTAATAAAATACCTTTTACAATAATCGGTGTGCTTGCGGCAAAAGGCGCCAATGCTTTTGGGTCTGACCAGGATGACATCATACTGGCGCCATACTCTACTGTACAAGAGCGCATCCTGGGCATCACTTACATTCAGAATATTTATGCATCGGCAATAAATGAAAGCAGTACGGATTCTGCCACTGCTGAGCTAACCAGGATTCTCCGGGCATCACATAATTTGAAACCCTCCGATGCCGATGATTTTCAACTCCGCGTGATGGCGGAATTAATTAGCGCCTTCAGTTCTACAAGCCAGTTATTAACCGTTTTACTTACTGCCATAGCAGGTATATCATTGGTAATTGGAGGCATCGGCATTATGAACATCATGTACGTTTCGGTAACAGAACGCACTAAAGAAATTGGTTTACGCATGTCTATTGGCGCACGGGGGATTGACATTTTAATGCAGTTTCTCATTGAGGCCATTTTGATCAGTATCATAGGTGGCATTATTGGAGTTCTTTTGGGCATCGGTGCATCACAATTGATAAGCTACTTCCTCAAATGGCCTACGCTAATATCTGTCTCATCTATTATAATATCATTTGCAGTATGTGGAATTACGGGAATATTCTTTGGTTATTATCCGGCAGTAAAAGCATCAAGGTTAGATCCTATTGAAGCATTGCATTATGAGTAATGGCTTTATTGATAGCACTGCATCCTATCTTAATTATTCAGAAACAAAAAACTTTATTGTGTGGCCATATTAAATACTTATGTGTGGCCCAATTCGGAAATAGCAGGTACATATAATGGAGAAGTGGCTTTTCTCAAAAGCTGGTTGCAGAAACGTATTGCCTGGATAGATGCTAACGTGCAAACATTGCAAAATTAATTTTGAATATTTATATTTTAGACTGTTGGTGAAATAACACCATCTACTTTGTGTAACCAACCCCAAGCCGTAAAAATAGTTACTTGTTCTATATTCTTTTTTTGAGTTATTCAGTGAACAAACATATAATAATGATTTCAGTTTCCCGATAATAGGGTAAATAAGAATTCGGATAGACATCATTACAAATTTCTATTTTTATTTTTCTCTTTCAGTATTGGAGAAACAGGTGTAATAATGAAAATTGGTTTGTAAAATCTAATAAGATTTAGTATGAGTAAGGGTTTCAATGGTATAAATTGAATCCCTTTTCAAATTCTTACTATCAAAAAAATGATATAAAAAAACTGCTGGCAGCGACGCCAACAGTTGCATGAGATTTGTTGAACCATAATAATATGAAACCTTTCTAATTCATTGATTAATGGTTTTTTATTTTATGGCTATTTTTATTTTCCTGCTGGTTCAATGTTTTATCTTCCTGTTTAGTAATATGACCATGGTTTTGAGCAGCCATATCCTTTTCTTCCTGCCTTACCTGGTGGTCGTGTGCGTGTAGTTTTGAAGCTTCGGCTTTGCTCATTTTGCCATCAGCAACTTTGTTTTTGATACGGGCATTTTGTTTATTCAAGCGGGTATTTACCTCGCTTCGGCGTGGATGCGTCTTATCAAATTTGCTCTGGGCAAGTGATGGATTAGACAATCCTAAAAAGGCAATTAATGACATTGAGAGAAAAATTCTGGTTTTCATTTTGTAAAATTTTTGAGATTTTAAATAATAAATACTTATACATAGACCGTGAATTATAAAAAAGTTTAATGAAGTAAAAAAAAAACTTGGAATTAACTATTCGAAATTTTTTTCCTTAGCCAACAAGAACGATTGATTTCTTGCAGCATTGTGGTTAACCAACTATATGACGCAACTATGATAAAATAAGAATCAACAATATTTGTGCATTTGCTGTGTCGGTATTACCGCCTTCGTGTATTCCATCGGGTTTGGTTGTTTTATTTGTTCGTAGACGCCATGCATGGCGTCTCTTCTATATTTACATTATCTTAGCGTTCTATCTTTATTTTTATGCACCTGGTACAGCAAATATTGTTTATCATTCTTATTGGGTTTGCTATTTATCTTTTTTCAGCTAAGGTAAAAGAGATATCTGCTAATATTAATCTGGGCCACGATGAAGACCTTACAGATAATAAACGGGAGCGCTGGAGAAATTTACTTTTGCTGGCTTTGGGCCAAAAGAAAATGTTCCGCTATCCATTAGTAGGTGTAATGCATTTCGTTATCTATGCTGGATTTGTTATTATCAATATTGAAGTGTTGGAAATTGTATTAGATGGAATTTTTGGCACTCATCGCATGTTTGCAAATGTGCTTGGTGGGTTTTATACCTTCGTAATTGACTTTTTTGAAATATTGGCCATTGGTGTTTTACTGGCCTGTGTGATCTTTTTGATCAGGAGAAATATTCTAAAATTAAAGCGTTTTATTGATGGCGACCTGGATGGATGGCCACACACAGATGCTAATTTAATTTTGATTACTGAAATTATTTTAATGGGTTTATTTCTTACCATGAATTCCTCAGACAGGGCATTGCAATTGCAGGGTAATCCGCATTATGCTGATCATGGAAATTTTATTCTCTCCGGATTGCTTGCCCCTTCTTTGCAACATTTAAAGGCATCTTCACTTATTGGTACTGAGCGCACCTGTTGGTGGTTACACATTACCGGTATTTTTGCATTTCTCAATTACCTGCCTTACAGTAAACATTTTCATATTCTCCTTGCTTTTCCAAATACTTATTTCAAACCACTTGCGCCGAAGGGTGAGATGAAAAATATGAAAAATGTGGAACAGGAAGTAGAGTATATGTTTAAGCCGGAACTGGCACCAGCTAACGCCGATGCACAAACGCAAAATTTTGGCGTCAAAGATATTTTTGATCTGAGCTGGAAAAATTTATTGGACGCATACACCTGTACCGAATGTGGAAGATGTACTGCTGCCTGCCCGGCAAATATTACCGGTAAATTATTAAGCCCAAGGAAAATAATGATGGACACGCGCGACAGGATGGAAGATGTGAGAAAAAATATTAAAGAAAATGGAAGTTTCAAAGATGACGGAAAAAAACTTTTGCATGATTATATTACAGTTGAGGAATTGAGAGCCTGCACATCATGCAATGCCTGCGTGGAAGAATGCCCGGTAAGTATAAGTCCTCTGAATATTATTTTTGAGCTGAGGCGTTCCTTGGTAATGGAGGAAAGTAACGCTCCGGCAGAATGGAACGCAATGTTTAATAATATTGAAAATAATTTTGCTCCCTGGAAGTTCAATCCTGACGAAAGAGATAAATGGGCGCAGGAAATGGAATAGGATAGTTAATTGGTTAATTAGTTTATTGGTTAATTAGTTTAATAGTTATTCCGGCTGATTAGTGATTAAGATTCCTGGTTATTTGTTTGTTTGCTGATCTACATATTGCCGATTGCGTATAGCTCATTTCTCAATAAAAAAAGCGGCCTAAAATGTAAGCCGCTTAACATTAACAACGCAAATATTTTAGAAAGGCAAATCATCTGCAGCTTCTTCTTCATTTGAAGACGCCATTGAACTTACTTTAGATGATGAATTTGAAGACGATCCGGAAGATGAGCTGTGAGTATCCGACTGTCCGCTTTCATTTACGCCTCCTACCAATTGTAAATTAAATACAGTCAGCTTTAAGTTTGCAGATGGTTGCCCTTCTTTAGTAGTATATGATTCCGCTTCGGGTGAACCTTCTACAAAAACAGTTTTTCCTTTTTTCAAATATTGAGCTACTGCTGTTCTATCTGTCCAGTAAGAGCACTTCACCCAGGTAGTTTTTTCTTTTAAATTACCCGCAGAATCTTTAAACTTTTCAGAATGGGCTACATTAAAATTAATTACTGTTTTGCCATTAACTTCTCTTTGAATGCAATCTCCACCAAGATTGCCGATAACCTGTAATTTAATCATAACTGTGTTTTTAAATTATTAATAAATGTATCTGCACAGCTTCATTCCAATTGTAGTAATGAAGCAAAATTGAATGAGTAAATACAAACTTAACCATTTTTTAATTCATTTTCTTTTTCAAAGTGCTCACCTGTTCCTGTAGATTGCTGACCAGGTTTACTAATGAATCTACATCCCATCTTTGTTGCTGCGTTACCTTATTTATAACTGCCTGCGCCTGCCACATTTCCAACACATCAGCCGCCAGAACCTGGTAAGGCTGAAATGCAGGATTGTCGCTTACAAGGGTTAATTTGTTTTTATTCTTATTATTTTTTATCACTCGCTTATAAACAATGCCTTCGCTTTTACTTACTACTATATAAGCGGCATTATTTTTCACATTATCAATATTTTCTATTTTTTCGCCTACAATAACACTACCGCTGGGAGTAGGCATCATGCTGTCTCCGATGATTTCAAAAGCGCGGTAACTTCCTCCCGAAAGCATAGGTAATGTAAAAGTATTCAGCTCGTCAATAAATTCACTATCTGCATAGCCGGCAAGATAACCAGCAGCAGCTTTTACCGGAACAAAGTGAATCAAGTTTCTGTCGGCGCTCATCATTTTCATTTGCCTTCTTTTAGCAAGATAGCTCACGCCTTTTTCTTCACTGAGATCGTGTAATAAAAGTTCATCAAGGGTGACTTTAAAAATTTCGCTTAATGATTCAAGGACTTCCAGTTTTGGATCCGCTCTTTCTTCCTCGTAAGCTCCGATAAGCGAACGTTTGATTCCTAATTTGGAGGCAAACTCTTCCTGGGTCCAGCCCCTGAGTTTGCGTAAATATTTTAAATTCTGACCTGCTATAGACATGGTTGACTAATTTATTTAGAACAAAAATACTAATTCTTTTAGTTCTGCCAAATATTTTTTTTACTGTTAGGCAAATTATTTTATAGTTATCCTGGTAACTTTTCTATTTATTTGTATTTGCAGGATAAATCCAGGTATTTTTTTGATAAAGTTTGAGAATTAAATTCTTCTTTATTTGTTCGTTTGCTGTAAACGTTTATTCAAAAAAACTAAACTATTTTTTTTCGATTAATTTCGCATCCTTAAATGGAATAACTATTTAAAATGCCTCTAAATATTTTAAAATAAATACTATACTACTTTTCATTAAAACCTCATGACTGAAATTATTTTTTCACTTATTATTTTAGCAGGTTCTTTTTTGGCAGGGCTTTTAGGTTCATTAACGGGGTTGGGTGGTGGCGTGGTTATTATTCCTATGCTTACACTTTTGTTTGGGGTGGATATACATTATGCTATTGGCGCTTCACTTGTTTCGGTTATAGCTACTTCCTCAGGTGCTGCGGCGGCCTACGTAAAAGAAGGTATTTCAAATATCAGGATAGGAATGTTTTTGGAAATTGCTACAACTTCAGGTGCAGTAGCAGGCGCAATGATAGCCATTTATGCACCTACCCATATCATTGCAGTGATCTTCGGTTTTGTTTTGATTTTTTCGGCAGCCATTTCTCTGAAGAAAAAAAATGAAATAGTTATTCAAACAGATGGAGGAAAAATTGCAAAAGCATTAAAAATGAACAGCTCTTATCCTACAGCAGAGGGAATAGTCAATTATAATGTGCAACATGTACCGGCAGGTTTTTTTATGATGATAGTGGCCGGTATTATTTCAGGTCTGTTAGGAATTGGTTCGGGAGCGCTGAAGGTTATTGCTATGGATCATTTTATGAAACTACCTTTTAAAGTTTCTACTACTACCAGTAATTTCATGATCGGAGTTACAGCGGCAGCCAGTGCCGGCATTTATTTAGAAAGAGGATATATTAATCCGGGACTTGCCATGCCCGTTGTCTTAGGGGTAATAGCAGGAGCGTTTACCGGCTCAAAGATTCTTGTAAAAGCAGATGCCAAAGGGCTAAGAATATTGTTTGCATTTGTAATCACTTTTTTGGCAATACAAATGATCTATAATGGACTAGCAGGAAAAATATGAAACCGAAAAATAAAATAACTGACAACGATATAGAATCTGTGATGGGAACTTTACTTATCACCGGTGTTATTATTTCAGCCACCCTGATTTTGATTGGAGGTGTATATTATTTATCACAAATGGGTTTTTCAAAACCTCATTATACCACTTTTAACGGGGAACCTTCTCATCTTCGTTCGGTGAAACAAATTATCAATGGAGTGATTCATTTTGATAGTTTATCCATTATTCAGTTTGGAATCTTATTATTGATTGCAACACCCATATCCAGGGTTATATTTTCAGTGATCGGGTTTCTTTTTGAAAAAGATTATTTATACGTTATCATATCCCTTATTGTCTTAGGAATTATTGCATATAGTATTTTTAGCGGCCAATGATTTTTAGAAAGTCGTTGAATGTCTGAATACATCAGCATAAAAAAGGAATTCTTCATTATTTGTTTGTCTGCTGTCCTTCTACATTCAGGATAACGGTAAAAATCTACATTTTAAATTTTACTCCATTTTTCTACAGTATATACATCTGCCTGGCGTGGGAAAATCTTTGTTGTCAATACACGATGTACTTCATCATCAGCGTCTGCGTAGTAACCGGATAACACGGCAATGAGGGAATCTTTATCAACAGCCTCGCGAACAATATTAGATGTTTGGAAAGTTTTTCAAATAATGAAAATGCCGGCAATCTGTATGATTGCCGGCATTAAGTCTTCAAGGGAATTCATTTATATTTAATAATCATTTTAGGTTGCAGGAGTAGTATCTGCAGGTTTATTACTTTTCCAATTTTTTCTGCCATTCATTTTCCTGTTGGCTTTCATTTTTTGTATGTAAGCATTCCTTTTGGCTTGTTGATCAGGAGTTAAGATAGAATTGATTTTATCTGATTGTGATTTATGCATATTTCTCATCTTAGCTCTTTTTTGATCCTGCGTAAGGGTTGCATCATTATTTATTTCTTCCCTTTGCTGTTTATTACTTTCACGAAGTGATTTTAATTGAGATTTTTGATCAGAGCTTAAGTTCAATTGAGCCATCATGTCTCCTCTATGATGATGATGGGAAGAGTCTGATTGCACATTTTGGGAAGGATTTGTATTTCTTGCAACCTGCGCGTTTGAGGATATGGTAAAAATGAAACCTGTCAATGCAAATAGAAATAATTTTTTCATGATTCTGTTCCTTTATTTCTGCAATAGATTGTATATTGATGATTAAGTTTAAATTCCATTCTGTTAAAAAAAATAAAATCCTTTCCTGGATGTGTCATGATTGTAAACTACTAATCAAAAAAGAGGGCGGCAATATTGCCGCCCTCTCAAAGTTTTTATTAACGAAGGAAAAGTAATTCCCGGTATTTGGGTAATTCCCAATATTCATCATCCACTAAAAGTTCCAGTTTATCGGCATGATACCGTATTTCATCAAAATACTTTTTTACATTATCACAATAATAAATTGCTTTTTTTCTCGAATCGCTTATTTCATTAGCCACTTTTCTTGCCTCAATCATTGATTTTACACTGGTGTTAATTACATTGATATGTTCAGAGATCTTCTGGGCTATCAGCTTTTGGGCAGCATAGTTGCTTTCGTCAAATCCAAGTTCTTTAAGCCCTCTGATATTTTTTATCAATACATTCTGATATTTGATAGCAGCAGGCAATATATAAGTGCTCGACATATCGCCAATGATTCTGGCTTCGATCTGAAGTTTTTTGGTATAATTTTCCAATAAAATTTCATGTCTTGCTTCTAATTCTTTTTTAGAATACACATTGTGACGTTCAAAAATACTCTCAGAACTTTTAGTTACAAAAGCATCGAGCGCGAGCGGAGTTGTCTTTACATTAGGTAATCCTCTTTTTTCGGCCTCTTTTTCCCAGGCATCACTGTAGCCATCTCCCTCAAACAATATTTTTTTACTTTCAACAATGTATTTCTGAATAATTTGCATCAGGGCGATTTCCTTTTTTTCTCCCTTATCAATTAAGGAATCTACATCCGCTTTGAATTGGGTCAGCGTTTCGCTCATAATAGTATTCAAAACGGTCATCGGACCTGCGCAATTTTCAGATGAACCTACTGCTCTGAATTCAAATTTATTTCCGGTGAATGCAAAAGGAGAGGTGCGATTTCTGTCAGTATTATCCAGCATTAACTCAGGAATACTTTTATGTATATCCAGTTTTAGCATCGCTTCATCCTGTTCATCAAATTTAACACCCACGCGTTTTTCCACTTCATTCAAAACATCGGTTAAATATTTTCCAATAAAAATAGAAATAATTGCCGGGGGCGCTTCGTTTGCACCAAGCCTGTGATCATTGCCTGCGCTGGCAATTGAGGCTCTTAAAATATCTGCATGATCATGCACGGCTTTAATTGTATTAACAAAAAAAGCAAGGAACATCAAATTGGTTTTCGGTGTTTTTCCCGGTCCCAGCAAATTGATTCCGGTATTGGTTGCCATACTCCAATTATTATGCTTACCGCTACCATTTATTTTAGCAAATGGTTTTTCATGCAGCAATACCATGAGGCTGTGTCTTTTTGCAACGCGGGTCATCACATCCATCATCAGGATATTATGATCCACAGCCAGGTTTACTTCTTCAAATATAGGTGCACATTCAAACTGGGAAGGAGCTACCTCATTATGCCTGGTCTTTAAAGGAATGCCTAAACGATAACATTCATTTTCAAAATCACGCATAAAAGAATATACTCTCTCTGGTATAGCGCCAAAATAATGGTCTTCTAACTGTTGCCCTTTTGCAGGTGCATGTCCGAATACAGTGCGGCCTGTCATGATCAGATCGGGACGACTGCTTGCTACTCCTGCATCCACTACAAAATATTCCTGCTCCCAACCGAGAGTTGCTTTTACGCCGGTAATATTTTTGTCAAAATACTGGCATACATCCACTGCTGCTTTTTCAAGAGCCAGGGAAGATTTTAATAAAGGCGTTTTAGCATCTAGAGATTCTCCGGTATAGGATACAAATATGGTGGGAATACAAAGGGTTTTTCCGTTCCCCATTTCGATGATGAATGGCGGAGAGGAAGGGTCCCAGGCTGTGTAGCCGCGTGCTTCAAAAGTGGCCCTGATACCGCCGCTTGGGAAAGAAGATGCATCCGGTTCCTGTTGTATCAAAGCGGCGCCGTCAAATTCTTCGATAGCGCTACCATCGCTTTTAAGGGTGAAAAAAGAATCATGTTTTTCCGCTGTGGCGCCTGTCAAAGGTTGAAACCAATGTGTATAATGGGTCACATTTCTTGACTCAGCCCAACTTTTTAATGCAGAAGCTATCTGATCGCCCATTTTACGGTCAATTTTTGTCTGGCTTTTTATTGAAGAAACGAGACTCTTATAGGCTTCATCACTTAAAAATTCGCGTGCTTTTTTTAAATCAAATACATTTTCTCCAAAAATACTGGTGATTTTTTTTGAAGGAGGCACTTCCTGACTCCTGGAATGTGAGAAAAGCTCATGAAGAGCATTTAGTCGTAATGATTGCATTTATTTATTTTTAGGCGCAAAAAAACAACATATTTTCCAAATAAAGTAAATTATTTTTTGATTTTGAGGCAAATATTCACATTTTGTGATAAAATCTATTAAATCTTATTTTTAATAATATATATATTCCTTACTTTTAATTTGCATTTGCAGTAAAAGAAGAAATACCAGGGATTTTGATTTGAATGAAGTTAGTATTTACCTAAAATGGAAGCACATTTTATAAAGAAGGTTCATTAATTCCGGCTTCAAAGGATAAAAAACGAATTCACTGTTTTGTCCCTTGCGCAGTATTATTTTTCTTTGATGTAATTAATTTTTTGATTCGTGCCCAATCGGTATAACACGTGATAGGAATTAATAGAAAAATAAGATAAATACTTCGGTAGCGTACGATAGCTCCGATTATGGAAACTGTATAGCCGGTAATTAAAAGCATAGTAAGACTAAAAAAAAGCCCGAAATAAATGAGGGAATCAATAATAATATTTTTCTTCCTGCAAAAAAGAAAAGCAATAAATAGAATTTCAATGATAAAAATTTCGAGTGTAAAAGGAAGGTATTCAAAATTTAAGATTTTAGTAAGATAAGGTCGTAGTAAAGCATGATCAAATGCCTGCGGCGCATTAGTTATAAAACTTTTGAAAGTTGGAGAAAGCGGGTGGATTGGTATGGTGGAAGTTCCTGCCTTTCCAATTTCTGTAAAGCTGCTTTGTCGCGATACAACATATTGGGGAAGATCGGCCCTGGGGGAAATGTAGCCGGATGTAAAAAATAAAATAGCAACAAATGTGTAAACAGACAGGAAAGATATGAAGGCGTATTTTGGATATTTTTGAGCGATTAACCAGGCAGCAAGAGCGGGTACCAATGTAAAAAAAACAAAGTTTCTTAATAAAAAAATCAAACAAAGAAAAAAGATAATAATACCTATTCTTTTCAATGATAGCTGGTGATTATTTATTATAAAAAACACATGGTATATGATCATGGAAACAGATAATAAAATAAGTCCGTCACGGTGAATCATGGATGAAAAAAAGAGAACAGATGGCAGAAGGAAAATACAAATAATAAGTTGATAAAAACAACCAGGAAAGATTCTTATAAAAACTTTGTAAAGAGCTACACATCCAAAAAACACCAGGAAATTATAAAAAAGTGTATTTATAAAAAAGTCTTTAAAACTAAAAAGGTCGAAGATAGAGAGCATCTTGCCAAGTAAATTCGTGCGCAGATTATTCCAGTAAGAATGAGAGTCGTCCAAAAGCCTTGAATAACCATCGGGATAATTATTATAAAAAATGTTAGCAATATATTCCTTCGGATTTTGAAATAAAAGATGGTATTCCACAATACCCATTTTATGGAAAATAACAGAATCTGATATCGGGAAATAATAGAGATTCATATAAGAAGATATAACCAGGGAAATAATTCTTAAAACAAATAAACTGAGCAGAATTTTTGTGGATAATCCCGATTGGGTAAAAAAAGAAATGCGGCTGATCAGCCAACAAAAAAGAAAACAATAAAAAATAAATAATAGGTAAATCAAACAAAGATATTTTTGAATGTGGGAAGTTAGTTAAAATATTTACATCTGATATTCTGATAAAAGTATAAGAGATTGTAAGTTTGCTTTTTTAATACAATTATGGAAATAACATTTGAAACGGCAGAAAAGCTCGGACTAAAAAAAGATGAATTTGAAAAGATCGTTGACATTCTTGGCCGTATTCCCAATTTTACAGAATTAAGCGCTTACTCTGTAATGTGGAGTGAGCATTGCAGTTATAAAAACTCTATTAAATGGCTGAAAACCTTGCCAAAAGGAGGTTCTAAACTTCTGGTAAAAGCAGGAGAAGAAAATGCCGGCCTCATGGATATTGGCGATGGCCTTGGTGTGGTTTTTAAAATTGAAAGTCATAATCATCCGTCTGCCATCGAACCATTCCAGGGAGCAGCTACGGGTGTTGGCGGAATTCACAGGGATATTTTCACGATGGGAGCAAGACCCATCGCTACTTTAAATTCATTACGTTTCGGAAATATTGAAAATGAAAAGACGCAGCATTTGTTGAGTGGTGTAGTAAGTGGTATCGGCGATTATGGAAATTGTTTCGGAGTACCTACGGTAGGCGGCGAAATTTATTTTGAAGATTGCTACCATACCAATCCTTTGGTAAATGCGATGAGTTCAGGCGTAGTTCGTTTAGGCTACACCGTTAGTGCTACAGCGCTTGGCGAAGGGAATCCTGTGTTCATTGCCGGGAGCGCTACAGGGAAAGATGGAATTGGCGGCGCAGCTTTTGCTTCTGCTGATATTACAGAAAATAGCGCTGAAGATTTACCTGCTGTGCAGGTAGGCGATCCGTTCCAGGAAAAAAAATTATTGGAAGCCTGCCTTGAAGTGATTGCAACCGGTGCTGTAGTGGGGATGCAGGATATGGGAGCCGCCGGAATTATTTGCTCAACCGCTGAAACCAGCGCAAAAGGCGGAGTGGGAATGAATATTGATTTAGAAAAAGTACCCACACGGCAAAAGGGAATGAAAGCATGGGAATTGCTGCTGAGCGAAAGCCAGGAAAGAATGCTGTTGACCGTGCATAAAGGAAGAGAGAAAGAAGTGATTGATATTTTTGGAAAATGGGATTTGCCTTGCCAGCAAATTGGGGAAGTTACCAATGGAGAGATGCTTCGCTTTTATATGAACGATGTGCTGGAAGCAGAATTGCCTGCCGAAAGCCTGGTGCTTGGTGGCGGAGCGCCGGTGTATGAAAGAGAATATAGAGAGCCAAAATATTTTGAGAAAATAAAATCTTTTGATCCGAAAAAGATTCCTGTTCCTACAGATTTAAAATTGATAGCAGAAAAATTAATTTCTCTGCCATCAATTGCTTCTAAGAGATGGATTTATGAGCAGTACGACAGTATGGTAGGGGCGGCTAATCTCAATACCAACGCGCCTTCTGATGCAGCAGTAGTCGCTGTGAGAGGAACAAAAAAAGCGCTTGCGTTAACTACAGATTGTAATAGCCGTTATGTTTTTGCTGATCCTTTTGTTGGCTGTATGATTGCTGTGAGTGAAGCGGCGAGAAATATTGTATGCAGTGGTGGTATTCCTTTGGGAGTTACCAATTGTTTGAATTTTGGAAATCCTTATGACCCTGAAGTTTATTACCAGTTTGTACAAAGCATAAAAGGAATGTCAGAAGCGTGTTTGAAATTTGATACTCCTGTTACGGGAGGCAATGTAAGTTTCTATAATCAATCACCGTCCGGGCCGGTATATCCTACGCCTGTTATAGGTATGGTTGGTCTTTTGGAAGACTATGAAAATAAAATGACGCTGGGTTTTAAGAAAGAAGGAGATGTGATTTATTTATTGGGAAAAAATATTGAAGATTTTAATTGTTCTGAATATTTACACAAAATATGTGGTGTGGAATATTCTCCTGCACCTTATTTTAATCTGGAAGAAGAATTTCGTTTACATGAGACTGTTAGTTCATTAATTAAAAATAAGATGATTCTTTCTGCTCATGATATTTCTGAAGGCGGCCTCTTTGTAACTCTTGCTGAAAGCGGATTTGTTAGTGATCTTGGATTTACAGTAAACCAACATAAAAGTGAGATTCGCAAAGATGCTTATTGGTTTGGCGAAGCGCAGGGAAGGATAGTGGTAACGGTGAGCGCGGATAAAATAAATGAATTTGAGAACTTTTTGAAAATTCCTTTTGAAAAATTAGGAACAGTTTCTTCAGAAGAGGTTTCTGTTGATAATCAAAGCTGGGGAAATATCAGTGACTGGAAAAATAAATATAATAATGCAATTGGAAATTATTTGAACACGAATTTGTAAGGATATAAATTTATTAAAACACGAATTTTTAGCACGATCTGATAGCTATCGGATTTCACGAATTATTTTGAAAAATTAATAATGGATACATCATCAAACATAGTAGTAACAGGCGCTGCGGGCTTTATAGGAAGCTGCCTTGTAAGTGTTTTAAATACTACGGGTTATAAAAATCTGATTTTAGTTGATGATTTTTCTCATAAAGAAAAGGAGCCTAATCTCACCGGGAAAAGTTTTATTGTAAAAGTTGAAAGAGAAAAATTCTTTGATTGGCTGAAAAATGAAAATCCCAATATTGGTTTTATTTATCACATTGGTGCCAGAACTGATACCACTGAATTTGATTATGCTATTCACGAACATTTGAATGTAGAATATTCGAAAAAGATATGGAATTATTGCTCTGAAAAGAATGTCCCTCTCGTGTATGCTTCTTCGGCGGCCACGTACGGTGCGGGCGAATTGGGTTATAAAGATGATGAAAGCATTATTGAAAATCTGAAACCATTGAATCCCTATGGAGTTTCAAAAAATGAGTTTGATAAATGGGCGCTTAAACAAAAGGGCACGCTTCCTGCATGGTCTGGTCTAAAATTTTTTAATGTTTATGGCCCTAATGAATATCATAAAGCAAGAATGGCGAGTGTGATATTTCATTCATACTGCCAGATAAAAGAAAAAGGATTTGTAAAACTTTTTAAATCCCATAAAAAGGAATTTAAAGATGGCGGGCAATTAAGGGATTTTATTTATGTAAAAGATGTGTTGAAAATTTGCTTTTGGTTTTTAGAGTGCTGGGAAAAAGATCCGAAAACTTTTATTTCCGGGATCTATAATGTGGGCACAAGCAAGGCGCGGACATTTGATGATTTGGTAAAAGCTACCTTTTCAGGCCTGGATAAATCTCCGCGAATTGAATACATTGATATGCCTGAAGATATCCGTGATACTTATCAATATTTTACCGAAGCGGATATGCACAAGATCCGATCTGCTGGCTATACACAGCCATTTCATTCTTTGGAAGAGGGTGTAAATGATTATGTAAGAAATTATCTTTCTGAAGAAAAATATTTTTAAGAGCTATAGATTTTTTTTTCGATTGGTAAATTATACCAATGTGATATAGATAACTGCATTGTCTGAGTTGAGGCGCCAAAACTACCCCCCAGTGGAAGCTATTATTTTGTCGTCGTCTGATTGAAGCACGTAACTTAACTTTACAAAAAAAAATTAAGATGAAAGCATTTTTAGGAACAGGACTTTTAGGACATGGCTTTGTAAGAGCCATGATCAGCAAAGGAGAGCAGGTGCAGGTATGGAACCGCACTGCCGCGAAAGCTCAGGAGTTGGAACAATATGGAGCAACCGCGTTTAAAGACATTGCTAAAGCAGTGAGTGGTGCAGACGTTATTCACCTTGCACTAAAAGACGATGCCTCTGTAGATGATGCGTTAAAGGCTGCTGAACCGGACTTTAAAAAGGGAGCTATCATTGTAGATCACACGACAACATCAGTAGAAGGAGCTAAAAGAAGGACGGCGGAATGGAAAGGCAAAGGATTTTTGTACCAGCATGCACCGGTATTTATGGGGCCGAAGAATGCGCTGGAAAGTACTGGTTATATGTTGGTGTCGGGCAACCAGGAACTCATTAAAAAACTTGAGCCCCAATTGTCGGCCATTACAGGAAAGTTGATCAATTTCGGAGAGGAAACTGGCAAAGCAGCCGCAATGAAGCTGACGGGGAATCTTTTTCTGGTGGCGTTTACGGCGGGTATTGGGGATATGCTTTCTTTTGCACATGCGTTAAATATTTCCAACACTGAACTGTCACTGTTATTTGATACATGGAACCCCGGAAGCGCATTACCGGGAAGACTTAAGCGGATGACTTCCGGCGACTTCAGTGATCCATCATGGAGGCTTGATATGGCTAGAAAAGATACGGAGCTTTTTATAAAAGAGGCCGAAAAAAACAACGCAACGCTGAACGTAATTCCTGCGGTGGCTGCCCTCATGGACGAATGGATAAAAAAAGGGCATGGCAAAGAAGACTGGACAATTATCGGGAAGGTCGGGTAAGAATGTTTACCACACGTAAAAGTTTCTGATATTGGCAGTTTAGTGCCTGTGATTTTATGTGTTAGCCATACTCGAACCTTTTTATAAAAAAACTTAAAATATTTTAGAACCTTTTTTCATTTTTCGTTTATACTTCCCTGTTATTGAAAAATAAATTCAATTTATAAAATACGAATCAGCTTAAATTGTTGTTTTGCTGCGACTTTTAAAAAGAAGGGTTATTTGTAACAATAGGATTCTTTGAATGAAGAGAAAAGAAATGTTGTTTATTTATTGCTTTATTGTTGCGGCTCCTTGTTTATAAAATGAAATACTTTTACCAGGTAGTAGTGAGAAACACAGGACAGATATTATCAAGCAAGTACGAGGCAAGACCCTGATCCTTTAACTTCCCCATTACAGCCGTTTTTTTCCAACGTCCTGAAATCAGGTGGGGTTCTCTCTGTAAAACCATTTGTAAAGCGATTAAGAAAGTTTAGGCAAGAATTATTTAATGTCAGGATACCAGTTTCTCAACCGCACATCAATGGAAGGGTCTCCTGCATTGACCAGCGATTTAAATTTTTCCACATCGCTGAAGCCGTTAGGTGTACGATAATGATAGGGATAAACAATTTTTGGTTTGAATGCAAGCACGCCGCTGGCAGCCTCTTCTACGCTCATAGTATAAGGCAGGTTCATACATACAAAAGCTACATCGATATCTTTTAAGCTCCGCATCTCAGGTGTGGCTTCTGTATCGCCGGAGATATAAAATCTTTTGCCGCCGAGGTTCAGCACATAACCATTGCCTTTACCTTTCGGATGATGCACCGTAGAATCGCCGGGCATATTATACATGGCGATCGCCCTGATAGGAATTCCATGTTGTACGGTGCTGCCACCATTGTGCAATACAACGATCTTATTTTTCCATTCAGCCGGCATTTTGTCTGCCACAGACTGCGGTACCACAAATGTTGCATGAGAAAGGTCAAGACCGTTCAGCGTTTTCATGTCAAAATGATCTCCGTGAATATGCGTGATCAGTACAAGATCAGGATTTTTCATATCCTTATACGCATCCGCACCATGGATAGGGTCAACATAGATGGCTACATTGTTGAACTCAAGTACCAGCGAGGCATGGAAGACCGGATGGATCGTTACATTACCTTTTGATGTAGTGACGATGTCTGCTTTTGGCAGCTGGGCCTGCATTGCAGTAACAATACAACCCAGTATTGTTGTTAAAAGAATTTTCATAAATTATTTTCTTATTAGTTAAAAAACGTTAGAGAAATTTTGAAGCAACCTGTTTAAAATTAATCATTGTGTTTTATAATATTCCTCAATAAAAGTAATTATCATAGCCGGGTTTAACAGCTTAGGGGTACAGTTATTTCGTTGAATAATTTCCGGAATTTGCCAAACCTCATTGATGACTGGTTATCGCTTTGCATTCGATATGAGTGATCTGATATTCCACTTTTACTCCCCGCTTTGATTTATTTACATGCAAACCTTGTGAATCTCCCGACTTAATATTTTGAAAAGAGAGCTCTTCTGTATTGATAATTTTACCGTTTTGGTTCAGGTAATTTAATTCCACGTTTACCTTATCCAGCATATACTTGGAACTATTTTGCAGTGTCAATGTAAGATTCTTGATTCCACCAAAGAAACCCACATTATAATCATTTGCTTTAAGAGCAATTTTAGAAGAAATATCTTCGAGGCTTACCGGCTTTACATTAATTAAAGTAACCGGCGGGGTATTTTTTTTGCTGTTATTGTTACTGGTATCCTGGGTTTCTGAATTTGTATCAGTTTTTAGCGGGATATTATGTGCGGTCTTAACCGGTTTTTTTTGTTCTTTTTTTGTACTCAATAAACCATTTTCGGATGTCAGACCAGGGGCTTCAATATTTGTTGCAGTAATAGTACTGTCCTTATTTAAGGCTTTGGGTAGGGCAGCAGTGGGCGAGGGGCTTTTTTCAGGTAGAGGTGTTTCTTGCTGTAATGCAACCGTTCTTTTACTGCCCAAATCCTGTATCAGCAGCATCAGCAAAGCGCCTGTAAGTATCAAACCGGTATAGAAAGCTATTTTTTTAACGCGTTCAGCTAAAAGAAAAGAAAAAACTTTATTATTTTGATGCACTTTTTGTTCCGCGTTAGTAAGCTGCTCTTCTTTTATCGTTCCCCAGGGAGAAGAACTGCTGTTTGAGCGGGAGTCAATCTTTTTTTTATCAAGCCCCGAAAAGATCACACGTTCCGGATAGTTATATTTTCCCAAATTCTTTATATCGGGATCTGTCAATGTTTCTCCTGCATTCTGTTGTTTAAACAGTCTCTCACGCTTTGGCGCTTCCTTTAAAACTAATTTCTCCGGACTATTTTTTATTTCATTATCGCTACTTGCAGACACAAAATTTTTTAGCTCGGCTATTTCAAGGGGACTGCGCCAGGCCATACTCTGGCACTCTACCCAAATCAAATCAGTTTTTTTTAATCCAATCTCCTGCAGCTCTTCAATGCTGAGAGCATGACTTTCCTTATTATTACGAAGTAGAATATAACTGTTCTTCATTTACTGGGAAATTTCCATTTAAAATTAGGAAAAATTGTTATTATTTCCTGCAAAGGCCTTGTTATATTTTTTAATCCTAAAGTTTCCTCTTCGATTTCCTGAGAATATTTAAATTTTAATATGCTGCTATCCTTAAATTGTTCACCAGAAATTCATTCCGAAAACTAAGGAATTGTTTGCAGCCGAAAAAATTGAATTTTTGTTTTAGATTGAATATTTATAAATCATTTATAATAAAGTAGCCATTAAATAGGAAAATAAATGCGAAAGTTTGAGATGCACCCATAAAATAAATGGCTATGCAGCAAAAGGACTTTTAATGCAAAAACCTAATCACATGAATCATTCAAATCAAATGAATTAATGTTCAGACAACTGATTCCCGGCAAATAATTGAAAGCATAATAAATGATTCATTTATTTCTTATTTTGTGAGATAACTAATTTGTATTATGCCTTAGCAGGAATGAAATAAAAACGTATGCAATTGTCTTTACAATAAATGGAAAGATGAAACAGTGAAGATGCAGAAGCCAAAAGTTTTTAAAGCATAAATTATGTCCGAAGAAAAGAAAAACATTATTATTTATAACACCTCAGACGGTAAAGCCAGCGTTTCGCTTTATGCAAAAGATGGACAGGTGTGGATGAACCAAAATCAGCTTGCGGAACTTTTTGACACCTCTAAACAAAACATAGGGCAATACATAGCTAACATTTTAGTAGACAAGGAATTGGAAGAAAATTCAGTTGTAAAGGATTACTTTACAACTGCTTCTGATGGCAAGGAGTACAATGTTACTTTTTATTCTTTGGATATGATTTTGGCTATTGGTTTCAGGGTGCGTAGCAAGCGGGCAACCCAATTTAGAATTTGGGTGAATAAAATCGTATTTCAATTCCTCTCGGTGCGATTAAAAGGGCGATTTGATTATTCTTGCAGCCAGTCCTTCTGTATTTCAATTCCTCTCGGTGCGATTAAAAGCCTGAACAAGTCTTGCCTCATTCCGCTCTTTGCGGATAGCTGCTTTCGTGCAATAATTTTCCATCGGCAACAATTTCGGATGTATGTTCCATGTTGATTCCATTGGAAAAGAGCCAGAGTTTTCTGTGGCAAATGTGGTAATAATTGATGTGAGTAGCGGTGATATTCATTATTATATATGCTGTTATCGCTTATTTACCGGGATAAAAAATAGGTTTTAAATTCCTGCATTTCCGCTATTTCAATTTCAATATATTTTTCAAAAAGTTTGTTGCCCACATGAGTAAGCAATGCAGATATGCCTACGTCAATAAGCCGTATGCCATTGTGGGTAAGCAATACATTATCGAATGCCTGCCCGCCAATATCGGAAGGGCGCCTGATATCACGATGTACAAAACCGGCCTTATGCAATTGTTCCATCTCATCAAAAAAACCATCGGTCCATAATTCTCTTTTTTCTATCTCGTAAGCCCTGTAGTCAACCGGGTAAATGCGTTCCATCACCAGCATATCGCTCTTCAGTGATTCATCAAAATCCAGTCTTACGAAATGGCATACCAAACCGTTGATGGTATTGGCAAATTTCATTTTCTCTGCTTCTGACCCAATATCCGAGCGGGTATCTTCTACATACAATTTGGCCACTTCAGTTTCAGTAAGGACGATTACTTTATTATTTGCGCCTGAGGATAAAAGGCGGGGATATTTCATGTTTATGATTTTGTGAAGTTATTATGCAATTTAAGATAAAGAATTAGTTGATACTATAAAGAGAAATCTTATTGCCGTCTTTAATTCTGAGCAGTAAATAAACATTTATCGCATGTTTCTATTTCCAATTATTAAAATGAAATTTATTTTCGCATAATCATGCACGTTAGTTTACTCAATTTGATTTCATTTATTTTGCTTCAGCACATTAAAATAGGCGCCGTAAAGCGCAGGGTTTTCCGCTTTCAATTGTTTTCTTGAATTAATTATAGATGCCCTGTCATTATTAACCAACGCTTTATTTGTTTCTCGCAATAAGTGCAAACTTCTGATTGCTTTGGCATGTTCTTCATCACGAAATTCTATATTATTTACAACAGGCACAACAGGTACAATGCCAAACAACAAGCAATAAGCCGGCGCCATTGCCGGGCCATAAGAGTTGATAAGTGACTGTAATTTTTTATTTTCGATTCTTTCAATAAATGACTTATCAGGCTGGTGTAATAATGCGAGAATATAATTGTCATTAGATGTGGCTGTATGACCATTGAGCCATTGCGCCTGCGCCAAAAAATAAAGCAAATACCGTTTTTCTATATTTTGGCTTATCAGAAGTGAAATAAAACTTTCCGCTTTTTGATAATCTTTCATTTTCAATAATAAATCAAAAGCGATTTCCATTTCGTCCCAATTCAAGTGCGCATACTGCGACATGCAATCAACGATATAGCTTAACAGCGATTTTTTTAAACCAGTCATCAAACGTGTAAAAGAATACTGCCTGTAATCCGTGAGAAAATCAGTGATGGCGAGCGTATTTATTTCCACATTTTTTTTTATTCTGGGCTGCCAATATTGACAAGCATCAACTGCTTCCTGAGTAGTTTCCCTTTCGCCGAAACCGACTTGCAAAGCCTCATTAAAATATTGGACAGCTTCTTCCAATTTCAAATCGGTCATAGAGCGGTAGCCGCTTTCTAATGCTGCATTATCCCATAATGAAGGTTGCGAAACAGGCATGATTATTCAGATTTTAAAAGATTTAAAAAGATTTAAAAAGATTGATTCAGATTGATTTAGGAAAATTGATTGAGGAAGATTGATTGAAATCGCGGCACAATCTTCTTTAATCTCCTCAATCTTATTCAATCTTATTCAATCTTATTCAGATCCTTAAATTGACGATGCAGTAAAATCAATAACAACTTTTTGAAGTTCACTTTTTATTTCTGTCCATGTTTTAGGTAATAACGCTACAGGCTGTTGTTCTCTTTCCGCCTCTTCAAAATTAGTAAGGCTGTGAATAATATATCCTGTATCAATTTGAGGAAATTTTGATTTGAATATTTCCAGCATTTCGGAAAGTGAAAATTTTTTCAGGAGAAAAGCTATATCCCAAAAATCTTTTTTTGAGAACCGGTTACTTAGCGCCTGTAGTTTCATAGGGATAAAATCCGTTAATGCTATCAGCATGGCACTATCAATTGTTTCAAATGGAAGCAGCCATTTGAAGGGGTATAAAATAAAATCAACTTTTATATTGTTGATGGTAAACATCATTGTTTGATTCTGCTCAAACAACAATTCTGCGGACGGAAATCTGGTTGTAACGGCCTGAAAAATAATACTATTCTGATACGGGGTGTTAGTAAAAAAATAATGGTCAACAGATAAACGATGGCCTAAGCGTAATGCGAGGTTAGTGCCACCACCTAATGCAAAATTTTCAAATGGAACGGAGGAATAAATCCCTTTTAATAATTCCAGGGTAGCGGGTTCAACTGCATTTTGTTGTAACATGAAAAATCAGTTTTCTGAAGTTGTAAAATAGTGCAAAGAAAACTCAGTACAGGTTGGCGAAGATAGGCAGCCTGTACTATCTCTTGCCGTATGCGGGACAGTCCGTAATATTTCATGATAGCTACCTGGTCGTTCCAGGTGCCATAGTTAAATACTTTTCCCATTACATATAAAGAAGATTTTTCAAAATCCAATTCGTCAAAGGAAATGTCCCAAAATGCTTTTTTTGAAAGAGAAGGTTTTATCATGCTTATTATATTGCCGGGTAAAGTTAAACATTCCTGTCCTTTGTTAATAATCAATGGCACGTTAGGAAGAATGAACCTTCCCAGATAAGGATTTTATGTCTTTTCTAAATCACCAATTTTTCAGGAAAGGCAAGTTTGGTTTCATTACTGACATAGCGATTCTGGTTCTTTAATTGCCGGTTTTATTGTTCCATAATCTTTCGGCGAGTATTCCGGCTACATAATTTTTAAGGCATCTTTGACGAAAAGTAAACCAGGCTTCTCTTTCATCTGATTGATGAATAATATGATTAAAATGGCGAAAAGGCTTTCGTCCGGATAAGGCATCCGATAACATTACTCTAATGCGGCTTTCTGGCAGAGAATCCACAAAACTTTCCATGAAGGAAAATGACACCTCTGATTCCGGCGGATTTCCCACAAGTCCCACGAAACAATCTTCCTTATTCCTCCGTTTACTGTAAAGCCAAATTAACATAACAATACAAGACACTCCATAGATACTCCCTATCAAAGGCATGGATAAAGCATGGATAATGCATGAAATGAGTATCCGGATAGCGGAACTACTGCTTTTTGCTTTCATGGCAGCCGTTCTATCCATAATGGCGAGGCATTCGTTTTAGTTTTTTTACTATTATAGTCTTCTGGGACTAATTCAAAAGTTGCACAAGATTCTGATCACTTCTTTTATCTTTCGGCAGAAATTTTTTAAAAGGAGGGTCTCAATTATCCACATTTTTTCCATAAAATCTTTAATAGCTTTTTGGGTTTAAATATTAGGCGTAAGTTTGCACGACCTCACGGATTTTTCATTTCATTTTCCTTTCCGCGGTCTGTTTTTTATATAGTCGTTCATTCCAGCAATTTGTTTTATAGGTTTGTTATGAAAGACAATTTTATTTTTTAAAACAATACAAAAAATGGCTAAATACATTTTCGTTACAGGTGGGGTGAGTTCTTCTCTCGGCAAAGGAATCATTGCTGCATCTTTGGCAAAGCTTTTGCAGGCAAGAGGTTTAAGAGTTACTATTCAAAAATTTGATCCGTATATTAATGTGGATCCGGGCACTTTAAATCCATATGAACATGGAGAATGTTTTGTAACGGAGGATGGAGCTGAAACGGATCTTGATCTCGGGCATTATGAGCGTTTTTTAAACATCAATACCAGCCAGGCGAATAATGTGACAACCGGAAGAATTTATCAAACCGTTATCAACAGGGAAAGAGAAGGCGATTATCTGGGAAAAACAGTGCAGGTGGTTCCTCACATAACTGATGAGATCAAGCGAAGAATGATGTTGCTTGGTGAAAAAAATGAATACGATGTGATCCTTACCGAAATTGGCGGTACTGTTGGCGATATTGAAAGTCTTCCCTTTATTGAAGCGGTAAGGCAAATACAATGGGAATTGCCCGATGAAGACTGCCTGGTAGTGCATCTTACCTTGATTCCATATCTCAAAGCAGCTAAAGAATTAAAAACAAAACCTACTCAACATAGTGTAAAATTGATGAGTGAAAATGGAGTGCATCCCGACATATTAGTATGCCGTACGGAGCGGCCGCTCAGTGAAGATCTGAAAAGGAAAATTGCATTGTTTTGTAATGTGAAAGTAGATTCTGTTATTGAAGCCGCAGATGCTTCTACCATTTATGAAGTGCCCATTGCGATGCTTCGTGAAAAGCTGGACTTAATTGTATTGAAAAAACTAAATATTACCAGTTATCATGAGCCTGAATTAACCAAATGGAAAGAATTTCTTGATAAAGTAAAACATCCCTCAAATAAAGTTACTATCGGGCTTATCGGGAAATATATAGAACTGCAGGATGCCTACAAATCTATTCTTGAATCTTTTATCCATGCAGGGGCAATGAATGATTGTAAAGTACAGGTAGTAAATGTGCATAGCGAATACATAGATGAAGAAAATGTAAATGAAAAACTGGTAGGGCTTGATGGCTTGTTAGTGGCCCCCGGTTTTGGTTTCAGAGGAGTGGAAGGGAAAATTATTGCTGTGAAATATGCTCGTGAAAATAATTTACCCTTTTTTGGAATTTGCCTGGGTATGCAAATGGCAGCGATTGAATTTGCGAGAAATGTTTTAGAATTTAAAAATGCGGATTCTACAGAAATGAATCCTGATACTCCTGATCCTGTAATAGATATGATGGAAGAACAAAAAAAAGTTACAATGAAAGGAGGCACTATGCGCCTGGGTTCCTATCCTTGTGTTATTAAAGAAAACACACTTGCCTATTCTATTTATGGGAAAACTGAAATTAATGAAAGGCATCGTCATCGTTGGGAATTTAATAATAAATATTTACATTCATTTGAAAAAGCAGGGATGATAGCAAGCGGCATCAATCCCCAAAGTGGGCTTGTTGAGATAATGGAGCTTACTCACCATCCTTTTTTTATTGGCGTTCAATATCATCCCGAATTAAAAAGTACTGTAGAAAATCCACATCCCATATTTGTTCATTTCATAAAAGCCGCCAAAGACTTTGGTAAATTAAACCAGGCAAAGAATGAATTATTGGACGCGAAGTTTGAAGTATAATATTGCTATAAGTTTTTTTGTTTATAGTAGTTTATTATTTAAAAGGATTTGAAATCAGTCTTTTTTATTGCTTTACTGTTGATGACTAAATCCGGTGAGACTCAAACCAAGAAGGTTTTTTAAAGGACTGCAGAAAATAATAGAGGCCAAATAAACCTTCTTGGTTTTTTACAGCATCAAATTTATACATGGTAAATACTGCTTTGTTGCGCGGCCAGAGCAGAAGGGATTTGAAATCAGCTATTTTTATGCTTTACTGTTGTTGACTAAATCCGGAATCTTTACCAAAATTTTTTCGATTCAGAAATTAAACTAAAAAATTATAATTAAGTCTTTGCATTATCTTTGGCGCCCCTGAAATATTTTATAATAATAAATTTCAATGATGAAAGTAATATTACTTGGGTTTTTTATATTTTATTGTTCTTTAGGTTTTTCACAACTTAATTCATTGGGTAAAAGCGATCCGGAAGCAAAAGTCATTTTGGATAATGTAAGTGCCAAATTCAAAACTTATAAAACAGTCACTGCCAATTTCACTCTTTCTATCACAGATGCAGCTGGCAAAATAGATGGTGTGAAGAAAGGAACACTTTATATGAAAGGCTCTAAATATCGTGTAAATATATCGGGTCAGGAAATATACAGTGATGGGGATAATATCTGGACTTACGACCAGTCGGCCAATGAAGTTCAGATTACTAAATTTGATCCTACTGCCAATACGATCACTCCGCAAAAAATGTTTACTAATTTTTATGATAAAGATTTTTTATACAAATTGAATGGAGAAACTAAAAAAGGTGGCAAAACTATCCAGGAAATAGAATTAACTCCAGTAGATAAAACTAAAACTTTTTATAAAGTATTGGTTGAAATTGATAAAAATTCTAAAAATATACTGTCAACAAAGGTTTTTGAGAAAAATGGCAATCGCTACATTTATGCAATTACCAATTTAAAAACGAATACCAATCTTCCTGAATCCTTATTTGTTTTTGATACTAAAAATCATCCTAAGGCTGAAGTTGTGGATCTAAGATAAAACTGCATCACACTTTTTTGTTTCTTATTTCTTATTTCTTATTTCTCCTCCTCCCCATCGGAAAGTTTCAATTTTTAATCCCGACAGATCAAATATTCTGTCAACTATTGTTGATACTACCTCTTCAATTGTTGTAGGTTTACTGTAAAACGATGGAGTAGCAGGGCAAATAATTCCTCCTGCTTGTGTAATTGTTTCCATGTTTTTTAAATGAATAAGACTATAAGGAGTTTCCCTTACTACACAAATCAATTTTCTTCTTTCTTTTAACATAACATCTGCCGCCCTTGAAATAAGATCGTCCGAAACACCGGAAGCTATGCGTCCAACGGTTCCCATGCTGCATGGTACTATGATCATGATATTGTAATTACCCGAGCCTGAGGCAAAAGGCGCCATAAAGTCATTTTTCTCATAATATTTCGCTTCATGTTTTTCATATTTATTGTAATCGTTTTCTCCTAATTCCGTCTTCCAAACAAGTTTGGCATTATCTGTGATAACTATACCTATATCAGACCATTGTGATTTTAATAAAATCAATTTATCTAATAATACTTTTGCATAAATTGATCCACTGGCTCCTGAAACGGCAACAATTATTTTATTCATTGGTAAAGATTATATTTTTTAAAAATATTTTGGTTCATAATCAAATAAAAACAATTAAAGTTCGTTTATTATACATGAAAAAAAAAGCAGTTTTTGCTCTTGTGGCCTGCTGGCTTGTTTTTTCTTTTGCCAAAGTTAAACCAACTGAAAAGGAAAAGATAAATTGGATGAGTTTAGATGAAGTTAACGTTAAAATGAAAACTGATCCCAGGCCTGTAATAATAGATCTTTATACAAACTGGTGTTATTGGTGCAAAATGATGGACAAAAAAACTTACAATAATTCAAAAGTGATTTCATACATCAACTCACATTTTTATGCTGTTAAACTGAACGCTGAAACAAAAGATACCATTGTATGGGATAATAATAAATATGAGTATAATCCCAATGATAAAGTGAATGATTTTGCTTTATACGTGACTCAAAGACAATTAGAATTTCCGAATACAGTAATTTTTCCTGAAATCAATAAGGCACCGGCTGCAATTCCCGGTTTTATGGATCCAAAGGAAATTGAAGTAATTCTTAAATATTTTGGGGATGAAAATTATAAATCCCAGAATTTTAGTGATTATTCAGCAAATTTTAAAGCAACATGGTGAAAGCCATATAAATTATAACAAACTGCAATTGCAGTTTAAACTCGGTTTTTCATAGGATATTGGATTATAACAGGGGTGGATTTCCATTCGGCCCCTTTTTTTATTTTTTTTGAAAAATAAATTAAACCTATGCAACGTTTTGAAGTCAAATGTGGTCTATATGATTATTAGCAACGGATTAATAGATTTTTGGTATTATAATTTAAAAATAAATTAAAGGGCAAAAGCCTTATAAAATATAAAGAACCGTAAAAAAGCGGTTTAAAGTTGGTTTTTCATAGGATATTGGATTATAACAGGGGTGGATTTTTATCCGGCCCTTTTTTTGTTAACCAATTTTATTTTATTTTGATATTGAACTTAAATAATATTTTACCAATAACCGTTATATGTTAAAGTATCCCGGATTCTTAATAATTGCATTATTTATTTTTTACCTGAATACTTTTGCCCAAAAAGGGAAAAACGAATTAAAAAAGGTATCTTCTAATACAGAAACTGCTCAGAAGAAAAATATTAAATTCGGGGTGGCGAGTTTTTATGCCAATAAATTTAATGGTCGTTCGACTGCTAACGGCGAAGTGTATAGAAACGAAAAATACACCGCAGCCTGCAATCAACTTCCATTAAATACATGGATAAAAGTTACTAACCTCAAAAATAACAGATCCGTGATTGTTAGAATTAATGACCGTTTAAATTCTCATAATAAACGTCTTGTTGATCTTTCTAAATGTGCTGCTCAAAAATTGGGAATTATAGGAAGGGGAATTGCAAAAGTAAAAGTGGAGGAATTGGATAATTATTCATTAAATGAATAAGTGCAATTATAGGTGCATAATTGCATAATTAATTTTTCTCCTTTTGGACTTTAGAAGTTATTTTTGCTACAGTGCCAAATAAAAAAGTTGTATGAAAAAAATATTACTATTACTAATTACTTTAAGTTTTATCGGTTCTTCTTTTTCTCAAATTGTAGATCATAAAAAAGGGCATGCTTTAGAGGTCAGCTTTTTTCTGAATGATTTTCAGACGACTTCTGATATACGGACCAATGGGATAGTAAGTGTTTTTAAGGCGCACGATTTTTTTAAGACTTCCAGAATGAACCCGGGATTTGCAATTAATTATCTATCTGGCCTGAGTGATCACGTGGATTTTATAGCAACTTTAGGTGGTTCTTCTGTCAATTATCCTATTCAAAATGTAGCTCCTTTTGGTAACAAAAGTTTATTATTGGAATCTACTGCGGGACTTAATTTAAAGTTACTTACAGACAGGTATGTAGTAGTTCCATTTATTGATTTGGGAGTTGGCGCGAGTAAGTATAAAAATTATTTTGGGGCATTTGTTCCATTGGGAGTTGGATTGCAGTTTAATATTGCTGATAAAGTTTATTTGATAGCTAATTCACAATACCGAGTAGCCGTTACTGAGAATGCCAGTTATCATTTTTATCATAGTATTGGAATTGCGGGGAATATATCTAAGAAGAAAACACCTACTCCTCCAAAGGCAGTAGAAGTACCTGTAGCGCCGGTAGTTTTAGACAGAGATCATGATGGTGTACCTGATAGCATTGATAGGTGTCCTGATACGCCTGGCCTCGCAGCTTTGCAAGGATGCCCTGATAAAGATGGCGATGGTATTGCAGACATAGATGATAAATGCCCGGATGTGCCTGGAGTTGCCAAATACCAGGGATGTCCGATTCCGGATACCGATGGCGATGGGATCAATGATGAAGAAGATAAATGTCCTACTGTGGCAGGTGTGGCCCGCTACCAGGGATGTCCGGTACCAGATACTGATGGCGATGGGATCAATGATGAAGAAGATAAATGTCCAACAGAAGCAGGCCCTGCTTCTAATTTTGGATGTCCTGTGATAAATGTGGAAGTAGTTGAAAAAGTAAATAGAGCTGCTCAAAATATTTTCTTTGCATCAGGAAGTTCTAAGTTGCTGCCTAAATCTTACAAATCATTGAAAGAGGTAGCTCAGATATTAAAGGACAATTCAACTTACAAAATAGATGTGGATGGATATACAGATAATGTAGGCAAAGAAGATAAAAATCAGGCTTTATCTGAAAAACGCGCAGATGCTGTGAAAGCATATTTGATCGCCAATGGTACTGATGAGAGCATAATAACCGCTACCGGACACGGAATAGATAATCCTATCGCAGATAATAAGACTGCAGCCGGCAGAGCCAAAAACAGGAGAGTGGAAATGAAATTGAGAAATTATTAATTATCCTTCTAAATTTTACTGAAAAAAAACCCGTATTATTTGCGGGTTTTTTTCAGTAAACAAATAAATATGTCAAATTTCTAATGGTATATTTCTTTTGAAAATTGATTGATCCAATTAGTTACTTATTACTTTTCTTATTTTTATTAATTTGGAAAGAAGTTCCTCTAAAAGATCAAGCCTTAGCATGTTAGCGCCATCGCTTTTTGCTATAGAAGGATTGGGGTGTGTTTCAATAAACAAACCATCTGCACCAACAGCAATTGCAGCTTTAGCAATAGTTTCAATCATTTTAGGGTTGCCGCCGGTAATGCCGGTGCTTTGGTTGGGTTGTTGAAGGCTATGTGTACAGTCCATTATTACTGGTACTCTGTGAGATTTCATAATGGGAATGTTCCTAAAGTCAACTATTAAGTCATTGTACCCATAAGTATTTCCTCTGTCAGTAAGCATTACTTTTTGATTGCCTGCTTTTTGAATTTTTTCAACAGCAAATTTCATTGATTCGCCATTTACAAATTGCCCTTTTTTTACATTTATGATTTTCCCTGTCAGAGCCGCAGCAATTAATAAATCTGTTTGCCTGCAAAGAAAAGCAGGAATTTGAAGTATATCAACATATTTGGCTGCCAAGGATGCCTCCTCATGTGCATGTATATCAGTGATCGTAGGTAAAGAAAAATGGCTGCCCACTTTCTTTATCATCTGTAATGCTGTTTCATCGCCCAGGCCCGTAAATGATGAAGCGCTTGTGCGGTTAGCCTTGCGGTAAGAAGATTTAAAAATATATGGGATCTTTAATTTTTTACAAATACCTGAAACTTTTTCAGCAACTTCAAAAATCAATTCTTCGCTTTCCACAACACAAGGTCCGGCTATCAGAAAAAAGTTTTTTTCATCATATTGTTGAACGGTAAATAATTCTTTTAAATATTTTTCCATGGGGCAAATATAGTTAGCTTTAATAATTACCGTCAAAGACAAAAAAATGACCGCTTTTTACACGGTCATTTTAAAAAATAAACGAAAACTTATATTTTGATTTACTTTTTTAAAAATCAGTTTTTCTCATTTTCCTTAGCAGGAATAATGGCATAAACTGTTTCATTTTTCAGAGGATTTATTCTTTTTGAATTTTCTTTCAAAATAATTCCATTGTTTGGATTTATATTAATATTGCGCAATGCACTAATTGTATCTTTTTTTGTAGAAATAGTGTCAGTTCTTGGAGGGTTGTTCTTTGGAATAGTGTCTTTTTTCGATTGGGCAAATAATGCGCAACTTGTAAATGTTAGCATCAGAGAAAATACAATGGTTTTTGTTTTCATAATTTGAGGGTTCAGGGTTAAGGATTTGTAGAGTCACTTCAATATTTGCAATTACAATGCCATCACTTTGTCATTTCACTAATATAATATTTCTTAATTTAATTAAGACTGGATACCATCTAACTAACACATTATAAATGTGGAAAAGTTTGAAAATTTTATAAAAAATAATTATTTTTTATTTACGTTAAAGAATCGGAAATGTTAAATAAAATCAAAGACTCAATTTTTATTAAACCTACCGTAATTTTTTATATCTATTGTGTATGAGTTTTAAAAAAATTATTTAACAATAAAAAATAATATGCTATTGTACAAATAATTAAATTTGGTAAATGTTTATTCAACATTAAAAATTAATTTATGAAAAAGATAATTAGAATATTTTTCCTGACTGCAATTTCTATCGGAATTGTAAATCTTGTTCAGGCTCAAAGAGGCCGTGATTCAAGAGGCGGTGGCGGAGGTAATGAAGGCCGTGTCTCGAGTGCCCCATCCCGTAGCTATTCAGCCCCTTCAAGAAGTATGACTTACAGGCAGAATGCGCCTTCAAGGACTTATAATAATAGAACTGTAACAAATCGAAATGCATATCGGTCAAACATTGTTGCAAGGAATCCGGTAAGAAATACAAACGGGTATAATTCACGTACTTCCATAGTTTCCCGTAATGGGTATGCCCGCGGGGGATCTACATATCGTGGTGGCTATGTTAATAATTATCGTAACGCCAGTTCTATTTACAGACCTTATTATGGCAATGTATACGGACATAGAACAGCCTTTATGTATGGTACGCGTTATAGATTTATACCTCGTTCTTTTATTTCAATAAATTTTGGTGGGTATCCTTATTATTATAACGATGGATTTTATTATGGTTATTATAATGGATTTTATCAACCAATGTTTCCGCCTTTTGGATTACGGTTAGGGATTCTTCCTTTCGGTTATTCAAGTTTTTATATGGGAGGATATCCTTACTATTATTACAATGGAATTTATTATCAGCAATATGGAGATAATGATGGTTACCAGGTAGTGGATGCTCCACTGGGTGCAACCGTTTCATCTTTACCTGGGGGTGCTACATCGGTAGTTGTAAATGGCGAAAATTTATATGAACTAAATGGTACTTATTATAAAGCTAGCCAGGATTCGAATGGCAATAATGTATTCACAGTTGTTGGTAAAAACGGAGTTATAAACAATACTACAAATACAACAGATGGTCAGGGTAATGTTCCACAACAAGAGAATCAGAGTTATGCTCCTCAACAAGAGAATCAGAGTTATGCTCCTCAACAACAGCAACAGCCTCCTGTATCAAATGTTGCTCCTGGTGAATCATCAAATGCTGCGCCGCAGGCTTCTTCACAAATGCAAATTGGTGATACCATGAGCCAGTTACCTGATGGAGCAAAATTGGTAAATATTGATGGCCAGCAATTGTATCAGACACCAGACAATGTTTATTTGAAAGGAGAATTAAATAATGGTGTAGTGCAATTCAGAGTAGTAGGGAAATAATTAATTAAAATCTTTTAAAAAAAGACCGGCAATTTGCCGGTTTTTTTTTATCCCGAATCGGTTAACAGAAATAAAAATTTCAATTTTATTCCTTCCATGAATTTATTTTTTTGAAAATTAAAACCGCGTTAAAACAGGACGAATTTAATTAATGAAAAATCAACTCATGTAAGAATTAAATGCTAAACCAAAAGGCTTTTAATTTTAGATTTCTAAATAAGAATCTTCTGTTTTATTATGATGAGAATAGATGTATTACTTACATTCCAATCCTAACTAATCGTAAATCAAAAGTCCAATCAATATTTGACGAAAGGGATTTCGGCTTTTGTTAAGTAAAAATTATTAAGTATTATTTTTTCAATTCATTAATTGTACTGATAAAAAAGCATAAGGATCTATTGAAAAATCCTTTTCAATTGCACAAGGAGCATCGCAGATATCAATTTCAATGCTTGATTTATTTTCTTTTACATTCCATAAATATAATTTTTCCTTTTCACCGAACTGAAGGCAAATTTCAGGTAACATTTCGGGTAGCATGCCATTCCAACAGGCTTCCTGCAATTGTTCTGTTTCAGAATAAATCTGATTAGTATCCTCAATATTTTGCCAGGATAGCCTGGATAAAAATGAGGTACCTGTTATAATTAAAATTTCTTGTTGTAGAGTTGCTTTCATGATTATCAATTATATAGGGCTATCAGTATGACGTATCAATTTTTAATAAATTAATTTTCACAGATAAAATATCTGTTAAAACAAGGAATTGGGAGGATTTATTTATAGGATTTTTGAGAGGAAAGGCAATCTTGAATAAGTTGTCAAAACAAAGAACGAAATTTTTTTTGAATTATCTAAGCAATTGACGAAATTTTTTTAATTCGGAAATATCTGAAGATAACAGGGCTTCATTATTGTCATATTTTGCCTTTAAAAATAATACTCTTTTATGTTGTGGATATTTTGATAGAATTTCTTCAATCAATTTTCCTGCAGCTTCATCTTTTTCAAACAGGGGAGTATTTTCCGGTAGCTCTGATTTTTCTCTCGTTGGCATTTTTTTGATAATAGATTCCAAAGCTGCGAGCCGGCCGGGAAGCACACCATTTATTTTTGAAGATTTATCATACAGACCCTGTAATTGCTTCTTGCTCAGCCAGCCACGTCGTTGATATTGCTGATAAATACTTATTACGAATGAAGATACCGGGAAAGCCATAATGCAATCCTCCAGCAGCATGTTGATGACATCAAGTTTGGGTTTGTTTTGTTGCATTTGATTTTTTGAAATTGAAACAAATTTAGTGAAGCATTATTGAAAATGTACAAACCAAAAACCCACCTTTCTAAAAGTGGGTTTTCAGTTGTCGGTCGTCAATAGACGGTCGTCAAAATTAATATCTATACATCTCAGGTTTATACGGCCCTTCTTTGGGGACATTTAAATAAGCGCTTTGCTCATTAGTCAATTCTTCAAGTACTACTCCTACCTTTTTCAAATGGAGCCTTGCAACTTTTTCGTCTAAATGTTTTGGAAGTACATACACTTTGTTTTCGTATTTATCAGAGTGATTCCAAATCTCCATTTGTGCCAATACCTGGTTGGTAAATGAATTGCTCATCACAAAACTCGGATGGCCAGTAGCGCAGCCAAGGTTTACCAAACGTCCTTCAGCTAAAATGATAATATCCTTTCCATCAATGGTATATTTATCAACCTGTGGCTTGATAGTATCTTTTGTGTTGCCATAATTTTTGTTCAGCCATGCAATATCAATTTCAATATCAAAGTGGCCAATGTTGCAGACGATGGCTTTATCTTTCATTTCTTTAAAATGTTCTGCTCTTATTAAATCCCTGCAACCTGACGCAGTAACAATTATATCAGCTTCTTTTACGGCATCAATCATTTTCTTTACTTCATATCCGTCCATTGCGGCCTGTAATGCGCAGATAGGGTCAATTTCTGTAACGATCACTCTTGCGCCTGCGCCACGCAAACTCGCAGCAGAACCTTTGCCTACATCGCCGTAACCGCCAACCACAGCTACTTTGCCAGCCATCATAATATCAGTTGCTCTTCTTATTGCATCAACCAAACTTTCTTTACAACCGTATTTGTTATCAAATTTAGATTTGGTAACAGAGTCATTAATATTGATTGCAGGAATTGGTAAAGTACCTTTTTCCATTCTTTCATACAACCTGTGAACGCCGGTTGTAGTTTCTTCTGATAAGCCTTTTACATGCTGAATTAATTCGGGATATTTATCAAAAACCATGTTGGTTAAATCGCCGCCATCATCCAAAATCATATTTAAAGGACGATCTGCACTTCCAAAAAATAAAGTTTGCTCAATGCACCAATCGCTTTCCTCTTGTGTTTGTCCTTTCCATGCAAATACGCCGATGCCTTCTGCAGCAATCGCAGCAGCAGCCTGATCTTGCGTAGAAAAAATATTGCAGGAGCTCCATTTTACCTCTGCACCTAATTCGATTAAAGTTTCAATGAGCACAGCCGTTTGTATCGTCATGTGAAGGCAACCCGCTATTCTCGCACCTTTCAAAGGTTTATCTTTTCCAAATTCTTCTCTGAGCGACATTAACCCGGGCATTTCTGCTTCGGCTAATTTTATTTCCTTGCGGCCCCACGCTGCAAGACCCATATCTTTCACCTTATTTTTTAGGCTGAAATCAATTGTGTTTTTTGTAAGTGATGACATAAATTGTTTGATTATTTTTAGAGCGCAAATGTACAATCATTAGAATATAATACTAGGTAATTGAATAACTTTAGAATAGATTTGTATTAAATAACTCGTAAAAAGAATAAATATCATTATTTAGATGAAAACCCTATTATCAAAAGAAGAATTAGCTATCGCGGATTATGTTCCTGATAAAAAAGATATGTCCATTTTAAAATTGCTCCAGGAAAATGCAAGGATAACGGTAAAAGAAATTTCAGAAAAAATTCATCTCAGTACTACGCCCGTTCATGAACGAATTAAGCGAATGGAAGAATCCGGAATCATAAAACAGTATGCTACTTTAGTAGATAATGCAAAAGTAAAAAAGGGCTTAACAGTAATCTGCTATGTTTCATTAAAACAACATGGCAAAAATGCCGGTACTAAATTTATAAAAACTATCCAGGGTTTGAATGAAGTAATTGAATGTTTTAGTATTTCCGGCGAATTCGATTTTATGCTCAAAGTAGTTTGCGAAGACATGAATACCTACTACGATTTTCATGTAAATAAATTAAGCGAAATAGAAAATGTGGGCCATGTACAAAGTGTATTTGTGATGGGAATTATAAAGCAAACGCACCAGGTAGTGTGGGAGGAAGTTTAATTATTGAATTATTGTTGAATTGCTGAATTGCTAAATTGATATATTGTTTTTTAAAAAATGAGAATCAGTATTATTTGCTGGTTTACTGTAAAAGATAAAAGTATAATTTAATTTCTATGGACCAATATGATATCGCAAATACACGGCTAATCTCCCAGCAAATAGCAGGAACTAAATTCAAATCTGCCAAAGAAATTGTAAGTTGGATGGGCGCTATGCAGGCACAGGATTTTAATATGGCGAGATGGGCAATAGGAATCCGGTTAAATAAAGCAACTGAAAAAAGCATAGATACTGCAATCAATTCCGGCGAAATAATAAGAACCCATTTATTACGGCCTACATGGCATTTCGTTTCTGCAGATGATATTTATTGGATGCTTGAATTGACAGCGCCACGGATAAAAGCTTTCATGAAAAGCAGTAATAAACAATTGGAGCTTACTGAGAAAATATTTTCTAAAGCCAATTCAGTTATTGAAAAAGCATTGAGCGGTGGCAACCATTTAACGCGCAAAGATATTATTGCTGAAATTAAGAAATCTAAGATTGCAATTGATGGTAACAGGCCGTCGCACATTTTATTGAATGCAGAATTGGAAGGAATAATTTGCAGTGGTAAAATGAAAGAAAAGCAAACTACGTACGCATTGCTTCATGAGAGAATAAAGAAACCGAAAGAGTTGCGCAAAGAGGAAGCGTTATACAAACTTGCCAATAAATATTTTGAAAGTCATTGCCCGGCTACTTTTCGTGATTTTGTGTGGTGGTCGGGATTGTCTGTAACTGATGCAAAACATGCGATGCAATTGATAAAGGATAATTTTATTTCTGAAAAAATAAATTCAGAAGAATATTGGTTTCCTAATTCATTTTCCATTCCAAAAAAATATAAAGAATCTGTTTTTCTTTTACCTGCTTTTGATGAATTTCTAATCAGTTATAAAGACAGAAGTGCTGCAATTATTCAGGAACATCAAAAAAAGGTATTTTCTAATAATGGAATTTTCTGGCCGGTAATTATTGTAAATGGGCATACAGTGGGAATGTGGAAAAGGGAAATTTTAAAAGATAAAATAATAGTGAAGGCGAATTTTTTTGAAGAAAAAAATAAAACAACAGAAGGCCTTATAAAAAAAGCATCTGAAAAATTAGGACATTTCTTAAATCATAAAATAGAAATAGCAGTTTAATAATTAATCATCTTATTATAGCTTGCTTTATTTTTTATTTCAAATCCTTATCTTTAAGCAATAATAATTTTTTTTCTATGCGAAATATTACATCCCTTATTATCGGCATTGCATTTATTATTGGATTATTTATTTTAGGAAAAGCGTATAAATACAGATCAACAACTACAGAAACCATTACAGTTACAGGTTCTGCTGAAAAGGATTTTGTAAGCGATTTGATTGTTTGGAATGGCTCTTATTCAAGAAAATCAATGGATTTAAAAAGCGCTTATGCACAACTGAAGGATGATGAAAATGCCATAAGGACATATCTTACCGGTAAGGGAATACAGAGTAATGAAATGGTATTTTCTTCTGTAAATATCAATAAAGAATTCAATAATAAAACCGATGCAAATGGAAACTCGATTGGACAGGAATTTACAGGATATAATCTCACTCAAAATGTAAGAATTGAATCTTCCAACGTGGATAAGATTGATCAGATATCACGAGAGGCTACTGAATTAATTCAAAGTGGAATAGAATTTAATTCGTCATCTCCATTATTTTATTATACTAAATTGACAGAAATAAAAATGGACCTTCTTGCAAAAGCAAGCGCTGATGGAAAACAAAGGGCAGAAATAATTGCAAAAAATGCGGGCAGTTCTCTCGGTAAATTGAAAAAAGCAACTCTTGGTGTTTTTCAAATTACCGGAAAAAATAGCGATGAAGATTACAGCTATGGCGGCACTTTCAACACATCAAGCAGAAATAAAACCGGCTCTATAACAATAAGAATGGAGTTTGCAGTGGATTAGAAGATTTTAAGCTATAATATGGATGCAGCTTTTTATGCGGCCTTTACAGACCTATGTTCATTTTAGATTATGAACATTAATTGCTCCAAACCGTAATATAGCCAGATAATCCGGTTATAGCATTTAAATATTAATTGAAATGAATAAACTAAGTTTAGTCTTACTTCTTTTTATATGTTTTAATTTGAAGGCCCAAAATAAAACAGACACTTCTGTTTATTTGTGTAAATATTCTTTTGAATGGCAAAAGGATACTGCTAATATGTTCTCAAAATCTAACGATTTGATGTACCTGGAAATCGGGAAAAACTCATCCATATTTTATAGCTACTATCGTTTTTTAGGCTTTCGAAATCTTTCTGAAGATTTAAAAATGCGAAAAAGCCTCGATTATATTAAATCTAATTATAGCCGTTATTACCAAAACAGTGAAACAGAAATTATCATTCATAATTTTGGGAAAAAGGAATTTAAAGTGATAGATAAGCTGACAGGAAATGGAGTTACTTATTGTTATTTAGATTCGGTAAAAACACCGGTGTGGACATTAGCAAAGGATACATTGACCATTTTAAATCATTTGTGCCAAATGGCAACTACTACTTTTAAAGGCCGCGATTATATCGCCTGGTTTGCACCTGATATCCCTATCAGTATTGGACCCTGGCAATACACAGGACTGCCTGGATTAATATTAAGAATACATGATACAAAAAATCAAATCTGGTTTGAAGCAACGGAATTAGGCAGCACCACTGCGAGTGACGCAGCAGAAATTGAATATCCTAATTGCTTGCAAGTAGCAAAATCTAAATTGCGGGAACTTAAAAGAATACAGGCGGAAGACAGGCTGGCTTTCGAGAAAATGCAAAATCCGAACTTAACGATTACATATAGAAATAGTTCCGGAGAAATAATACAGCCGCCACATAAATTGAAGCCTTACAATCCCATTGATTTATCTAAATAATTTGAATGAAAATCACTATTTGTGCATTCCTCTTTTTTATTTCGAAAAGTTTGTGTGCCCAAATAGTTTTTTCTGGTAAAATTATATCTACAAATAATCAACCCATTCCAAGAGCCAGTATTGTACTTATTAAGCGAAATCAATTAAACATATTTGCTTTTGCAATTTCAGATAATAATGGAATGTACAAAATCACCTGTAATGAAAATCCCGATTCTGTAAATATTAAAGTTTCAGCAATTGGGTTTGGAGATACAATAAAACCTCTGGCAAGACATTCGCAAATCATCAATTTCACACTTACAGAAAAAGAAACAAAATTACCAACGGTAAAAGTAAAAAGTAACCCAGTTACACTACATGGAGATACTACTGATTACAATGTTTCTTCATTTGCTACCAACCAGGACAGGGTGATCGGCGATGTGATTGCAAAACTTCCCGGCATTGAGATAGACCCTAATGGCGCCATTAAGTACAATGGTAAACTTATAAGCAATTATTATATTAACGGACTGGATTTATTAGAAAACAGATATGGCATAGCCAATGGTAATATTCCTTATGATTTGGTAGATAAAGTGCAGATATTAAATAATCATCAACCGGTAAAAGTATTGGACAGCTTGAAGAATTCTACTAATCCTGCACTTAATATTGAACTTAAGAAAAAAGGAATGAATAAATTTATCGGCACGGCAAAAGCAGGTGCCGGCATATCACCTTTTTTATCCGATGATGCCATAGTGAGTATGAAATTTAATAAAAACTTTCAATTTATTACTGCTTATAAATATAACAATACAGGAATTAGATTGAGTAACGAGCTAACTCAGCAAGTTTTAATACAAGATATCAATGCACCAAAACCCGAAAATGTAAAAGAAAATTTATTATCGCTTATATCCTTGCCTGCACCAATTTTGCAAGAACCGAGATACATTTTTAATAACAATCATTTGTTTCATTTATCCGCTATTAAAGTACTTAAGAATACCGGTCAGATAAAATTCAACATTGGCTATATAAATGATTATAATAAAAGTACAGGCAGCAATGCAACTACTTTATTTTTACCTTCGGACACTATTAAATTTATTGAAAATCTAAAGACTGGGATAAGTACTAATAAGCTAAACGGAGATTTTTATTACACCTTAAATAAAAGAAATAAATACATAAAAAATGCAAGCAAAATTCAACTTGATTTTAATAATGAAAAAGGAAGTATCGAAAATACCGGAAATGTTTATCAAAATCTGAACAATCCTTTTTACCAGTTTGAAAATAATTTTTTGATGCTTACTCCTATAAAGAAGAAGTTGGTATCTTTCAAATCCAACACTTTTTTTAATAGGACACCGCAAGATTTATCTGTAAGACCCGGCCAATTTACTGAAGTATTTAATGATTCTTTGCCTTATGATCAAATAACTCAAAAGGCGGTGCTTAATAAATTTATAAGTGACAATAGCGTTGCTTTTTTTACAAAGATTGGCCAATTGGAAGGAGATTTTGATCTTGGTGCAGAATATTCTTATAAACAGATTTCATCATCTTTAACAAAGGAAAATAATCAAACTATTTATCAACTCAATGACAGTTTTCAAAATAAATTGAATTGGCAAAATATAAGGCTATATGGCAATGCTAATACAACCATCAAGATGGGGGAAAAACAAATATCTATCACCTTGCCTATAGAATTAAATAACCTTTCCGTTAATAATAAATCCAATGCTTCTACTCATGACCAATCTTATTTATTTTTTAATCCTGATATTGATTTGCACCTTCCTTATGGTTCAAACTTTGGCGCAGAAATCATATATAGCCATCGTAATTCACTAGGTAATTTCATACAAACCACACCGGGATTTATGCTGACTAATTACAGAACAATCAATCAAAATGATTCGCTGTTGCCGGTCCAGAGATTAAACAATATTTCTGTTTCCAATTACTATAAAGATCCTTTACAGGGCTTGTTCTGCAATGTATCAGTATCGTATTCGAATACCAACAACAATATAATCTATACGCAGTCTTACGATAATATATTTTCAAAAACGACAGCAATACAATTTCCCAATTCATCAAAAAGTGTAATTCTTTCGGGAAGAGTAAATAAATATTTTTTTCAAAGCAAAACAAACATTGCTCTTTCGGCTAATTATACCTGGAATAAATCTCTACTGATCCAGCAAAGTGATTTTGTAAATATTTTCACTAACAGCACCACTTTCAGTGCTAAAATAAATTACGACAATCTTAATTTTCTGTCTGTCCAAAACAATGCTGTGTTTAATATCTTTTCCAATACGATAAAACCATTTACAAAAAACAGCAGTGCTTTTTCATCAATGCAGTTCCAGGAAAAACTGAATCTGTATTTTTTTCTTTCGAAGAAAACCAGTCTTTATTTTAATTCAGAATATTATAATTTATGGAACAAGGCTTCGGGGTCAAACCAATATTATTTTGGAGACGCAGGCATAAAATTCACCTACAAAAAGACAGATTTTGAATTGGGTTGCAATAACATTACCAATAATAAATATTTTACGATGTTTTCGCTTTCGGATAATATGAGGCAAACTACACAAACGCAAATAAGGCCCCGTACTTTAATGATAAAATGTTATTTTAAGTTTTAGTGGTACAGTAAATAAACAAATAATACTAATTCCTGATTTCTCACAAAATATTTTCCAACTCTTTCTTAACTAATCTTAAATTAATAAGAATCGTAAGTGCAAATAGGAATATAGCTGTAAGGCAAACACTCCAATTTAAAAAATAAGAAAGATTCGCAGTCTTTACGAAAGAAATTTGCATAAATAATAAATGCAGAATTTCGGTGAGTACCAATGCAACAACGATTATAGATAAATAAACAGGCAGCCATGTTTTGGCAACACTTTTTGCGAGCCATTTTGGCGAATAACCTAACGTAAGCAATAGACGCAAATTATCTTTACTTTTTGCAATCATCAGTTGCAGGTAAAATGAAAACAACATAAGCGCCAGTACAATCACTAAAATCCCAAACACTCCCAATGCGCTTACAATATTTTGTAAAATACCTTTGATGCGGCTGAATCTTATTTTGTCTTTATTGAGGTGATAATTTTGTTGATCCAGATAAGAAATCAATTTAGGATCATTTGCATCTTTTGTTTTGATAAAGACCCTGGAAGGATGTACTGAAGTATCTTTCATAAAATACAGATTACTCCAGTTCATAAAAGTCTGTGGAACCAATAATGAATTGATACGGTCGCTTAATGCAACAATATTTCCTTTAAAATTCTGTGTTCCATAGGGGCCTGAACATTCTAAAATAATATTTACTGATGAAATTGTTTTTGCAGAAAGTTGTGGCAAGCCTTGTGCGGGTGCGAATACATTATACATTTCCAGAAAATCAGAAGAGAAAATAATGGGTACAGTTATTTGTCCCGGCTGCCAAGTGAAAGACGGAGGAACCGTGTCAATATAATTGTTGTTGATACTTTCTAAAAAAAGGTCGGTACTGAAAGGAATGATATCTCCTGCAGTAGCGCGTACTCTGAATTTATTTGATATCAAAGGAGCAACACCGGAAATTGTAGGTTGTTCTCTAAGATCAGCCAGATCTGCGTTTGTAAAACTATTATCCTTACCCATGTTATCATTAGTAATGGTTTTGGAAATAGAAATAAAATCATATCCACCACTTTTGCGTGGGCTGTTTTCCTTAAGCAGTTGCTGAATGTTTACAAACATTTGCATAGAAAAAAGCAACAATAAAACCCCAATGCCCAAACCAAAATACCCCATCCATTTAGAAAAGATATTCTTTCCGGAGATAATTAAAGACTCGATATTTATGCCGGGCACTTTTAAATATTAATTCGGTTACTAAATAAATATTAATGATTTCAAAATTTTCATGAATCAAAGGACACGTTTTAAATATTAACTTTCTAACCATAGATGATATTTAATACCTACCTAACGAAAT
>DATCFT010000057.1:0-43128 GCA_036509335.1 Hanamia sp.
GCAGACGGAGTATGCAAACCACCTGAAGGTGCTGCAATCAAAAGTTGTGGTGCTGAACGTTCAGGCAAAAGGTGTCTGTAAAGGCATCAGGTAAGTGTAAAGAAGCTGAACGAAAGTAAACCGACCGAAGACATGTCGAAAAGGCTCCTTGTTGTTGAAAGTATCGGCATCGAACCGTTGATACGAAGACTGTAGCAGTTATCTGTTTACCGGCTACAGAGCAATCCCGATAGCGTAGCGTATCGGGACAGGAACTTTACACAGGCTTTTATACGGAACGTGAGAAACTGTCATTACGATGTGCCAACGAGCCTCCCGTGGAAACGGGATTCAAGGTATTCCAAAGGAAACCGAAGCGTAATGAAGTGGCGGACTGAATCGTAGTAGTGAAGAAGTTTCTGTAATGGAAATGGAGCGAAGGGTTCAGCTCATTGGTTTGTTCTAAGAAAAGACAACTGAAAGTAATTTCGGGATGATCGGGTTTAGTCCAATAAAGTATAAAATTCTTTTTATGCTGCAATGAGAAAAGCCGTGTGAGGTGAGAGTCTCAAGCACGGTTTTGTGAGGGGCTTGGGCTGAAATGCCCTTGCCTACTCGACTGTCCTTCACGAACCACATTCAAAAATGCCAATCACTTTATTTTATACCAAAAATATCCAACTGTTTCTTTTAAATAACTGTCCCAGCCCAGTAACACATAAGACCTCGGCAAAAGATCATCCCAGGAAAAAGAATCCCTTCCTTCAGTATAATTACAGGGAAAAGGATCCACAGTAAGCCCATTGTTTTTAAAAATGATCGAAGCACGCGGAAGATGAAACGCAGAAGTAATGAGCAAATAGGGTGGAGGAAGATGAAGAGAATCCAGCAGGTGTTTGGAATTAACCGCATTATCCTGTGTATTATCAGATCGGTCTTCAATAAAAATTACAGAACCCGGAACGCCAAAATCAATTAGTTGTGTTTTTACCCAGGCAGCCTCTCGAAAATTTTTGTCATCCGGTTTGCCGTTGCCGCCACTGATCAAAAGATGTTTAATCTTTCCGAGCCTGTACAATTTTACGGCCTGTATAAAGCGGTCAGCAGAAGGGTTGAAATATCCATCGCCATTTTCATCCGGACTGGCAAAACCGCCCGGCACAATACCGCATGAATAGATAGGAAGCGTAGGAATAGCAACAGGATTTATTTGCCAGTTTTTTGCATATAAATTCAAAAGCCATTTATTTCCAAACACGATGAAAATGCACAAAGCCATCAGGAGAGCAATTTTTCTAAATGCACGTTTGCGAAAGATCCAGGCAATGAGGAGCAATAGAATAATCCAATTGAATGGTGATAGAATAATTGAAGCTAGAAATGAAGCCGCCCGGTGCATATATATTTTTTGATAAAAATAAGGCAGGCAAAATAGAAATTGCCATTAATTGTTTCCTGGCCGAATGAATTTGTTCAGATGGGGTTAAGGACCGATGGAACGTCATTGCGAGAAAACGGTAATTAATGTTTATTGTTTAAATGGATCATCAATGTTTTCGTGGCAATCTCATCGCTGGAACGTCATTGCACCCGATAGAACGTCATTGCGAGAAAACGGTAATTAATTTTTATTTTTTAAATGGATCATCAATGTTTTCGTGGCAATCTCATCGCTGGAACATCATTGCACCCGATGGAACGTCATTGCGAGAAAACGGTAATTAATGTTTATTGTTTTAATGGATGCTCAATGTTTTCGTGGCAATCTTTATCCTGATCTAAATCTAAATCTTTAATTCATGACTATAAAACACGGTGGTTTTGTTTACCTCATTACAAACCATCACAATACAGTTTTATATACAGGTGTTACCTCCGAATTAAGAGCGCGGATTTTTGAACATAAAACAAAATTTTACCCAAAAAGTTTTACAGCAAAATACAATTGTGATAAAATTGTGTGGTATGAATTTCTTCCTTATATAGAAGAAGCAATTGAGCGTGAAAAACAAATAAAAGCAGGCAATAGAAAAAATAAAGAGGCATTAATCAATGCATTAAATCCGGGATGGAAAGACTTGTGGGAAGAGATTCTGGATTTATGAGATGAATGACAGAACAATGTGAGTGAGATTGCTTCGTACCTCGCAATGACGGACAATTAGAACGTCATTGCACCCGATGAAACGTCATTGCGAGAAAACTGAATTAATGTTTATTGTTTAAATGGATGCTCAATGTTTTCGTGGCAATCTCAAAGTAAGAAGGAAGATTGCTTCGTACCTCGCAATGACGAACATAGAGTGGCTTCTAATCCATTAAACGAGATTGCTTCGTACCTCGCAATGACGCACAATTTGAACGTCATTGCACCTGCTGGAACGTCATTGCGAGAAAACGGTAATTAATTTTTATTGTTTAAATGGATCATCAATGTTTTCGTGGCAATCTCATCGCTGGAACGTCATTGCACCCGCTGGAACGTCATTGCGAGAAAACGGTAATTAATTTTTATTTTTTTAATGGATGCTCAATGTTTTCGTGGCAATCTCAAAGTAGGAAGGAAGATTGCTTCGTACCTCGCAATGACGAACATAGAGTAACTTCTAATTCATTAATAAGATTGCTTCGTACCTCGCAATGACGAACATGGAGAGGCTTCTAATTCATTAAACGAGATTGCTTCGTACCTCGCAATGACGCACATAGAGAGGCTTCTAATTCATTAAACGAGATTGCTTCGTACCTCGCAATGACGAACACAGAGTAACTTCTAATTCATTAAACGAGATTGCTTCGTACCTCGCAATGACGGACAATTGGAACATCATTGCACCTAATGGAACGTCATTGCGAGAAAACTGAATTAATGTTTATTGTTTAAATGGATGCTCAATGTTTTTAGGTTATAAAACCAACCAGGATAAGGATTTCATCAAATTTCGCTCTTTAAAAAGACAGTTATTAATTTCTTTAAAATAAATTCAATGAACAGAAAAGAATTAATCAAAAGCGAGGAATATTGGACTGCTCAGATTCAACTTAATTTATTTGAACTGATAGAAAATTATCGCAAAAAGAATAATTTAAGTAAGACAGAACTTGCCGCTCAGTTAGGTGTAAGTAAAAGTTATGTTACACAGATCCTTAACGGAGATTTTGATCATAAAATGAGCAAGCTTATCGGGCTTGCCCTGGCCTTTGGGAAAGTGCCGGTTTTTAAATTTATAGACGTTGAAACCTATATTGAACAGAACGATTCAATCCGGGCAAAGGGTTCATCGGTAAATTCAAATCCACCGCAATTGAAGAAAACGTTTAAAAATACAGGCAGTGTTAAGAGGAATGCCAAAGCCCGAAAAACCAGTTTAATCCCGGATTAGGAAAGCATCTTCTTACCCGTGGGATTCAATAAGGCAGCCTCGCACAAAGCCACCAAGAGCACAATCCTGCCTGTCGGCAGACAGGGGTTCACAAAGAAGAAAGAAAATGAGGTAGATTTGTTCATCTAAGAATTAATATAAAAAATAAAATGCAATTTCCAAAGATCACTTCAGTTGAGGCCATTGCAAAATATAAATTGAAATTGCGTTTTGCCGATGGAACACAGGGAGAGTATGAAATCTCATATCTGGCAGAACAAGGTGTTTTTAAAATTTGGGAAATTGATAATAATTTCTTTAAAGTATTTGTCAACAAAGAATCAGGGGCTATTTCCTGGCCCGGAGATATTGAGATAGATACTCTCAATGCTTATTGTTCAATTAAAGGATTTCTCCCGAAGCGTATTTTCAAAATCAATGGGCTTGCCACGCATTACCAATTTAAATGTATTTTAGATTAAAGAAGATATTTTAATTAATTACTAAATAAGACATTCACTGATAATTTGATCTTTATTTCAGTGTAAATTGCAAAAAGTATAAACACCGCACTATGCAAAATTTACAATTAGCAGGAGAAGGAAAATATGGAAAAGCTACAGTTAAAGTAGATGTGCCTGTAGTGCTATTTGAGGAAGAAAAGACCTGGTTTGCGTATATGCCATCCTTTGATCTAACCGGTTATGGAAACAATACGGAAGAGGCCAAAAAAAGTTTGAAAATTGTTTTAGATGAATTTATCAGGTATTCATTGAATAAGAAAACTTTTTTTGATGAATTAAAGCGTTTAGGATGGGAGATAAAAAGCAAAAAACGCCCATTGCACGCTCCTAAAATGAGTGACCTGATTGAAAAAAATGATCAGCTTAAAGATATTATCAATTCAAAACAATATTCCACTGCTAATTACCAGGTAAGTGTTCCTGCATATGCATAATGGCAGTAAATCCTTTAAAAAATGTTTCATTAAAAGATTGCAGGAAATTCCTGGTTAAATCCGGCTGCAAAAATTATAGAACTACCGGAGGCCATGAACATTGGACTAAAGCGGATTTAAAAAGACCCATAACCATCCAAACGCATATAGATCCGGTTCCTGAAAGGATAATGAAGCAGATCATCATTGCACTGGGAATTGATAAAAATGAATTTCAGCAAAAGATAAAAGAATGATAAATTAAGGCAACCTTTTGTGAAGTTGTTGCTTAAATATCCTACTGAATCGGGCATTTAAAATTATTAACCATTATATACAAAGAAAATTTCCACTTAATTTTGTAAATTCGTATCATTATTTTACCGGTCATTAAGTTAAATATTATGCCTCAAATAACAATCACATACAATAATCCAAAAACGCTACAAGCTTTAAGGGATTTTGCTAAATACTTTGATTTTGTAATCGAAAAGCCAGGGAAAAAAAAGCAAAGCCCGGAGACCAATAATGAGCCAATTATGATTCTGGCAGATAGTTCAGTTGATACTTCCGGCCTATCAAAAATATTTACGGGTAGAAACATAGATCCCAAACAATTAAGAGAAACTCTATGGCAGAGAAAAAAATAATTTGTGATACGGATGTAATGATTGATTATTGGGACGAAACGAATGCAAGGCATAAAGAAACCAAACTCATACTTGAAAATGATATAGTTCTTGATAATGTTGTTTTGACAGCAATTACAAAATTAGAACTTTTGGCAGGTGCCATTAATAAAAAAGAAATAGATAAAATTGACCGAAAATTAAATAGGTTCAATATTACCCTGTTGAATAATCATATAACCATCAAAGCATTTGAACTTATGCTCAATTATAGGTGTAGTCATGGGCTGGCTTTGCCTGATTGTTTAATTGCTGCTACAGCAATGATTTTCGATTTGCAATTTTTCACTTATAATAAGAAAGACTTTAAGTTCATTGCAGATATTAAATTTTACAATTAATAGGACATAAAATTTCGCAGGAGCTCGTCTTATTTACTTTGCTTATTCAATATACACGGATTCGAGGTGAAATAAAAATATTTCTTAAAAGTTCGTTTAATGCTAACTGTTAATTTAAAAAAAATATTTCACTAATTCGTTTCTCACAGACAGCCTATTAAGAAGAAACCCGTGACACATGTTAAGGAGAAAAATGAAAAACTCAGAGTTAGTTATTTTGCGTGATAAACCCCTTCGTGCTTCTTCGGGTGCTTCGAGACTTCGTGTGAAAAAAAACCTGGGAAGCAAGTTGTGAAAGAAAATAAAAAATCATTAATCATCCCCAAACTCGTGTCACGGGTTGTAATCATATTTAAGAAAATAAAAAAGAAAAGAAACCCGTGAAAACAAAACGTTTTACGCAAAATAATTACAAGATATTATTTAACGGGAAAAGGGTAAATTTGATAAAAATAAATTACTCATGCTGCGACTATCAGGAACCTATTACAAAGGAAAGGTACATCTGGAAAAGATAATACCTACAGATCGTCCATTAAAAGTGACAGTAGTATTCGAAGAAGAAGTTAACAAACCGAAACCAGGAAGATTAAAATTTTCTGATTTTTCTTTTGCCAAAAGCCGGGAAATATTAAAAAACACTAAAGGTTCTTTAAGTGAAACAGTAATAGAAGAAAGAAGAGAATCCTTATGAAAATCTATTTAGACACTTCTTCATTATTTAAACTGTATCAAAAAGAACCAGACTCAGAAAACCTTGGTGATATTTTCTATAATACCTCTATAACTGGAGTTTTCATCTCCGAAATTGCCAAAGTTGAATTTGTATCAGCTCTCTTTAAAAAAGTCAGGATGCAAGAAACAGATTTGTCCGATGCTCAAAAAGCAATAAGGTTGTTTGATAATGACTTTGAAAAATATATTATTGTTCCAGTGGAAAGCAATATTTTCGAAAAGGCCAAACAATTAATTCTTGAGCATGGAATAATAGGTTTACGAACATTAGACGCCATCCAATTGGCTTCTGCAATTGAAGTTAAGAGGCTGATAAATAAGTATTTTACAGCAGACAAATTATTATCCTCGCTTTTTGAAAAAGAAAATTTACCGGTATAACCACATTAATTAGCTCACTTTCGGGTACAATAACTTTCACCTCCGGATTGACACATTTTAAGGATTGAGCAACTCCGTCATAAAAGTAGAAAACCTCTCCAGGCAATCCGGCTTCGATAATATATGAGGCAATCCTTCTTGCGAAAAGGAATCCGGCAGTTAGCTTTAATAAAAATTTGAAAGAAAATCTATATACCGAATTTAAAAGCAGTTTCAATGACGCTGTTATAGAATCGTTGGTAGCTTTTGCCAATACCGGAGGTGGCAAAGTATTGATAGGAGTAAATAATGAAGGCATGCCTCTTAAAAAATTTTATAACCGGCGACGAGAGTGTTCAGCAATGGCTAAATGAAATAAAAAATAAAACAAAGCCTTCAATCATCCCGGATTCAAGATACATTGATTGGAAAGAAAGTAAAGTATTGGAATTCTCGGTTAAAGAATTTCCCATAAAACCGGTATCGTTTAAAGGCAGATATTTTAAAAGAGTAAAAAACAGTAATCATCAGTTAAGCCTTACGGAAATATCCAATCTTCACTTGAAAACTTTTAATTCGAGTTGGGATAATTACGTAACAAATGATTATTCTCTCGAAGATATTTCCCTTGATAAGGTGAATCAATTTATAGAAGTCAGCAATAAACTCCGTGGAATAAAAATAGGAGATGATCCATTAATAGTACTCAATAAATTCGAACTGATAAAAGAAAACGGAATTGTAAATGCATGCCATTTGCTATTTGCCAAAAATGATGTTTTTAAAGCCACCATTGAGTTGGGCAGGTTTTCTGAACCTACATTAATCAAAGATGCCTTAACGCTTTGTACAGATTTGTTCACTGAGATTGAAGGAGTGTTTGACTTTATTAAAAAGCACATTAATAAAGAATATATTATTACCGGTAAACCTCAAAGGGAAGAACGATGGCAATATCCAATGGATGCCCTTCGTGAGATTATTATTAACATGATAGTTCACAGGGATTATATGCATTATGGAGATTCGTCAGTTAAAATTTATGATAGCAGTATTGAGTTTTTTAATCCCGGAAGTTTACCAGACACAATTAGTATTGAGCAGTTATTGAAGGGGAACTATATCTCTCAAACCCGCAATTCGAAACTGGCAGCTATTTTTAAGGAAGCCGGTATTATCGAAAAATATGGTTCAGGTATTAAAAGGATTCAACAGCAGTTCATTGCTTACGGATTGAAGCCACCTGTATTTGAAAACTTTCAGCATGGGTTTAAGGTTGTTGTTACGGCTAATGTGCAAAAGGTCGGTATTAAAGTCGGTATTAAGGTCGGTATTAAGGTCGGTATTAACCAGGGAAAAATACTTGAATTGATTCAGAAAAATAATTTTATTACAGCGAAAGATATATCAATAGAAATTGGAATTTCTTTGAGAAAAGTGGAAGAAAATATCCGGAAATTAAAAGAAATGAAAAGGATTAAAAGAGTCGGTTCCAATAGATCCGGCCATTGGGAGATAATGGAATAAAGCTGTGATTTAAATGAATCGTAATCTCTTCGTGCTCCTTCGTGTACTTCGTGGCTTCGTGTGAAAAGAAAAGAAAAAAAGGTAGTCTCGCGCCAAGCCACAAAGATCACCAAGGTTCAGAAAGAAGAAAAATCTTTAATAAAAGTCCCTTTACTGGCAAAGTGATTGAAGCCACCTGTATTTGAAAACTTTCAACATGGGTTTAAGGTTGTTGTATCTGCTAATATGCGTAAGGTCGGAGAAAAGGTCGGAGAAAAGGTCGGAGAAAAGGTTGGAGAAACATTGAGTGCAAACCAGGAAAAAATAATTGAATTAATTAAAACTAATTCTTTTATTTCTGCTAATAAACTTTCAAAAGAAATAGGAATTTCTCAAAGGAAAGTAGAGGAAAATATGCGGAAATTAAAAGAAATAAATAAGATAAAAAGGATCGGCCCCGACAGGGGAGGCCATTGGCAGATAATTGAATAAGACTTAATTTAATGAATCGTAAATCGTGAGAAAAAATACCTCGAACCCCGTGTCACGGCTTGTAATCTTATATAAGAAAATAAAAAATGGAAGGAACTCGTGAGACACGAGTTCAGGTTAGAAGAAAATCCCTTCGTGCTTCTTCGAGTGCTTCGTGGCTTCGTACGAAAAAAAACCTTGAGAAGCAAGTTGTGGAAGAAAATGGAAATCTTTAATAAAGGTTTGTTTACTGGTTAAAAAGAAATGCAGTCTCGCACAAAGCCACAAAGAGCACAAAGTTTCACAAAGAAGAGAAGCCCTTCGTGCTTCTTCGAGTGCTTCGAGACTTCGTGTGAAAAAAAAGAAAAGCATCTTCGCACAAAGCCTCAAAGAGCACAAAGGATCACAAAGAAGAAAAATCTTCTTCCGAAGAAAAAAATAACTTATGAGTGACACCGTCATAAAAATAGAAAACATCTCCAAGCAATACCGCCTCGGTAATGTAGGCCTTGGTACTATTGGTGCTGATCCAACCACCGGTGTTACCATGTGCATGGCAAAGAAGATCCTTATTTAAAAAAAACGTAAATTTGGTAAACACAAAAACAGAAGAGCATGGAACAAGTAACATTTGAGACTGATAACAAAAAGGATGTAAACTTATTAATTGCTATAGCTGAAAAGTTAGGAATCAGGAAACACATAATTTCCAAAAAAACTGAAACACTGAAAAGGAATGAACGGGAAGACCTGTTCAGGATAATTGATGCCGGGGTTGATGTTTCCAATTTTGGAGATCCCTCTTTATGGCAAAGGCAAACACGTAAAGATAGAATCTTAACTAAAAGGCAATAATGATTTTAATAGATAGTAATATTCTTATTTATTCAGCAGATGAAAAATATAAGTATCTCAGAGATTTATTCAAACAAGGTGATGTATTCGTTTCAATAATTACAAGATTGGAAGTATTAGGTTATCATAAAATCACTCCTAAGCAGGTAACTTATTTTGAAACAATTTTTCAACTGGTTGTAACCATCCAAATTAACGATGCTCTTATTGATCAGGCAATCGCTTACAGGCAAAAGAAATCAATGTCGGTAGCAGATTCCATCATTGCGGCTACGGCTAAATTGTATCAATGTGATCTTTACACAAATAATGGTGCAGATTTTAAAAACATCAAAGATTTTAAAATCGTCAATCCATTATAATTATCAAATTTTAATTTCCGATACCCAATAACTTGATTTCTAAAAACTGATCTTGAGCAACACCGTCATAAAAGTAGAAAACCTCTGCAAGCAATACCGACTCGGTAAGACACCAACCTGCCTGGCGGTAGCCATAGGGATCAGAGGCCGTTGAAAAAAATAAAAATCTTTAATAATTATTCGTTTACTGACAGCTATCCCCAACTCGTGTCTCACGAGTTGTGTTCATAAAAATAATCCCTGACTTCATGATCAAGCCAGGCTGGCATACTAATTCGTGTAAATTTGTGTAATCTGTGGCAAACACAGTCATAAAAGTAGAAAACATCTCCAAGCAATACCGCCTCGGTAATGTAGGCCTTGGTACTATCAGCCATGATTTTAATCGCTGGTACCAGACCACCATCCGCCGCCGTGAGGATCCGTATTTAAAAATAGGCGAAGCCAACGACCGTTCGATAAAAGGAGAAAGTGAGTATGTATGGGCGTTACGTGACATTAATTTTGAAGTAAAGCAGGGCGAAGTGTTGGGCATTATTGGCCGCAACGGTGCAGGAAAATCTACTCTTTTAAAAATCCTCAGCCGGACTACTACTCCCACCACCGGGCAAATAAAAATAAAAGGCCGCGTAGCCTCTTTGTTAGAAGTAGGTACAGGTTTCCATCCTGAGTTGACAGGACGTGAAAACATTTTTTTAAATGGCGCCATCCTTGGCATGACCAAACAGGAAATCAAAAGCAAGTTTGATGAGATCGTTGATTTTAGCGGAGTAGAGAGATATATTGATACCCCGGTAAAAAGATACTCTTCGGGTATGTATGTACGTTTGGCATTTGGGGTTGCCGCTCACCTTGAACCAGAGATTTTAATTGTCGATGAAGTGCTGGCAGTAGGCGATGCAGAGTTTCAGAAAAAAGCATTGGGGAAAATGAAAGATGTAAGTGGTATAGGCGGTAGGACAGTGTTGTTCGTAAGTCATAATCTTCCCGCAGTTAGGCAACTATGTACTAGTGCAATGCTTTTAGATAATGGCATGGTGACAGTTGAGGGTGCAACTGGAGATATCATTAAAAATTATTTAAGAAATGATTATGGTGAAGGTGAAAGACCTGTTCTGGATGCATATAGAAATTATTCTGTTGTAGAATCACCGATCATGATAGAAAAGATTTTTATTTCCGGGTTTGAAAATATAATTCCAACCATTTCAATTGATGAAAATCCTGCAATTATAATTAGAGTAAGGGCCAGGAAAAAAATTGAAAATGCAGTTATAGCAATCACACTCTACAATGCGGAGGATGTAAATCTTGGAATCGCATTTAGTTTGGACGACAATTTTTATTTAAACATTCCTGAGCCAGGTTCCTATGATGTTCACTTTAGAATGGATAGTTTTAAATTTGCTCCGCACGAATATTATATTTCAGTTGGGTTAAATCAGTCTGAAAATACAAATTCCTGGGATGGGATTTCTTTATATCCTTTATTTAATATCTCTAAAGAGATGAACGTAGAATTTTATAAAAACCGGCAATGGGGTGTTATTCATTTTTCAGGTAATAGTTGGGAAGTTAGTAAAACTGTTTAAAAAACATAAAATATGATATTTAGCTTTTTAGTTCCCAAATCTATAAAGATTGCTTTTAGGGAAATAATGAGGAAAAGGTATGGATACAAGAACGGAAGTTACCAAAACAATTACAGGGAATTCTATGGCTTATTTCTTGAAAAAAGAAAAGAAGCTGAGAAAGTAATACCAAAAGTGGACCTTGATTTTAAGCACATTGAAAATCTGGTAGTTCTTAAAAATAGAATTGAATTATTAAAACGACTGCCACAAAATGCTGTGTGTTCGGAGGTTGGTGTCAATGAAGGGGAATTTTCGGAACAGATACTTCACATTATTAAGCCAAAAAAACTACATCTTATTGATGCATGGGGTGATGTAACTAGGTACCATGATGGCTTAAAATTAAAAGTAGCAGAAAAGTTTGCTTTAAATATAGAAAGTCAACAGATAGAAATAAACGTGGGTTTATCTACGGATGTTTTGAAAACATTCCCCGATAATTATTTTGATTGGGTTTATCTGGATACCGATCATACATATAAAACCACTGCTTCCGAATTAAATATTCTGAAGAATAAGGTAAAGATTGACGGGATTATTGCAGGGCATGATTATATCATTGGGAATTGGATGGGAGATTGTAGATATGGCGTAATAGAGGCTGTCAATGAATTATGTGTGAATGATAATTGGGAAATTGTTTATATAACAATTAATAAAAATGAGATGCCAAGCTTTGCAATGAGGCGGATCCAAAATAGATAGTAAATAAAAGCACAACATTAAAGTATGAAATCATTAGTTAAAAAAATCTTCGGTTCCTTTGGATTTGTTGTTTCCAAAAAAGCACCTGAAAAATTACCCCAATCAATACGTGAAGAGGATGCTCCTGATATTTCCGAAAAAAGTAGAAAAATTTTTCAGGAATGCCAACCTTATACACTAATTAGTTTAGAGAGGATTGATGCGATTGTTAACTCGATTGACTTTTTGTGTAAGAATAATATTTCGGGCGATATTGTTGAATGTGGAGTTTGGAAAGGCGGATCAGTATATGCTGCAGTTAAGACATTGGTTTTAAATAATTCTTTTGACAGAAAAATTTATTTATTTGATGTGTTTGAAATGGAGGCCATGCTCTCAGCATCAAATGAATTAGTAGAAGATATGGATTTTAGGGGAAATACTGCAAAAATGCTTGTTGATAAGGGTTTGCTGGTAAAAGATGACTATAAGTTTCAAATTGATGAAGTAAGAACTTTGCTTGAGAGTACCGGTTACCCTTTAGAGAATATAATATTTAAAATTGGTAGGGTGGAAAATACTCTTCCGTGTAAAGAGATTGAGAATATCGCTTTTTTAAGATTGGATACTGACTGGTATGAATCTACTAAACATGAATTAGAAACACTTTATCCCAAGCTGGTGCAAAAAGGAGTTCTATTAATAGACGATTATGGTTTCTGGCAGGGATGCAGGAAAGCGGTAGATGAATACATTGCGGAAAATAATCTTCAAATCTTATTGCATAGAACAGATTTTACAGGCCGGTCAGCAATAAAGTGTAACCTATAAATAAATTACTAATAGTTAAGAACAAACTGAAATCTCTGCATCAGAAAGTGTTGAAAGTAATCACTCAGATTACTCAGACTTTTATTAAGAATGTTTCGAAAAGTCGAAACAAAAAAATAATATATGAATTATCATTTAATGATAGATGATAAATTTTTTGACAGCCTTATCGATGATATTGAAAAGGTTACACTGCCAGGCCACAATCGCTATTTAATTCGTGGAGATAAAAATGATCCAACTTATGTTATTCATGAAAAAGCTGAATGGATTGGCAATATTTATGATTTGACTTTTACTAACCTTATCGAGTCGTTCACTACCAAAGACCGGATCTTCATATATTGGTACGACATTCATATTGGCAAATTAATGCTAACGATACCTAAGGAAATTCCTCTTTATGTGGCAGTTACTGGGGGGGATTTCTATGACGACCCTCCACTATATCATCGAAACTTACTTTATGATAAACTGACTCTTCGATATGTAAACCGTAGATATATTTATCCGCCAAAATGGGCAAGGCGGCCTCAAAAGCTAGCTAAGCAAATGTGGGAGATATATAACAAAAAAAGGAAACTTAGGATAGATTTTAAATTAAAGGCCAATACAGTTAGAAGAATAAACTACCTCTTAATTGGTGATTTTATGTTTGATGAGCTCAGTATAATTAGAAAACTTTATCAAGCCAGGTATTTTCATCACCTGCCATTTATTTACAACCAGAATTTTGATCTTGCACTCACCTTTGAAAAGAACTTAAAGAATACTGCAACTGTCAATATCCAGGTTGGCAATTCGGCGACTGATACCAATAACCATGTAGATATATTGAAGCATTTAAAACATTTTGCAAAAGAAGATATTAAAATTGTACTGCCGCTTGCTTATGGAGATGAGGATTACGGCCAGTTTGTTAAGAAAAGTTACAAAAGTGTGTTTGCGGATAAAGCAACTTTCCAAAACGAATTTGTGACAAGAGAAAATTATCTTAAGAAGCTAAATGAAATAGATGTTTGTATAATGAATCATAACAGGAGCCAGGCGTTGGGTAATTGTATAACGATTTTGGCGATGGGTAAAAAGCTATACTTGAAAGAAAATAACCCTTTGTGGTCGATGTTTAAACAAATAGGCGTTAAAATCTTTAGCGCGGATACTATAAAAAATATTTCTTTCGATGAGTTTAAGCAGGCATTGAAGCCAGAACAGGCACAATCAAATATTGAAAAACTTTCTACATCATTTTCGGAAAAGAAAAGATTGGAATATCTTTCAAATCTTCTTAATTAGAAAACGAATTGACTCATTGTTTTTATGATCTTATTCCACATCTTTTAAAATGCTGATTTCCATTATTATTCCTGTCTACAATCGAGAAAGCCTGATTCTCAATTCTCTGAAGAGTGTTCAAAGACAAACTCATGCAGAGTGGGAGTGTATTGTGGTGGATGATAATTCTACTGATAGAACAGTTGAGGTTGTAGAAGATTTAATGAAAGAGGACAAAAGATTTAGATGCATTGTTAACACAAATAAAAAAGGCGCCCAAGGAGCCCGCAATACTGGGATTAAGTATGCTAAAAGTGATTGGATTGCCTTTAACGATTCGGATGATGAGTGGATGCCTGAAAAATTGGAAAAACAAATTGCTATTTTGAACAAGAATGAGCTTAACCCATGTTTGGTTATTCATACTAATTGTATGGTAAATGAAACAAGTTTAAATTCTATTGTCAAATGGGAACTTCCATACATCGAAGGAGAAAGGCCTTTTAAAATATTGCTAAAAACGTCTTCTCCAATGTTTCAGGGTTTAATAACTTCTGCATTTGCTTTGAAACAAATTAATTATTTAGATGAAAATGTGCCTTCCTACCAGGAATGGGATACAGCAATTGGTTTATCTAAGATTTGTAACTTCGTGCATATAAAAGAGCCACTTTTTATTTATAATAAGCATAATGGAGAAACCATCTCAAAAGATATTAAAAGAGATATTGAAGGATCGAATTACATTAGGTTGAAATATAGAAAAGATTATATTGAACAATATGATGAATATTCTTTTCAGCAGGCCCTATTACAAAATATTTATAGATCAATCGGGTCCGGATACTGGGATTTTGGGATGGGGCTTTTAAATAAAGCAAAGGCTTTTATACCACAACAAACATTTTGGTATTGGATGCTTTGTTTCAAGCTTAAACTGGATCCGCTTCACGGAAAGAAGAATAATACAAAAAATATATTAAAAAGATTTAAAAGAAAAATCTATGATTGAAAATCTGATACACAAAGAAAAATTGCTTGCGGTTATCATTCACGCCAACTTCAAAAAAGAAGGCATTGAATTTTTTACGCCCGATGATTTTTCGCAACAGCTTGCTTATATGAACCGCCCGAAAGGGTATATTATCGATCCTCATGTTCACAACCTGGTAGATCGCAAAGTAACCTTAACGCAGGAGGTATTATTTATAAAATCCGGTAAGGTAAGAGTTGATTTTTTTGATGAAGACAAAAATTACCTTGAAAGCAAAATTTTAGAAAAAGGTGATGTAATATTATTGGCCGCCGGAGGGCATGGTTTTGAGATGCTTGAAGAGTCTGAAATGATTGAAGTGAAGCAAGGGCCTTATTCAGGCGATAAAGATAAAGTGCGCTTCACCCATTCTCCTGAAAACCCAATTATAAAATAATTACAGTGCCCGAAAACTTCAATAATAATTACAGCCGCTATTACGATTTGCTTTATAAGGATAAAGATTATAAAGTAGAATCCGATTATATAATTAAACTGATTCGTTCGCTAAACCCTCTTGCTAAAAATATTATTGAATTAGGAAGTGGTACGGGTAATCATGCTGCTAAATTTTGTAAGCAGGATTTTACAGTTACAGGTTTGGAACGTAGTGAAAATATGGTTTTATTGGCCAATGAAAAAGCCATTGAAGGGTTTACAAGTATTTTAGCAGATATATGCGACTTTAATATCGAGCAAAAGTTTGACGTTGCGGTTTCCTTATTTCATGTTATCAGTTACCTGACGAAAAATGAGTTATTGCTCTCCTGTTTCAATAATGTAAATAAATATTTGAATAAGGGAGGTATTTTTATTTTTGATGCCTGGTACACAGCCGCAGTATATTACGAGAAACCTGAAACAAGAATTAAAAGACTGGAAAATGAGGAATTAAAAATTACCAGGCTTGCAGAACCGGTAATCAATTACAATGAAAATATTATTGATGTAAATTATGAAATCATCGTTGAGAATAAAACTACTAAACTAACAGAAGTGTATAAAGAAAAACATCCAATGCGGCATTTCTCTATTCCTGAAATAGCACTGCTGGCAAAGCAGACTGGCTTTGGGTTATTAAAAACTGAAGAATTTTTAACTGGACGGCCTGCCAGTGAGCATACATGGGCACCTTGTTTTATTTTACAAAAAATATAATATGCAGAATCCAATCCCGGTTAATACGCCTTTACTTTCGGGCAATGAATTAAAATACCTTACAGAATGCATTGAAACGGGTTGGATTTCCAGTGAAGGCCCTTTTATTAAGCAATTTGAAGAGCAATTTTCAAATTATGTAGATAGAAAATTTGGAATCGCTGTATCTAATGGTTCAGCAGCTTTGGATATTGCAGTGCAGGCTTTGCAATTGGGAAAGGGTGATGAGGTAATTATGCCAGCCTTTACCATTATTTCACCGGCTCAATCCATTGTTCGTGCCGGCGCAGTGCCAGTATTAATTGATAGCGATCCTCATACCTGGAATATGGATGTGACTCAAATTGAGGCAAAAATAACTTCTAAAACAAGAGCCATTTTGGTGGTGCATATTTATGGATTGCCTGTTGATATGGATCCGGTATTGGCATTATGCAAAAAATATGAGCTGTATTTAATTGAAGATGCTGCGGAGTTAATTGGTCAAACTTACAAAGGCAATCATTGTGGATCTTTTGGCGATATCAGCACTTTTAGTTTTTACCCTAATAAGCAAATTACAACGGGCGAAGGTGGAATGATTGTGTGTAACAATGAAGTATTGGCTGAACGTTGCAGAAAATTAAGAAACCTCGCTTTTGAACCTGGTCAACGCAGGTTTGTACATTTTGAACTTGGCTGGAATTACAGGATGACCAATTTACAGGCAGCGATGGGGGTGGCACAGTTGGAAAAAATAGATGCTCATCTTAATAAAAAAAGAGAAATCGGAAAACAATACCAGGAAGGATTAAAAAATATACCAGGCTTTCAACTCCCATTGCCAGTAACTGGTTTTGCTGAAAATATTTATTGGGTTTTTGGATTGGTTGGTGACACTGAAGCATTGGCAAATGAAATGATACAAAAACTCGGTGATAATAAAATCGGCACACGTCCTTTCTTTTGGTGTATGCATGAGCAGCCTGTTTTTAAAGAAATGGGATTGTTTTTAAACGAAGAATATCCAGTAGCTGAAAGATTGGCAAGGAATGGATTTTATATTCCGAGTGGACTCGGTTTAAAAGAAGAGGAAATGAAAAAAGTATTAACTGTTATAAGAGGTTAAGATGATTACTTTAATAACCAATAATGATGATACATTTAGCAATCCGACACTCAAATTAATCTGTGAAAAATTTATCAAGAATGGAATTGGGGTCCAAATTTTCGGCAAAAGTAATGAAGAGGCTTTACCAATCCCGGATGAAATACTTTATATAAAAAAGTGGAATTATGATGTTACTTTCCCAAAAAAATATATAGACGTTTTACGGTTTTTCAGATGGTATCTCAAACTCACTTATTTATTATACAGGACTAAAACCAAATATTTATTTGCCATTGATCCACCAGGTTTAATTATGGCAGCACGGTTTAAGTTTTTAAATCCTAAGTTGAAGATTCATTATTTTTCTTTTGAAATTTTTTTTAGTAAAGAATTATCCAATAAGTTTTTGAAAACAATTAAGGCCAAGGAAATATTTTATACAAAATTTGCTTCATCAGTTATCATTCAAGATGATGTTAGAAAGAATTTATTGATCACAGAAAATCATATAAAGAAACCAAATCTTATAAAATGGTATATGATCCCTGTAGCACCTCTAATTATAAATAAACAAGTTGAACGTAATAATTTCATTAGAGTAAAATATAACATTGATAGTAATACCAAAATATTACTACACACTGGCAGTGTTGGGGGATGGAGCGGAGCATATATTTTTATCGAACTCCTGGAAAAAGGATTGCCTGAAAATTATATCTTATTTATCCATAGTAGATTTAAACTTAGCGATAAGAATGTCATTCACAAAAAATTAATGGATTTGGAAAAAAATGGTTATCCAGTAATACTTCATGATGAATTCTTTTCAAACGATGATGAATATCTTGATTTTTTGAGAAATTTTGATTTTGGATTTGCTCTTTATGAAAAGGATGAAAGATCTATTTACACGGGAGCGAATATTGAACATATTGGTCTTTCTTCTGGTAAATTTTCATACTACATGGGTGCGTGCCTTCCTACGATCACTCTTAAATGCAAAACTTATGAAGAATTGAATAACAAGTATCAATTTGGCAAACTAATTAAAAATAGCAGTGATTTACATCGTTGTTTACAAAGTAATGAACTTTGCAAGATAGATTTAAATAATTGCTGGCATTTGTATGAAGAATGCCTGGATCCCTCTATGAAATTAGAAAACTATTTTATATCAATTAAAGGCATTAAGAATACTTGATGCTAAGAAAAATTGATGCTGTATTAAAATTACTTTCCCCGAGCAGGGTTTTAAATACTTTCTTTATAACCTCAAGGTTGGTTAAAAAAAAGGAATTGCTTTATGATGCTCCAAAGCGTATCCTTTTTAACCGGGAAAAACAGGTGTTTTATATTGATAATTAATAGAAACTATTCTACCAATAATTTTTCTATGTCAGGAATGATTAAGAAGTCCATAAAAAAAGTAGTAGGTAATCTTGGGTATTCAATTAATAAAAGGATCCCGGAAAAACAGCCTGCTGTTTCAATTGTAGAAAGTAATCCTTTCATCGGTTATGATTTTGCAAAGGAAGGATTTGATGCAGTTCAACTTACAGAAGAATATTCTATGTTGGCGCCAATTAATCTGTTCACTCTTTATGAGCAGGCAGTTTATTGCGAACAGAAAAATATCCCGGGATGTTTTGTAGAATGCGGCGTTTGGAAGGGCGGGGCAGTTGGTATTATGGCGAAAGCCAATCTTGACTTCGGGAATTCAAGAAGGGAGATTCACCTTTTTGATGCATTCGATGATATTTGTCCGCCGGATGCAAACATCGATGGAGAGAAAGCAATCAAAGATGCAAAAGAAATTATGGGACTGAAGAACGAAGAAGCAATGAAAGGCCAGCTCAATTCTGTTAAAGGCGCATATGATAAAATGGGTGGCCATGGTACCATTGATATATGTAAAAAGTTATTAGTCAACATCATTAAATATCCATCAACAAAAATCCATTATCACAAAGGATGGTTCCAAGAAACGATTCCTGTTGATAAAAATAAAATTGATTCAATTGCAATATTGCGATTAGATGGTGACTGGTATGATTCAATTAAAATTTGTCTTGAAAATTTATATGATAAAGTGGAAAGAGGAGGGCTGATTGTAATAGATGATTACGGTTATTATGAAGGCTGCACCAAAGCAGTTGATGAATTTTTGGAACAAAGGAATATCAAAACGTTTTTAAGTTACTCAAGACCAGGATGCAGGTATTTCGTAAAACCATGATTCCAGAAAAGCCTTTGATGAATAATGACTTTGAGATTTTACAATGGGATTCTGATTTTTTTAATTTTAAAGTAGCCAAAATAAAAAACGATGTTTTGCTCAAAGGTGATTTTTTTGAAAAGCTTTATAAAGAGAATGTTCAATTGGCTTACTATTCCTCAAAGACTAAATTAACCGAAACTTCCAACGAATATTACAACCTTAACCTCGTAGATGAGAAGATTACTTTTTTAAAAGAGATTGAAATATCATCCTTAATGAGCAAGACGGAATCTTATTTGGAAAAATATCCCGGTAAAAAATTAATTGAACTTGCCATAGAAAGTGGTATTTATTCCCGCTTCAATGTGGACCCGAAAATTGGAAGAAAAAAGTTTGAAGAATTATATACGCAATGGATTATAAAATCCGTTTCAAAAGAAATCGCAGATGATGTTTTAGTTTATAAAATCGATGATCAAATAGCAGGGTTTGTAACGGTTGGTCAAAAAAATGGAAGGGCAGATATCGGGATCATTGCAGTGGATAAAAGCAACAGGGGAAAAGGAATCGGGAAAACATTAATGAAAGCCGCTGAAAATTTTTACTTCAATAAATTAAAATTGATCCAGGTAGTAACGCAAGGAGACAATCTTCCGGCAATAAAATTATATACAAGCTGTGGTTACAAACAGGAGACGACTGAATACTTTTATCATCTTTGGAAAAAGGCAATTACCCAATGATTCCCTTCAATAAACCTTTTCTCACAGGAAAAGAAACCCAATACATAAGCGAGGCTGTAATATCAGGTAAGATTTCCGGCAATGGGATTTTCACCAAAAAATGCCATGAGTTTTTCCAAAAAAAATATGGATTTAAAAAATGCCTGCTCACTACATCCTGCACGGATGCATTGGAAATGGCTGCATTGCTTTTAAATATCACAGAAGGCGACGAAGTAATTATGCCATCTTATACTTTTGTCAGCACAGCAAATCCTTTCGTTTTACGCGGCGCTACAATTGTATTCGCCGATTCTATGCAAAGAAATCCCAATATAGATGCGGATAAACTGGAAGCTTTAATTACACCAAAAACAAAAGCAATTGTGGTGGTTCATTATGCAGGAATTGCCTGCGATATGGACCAAATAATGGACCTCGCCAACAAGCATCATTTATTCGTGGTAGAAGATGCAGCCCAGGCCATCAATAGTTTCTATACAGGAAGCGATGGCGTTACAAAGCCATTGGGCTCTATCGGCCATTTGGCTGCTTTTTCATTTCATGAGACAAAAAATATTATTGCGGGCGAAGGCGGCATGCTGGTCATAAATGATGACCGGTTTATAAAGCGTTCAGAAATCATCTGGGAAAAAGGCACCAACCGCTCTGCATTTTTTCGCGGTGAAATTGATAAGTATGGTTGGGTAGATGTGGGCAGTTCTTTTTTGCCTTCAGAGATTGTGGCGGCATTCCTTTATGCGCAATTAGAACACCTGGATGAAATCCAGGCGAAACGAATTGAACTATGGAATTTGTATTATGAACAATTGAAACCTTTAGCTGAAAAGGGATTGGTACAATTGCCTGATTTGCCCGGTTATGCCTGCAACAATGCCCATATTTTTTATATTCTTTTTCACAATGTTGAAAAAAGAAATGAATGCATTCAGCATTTAAAAGAAAATAATATCCTTTCCGTGTTTCATTACCTCAGCCTTCATAAAAGCCCGTTCTTTCATCAAAAGCATGACGGAAGAGAATTAACCGAAACGGACCGGTATTCTGAAACTTTACTTCGATTGCCTATGTATTATGAATTGGAGGAAAGTTCGGTAAAACGAATCTGTGATTTAATAAAGGAATGTTGTCATGAGTGAACTAAAGAAGAAAAGGATATTGTGGGTGGTTTATGATTTTTACCAGGCAGGAGGCCAGCGATATGTTTATGAAATATGCAAGGCACTTAATAAAGCAAAATTTGAAATAGACTTTCTTAAAATCGCCCCGGTTGCGCATGACAAGAATTGGGATACCGAATATTATTATGAGCCCACTTTAGAATTAGGATGCCGGATTTTTTTACTGGAGGATTTATTAAAACGAGATGAGCAAAATGGAAATAATAAAATCCTTGACAAAACAAAAAAGGTATTCAACAAATTATCTTCAAAAGCCGTTATACAGCAATCTGATAAAGTTAGTACCATACTCAAAACATTTCTGGCAAATTATGATCACGTAAATTTTTCCGGTCTCAATGTTTATTTAAGTCTTTGTTTGGCAAATAAATTAAATCCTGAAAATGGTATCATTCATATTTTAACTGCGAGATTCCAGGATAAAAAAGATATTTATGAGGGTTTCGATAAAGACAGGCATTACCATTTCGTTTCAGGTTTTTCAAATGATACATTAAAATTTGAATTAGCGGGATTTACCAATTACAAACACACTTTTTATCCGCTTGGGTTTGAAACGGTACCATATGAAATACCGCAAATACAAAAACGAGACGAACCATATACCATCGCTGTTTTTACAAGGTTAACTACCATGAAGCCTTTGGATCCTTATTTCTATGCGATAAAACTTTTATTGGAAAGAGGAGTAAATGCAGAACTCCGGGTATATGGCGCCGGCGATCCGGAAGAATTGGGTTTGATAAGACAGTTGAGTTATTTATACATTGCTGATAAAGTTTCTTTTCCCGGCCACGTGGAATCCATTCCTGAACTTCTCAAAACGGCGGGTATTGATTTACTTTGGTTTCAATCGAATAATCAACTACCGGCCGGATATGCTGCATTGGAAATAGCCATGAGTGGCTTGCCACAGATTTTTTGGGACTTTGCTGATATTGGATTGAAAAATCCGATAGGAGAGGTGTTCCCCAGTTTCACATTCCTCTCAGCATTTGTTGAATTCTCTGAAATACTTTTGAATTCAAAAGACTTAAGAAATAAATTAGGTATGGAGCAACGGAATTATATTCAGCAGCATAATTCCAGCAAAACCCATATACATATTCTTGAAGAATTGTTTAATTAATGGCTGACGACAACTTTTTAAAAATCCCTTTCAATAAACAAAATCTTGATCTTTATATAATCAGATCAGGAATTTTAAAAGCTATCAATTTTTTTCTACCAGTCTTTAAAGGAAATCTTTTAGACATTGGTTGCGGCAAAATGCCCTATAAAAATTATATTCTGCAAAACTCAGGAGTTACAAAATATGTTGGTTTAGATATTGAAAATGCTTTGGAATATGATGCGTCAGTAAAACCGGATTTTACGTGGGATGGAATTAAAATGCCTTTTGAAGATGGACAATTTGAAACTGCCTTTGGTACTGAAGTGTTAGAGCATTGTCCCAGGCCTGAAATCATTCTAAGTGAGGTAAACAGAATGTTGAAACCCGGGGGAGTTTTCTTTTTTACGGTTCCCTTTTTATGGCCTTTACATGAAGTGCCGCATGATGAATACCGGTACACTCCATTTGCCTTAAAAAGATTGTTGGAAGAAACAGGTTTTGTTGATATTGAAATTAAGCCTACCGGTTACTGGCATGCATCGATGGCACAAATGATGGGGCTTTGGGTAAGAAGGGCACCCCTTAGCATACGAAAAAGAAAAATAGTATCTGCCATTTTGAAACCAGTAATAAAATACCTAATTAGAATAGATCAATATACCGACAAAAGTTTTCATGAAAGCCAAATGATTACAGGATTATACGGTATTGCAAAAAAATAAAGATTGATAAAAACCATCGCTATATTTTCCCCCATTAGAAATTCGTATTCAGAAACTTTTATCCAGGCACATAAGAAGTTGCCATTTACTATAAAATTTTATTACGACGGGGAACTTCCAACCAAACTGGAAGGGGAGGAAAATATAACTCAGTTTAGTCTCTGGCAAAGAGCAAAAAAAAAACTCAATAACAGATTTGACTTTCACGAACATGCACTCATTAATTCTTTAAAAAAAGAAAAGATAGATTTTGTATTGGCAGAATATGGCACTACTGCTTGTGCCACTTTAAAAGTAGTGCAATATTTAAAAATCCCGATGATGGTTCATTTTCATGGCTATGATGCAAGTATTAAAAAAGTGTTAGCTGATTATAAAGAACCATATAAAAAGTTATTTCATTATGCAAAAGCGGTGATTGCGGTTTCAAATAAAATGAAAGAAACACTAATCAAAGCAGGCTGTCCGGACGATAAAATCATTGTTTCGGTTTATGGACCTGATCCTGGTTTTTTTGATATTCATCATTTGTATCACACGCAACAATTTATAGCCGTCGGAAGATTTGTAGAAAAGAAAGCGCCTGGTGTAACCATCCTTGCCTTTAAGAAAGTAGCAGCCAAATATCCCAATGCAACGCTTGTAATGGTAGGTGATGGCGAATTATTAAATGATTGTAAAAAGCTGGTTATTGAATCAGGCCTTGAAAAACGGGTAACATTTAAAGGAGTTCAATCATCAGCAGAAATCCAATTGTTAATGGAAGGATCCATTGCATTTGTACAACATTCCGTTACTGCTGAAAACGGCGATTCGGAAGGGACACCTGTTGCTATACTTGAAGCACAGGCAGCGGGCCTTCCGGTTTTGTCAACTTTTCACGCAGGAATTCCTGATGTTGTTATTCACAATCACACCGGTATTCTTGTGAATGAGTTTGACGTAAATGGGATGGCAGAATCTATGTTCAGAATATTGAACGAAGATGCCCTGGCCAGGACGCTGGGTCAAAACGCAAAACAAAATATGAAACAATTTTTTACTCTTGAGAAACATCTTGATACACTTACAGATATAATCACAGGAGCAATAAGAAACAAAGTGTAAGTAGCTTTTGTAAACAAATGATAATAGTTAAGCCCACATCAGGACTTTGTAACAGGATGCGAGTGATTGATTCCTGCATTTCCGTTCAGCGGAACAGCCTTAAAAAACATCCGATAAAAATGATTTGGGAAAAAAATGAACATCTGAACTGTTCTTTTGAACAATTATTTGAACCGATAGACAACATTGGGTTGGTGAGTACAAACTCTTATTTGAGTTACTATTTATATTACCGCGACAGGCGGGTTTCGGGTTTAAAAACGCTGATAAAAAAAAAATTGTATAACCTTTTAAGTAAAAACTATCAATTTTTTGATGACAGTAATATTCAGAAGGTTGCATACAATCATGATTATTGGAATGAGAGCAGGCATGATTTTGTAATTCATTCCTGTATAGATTTTTATTCGCCGGAACTTCGAAATGCATCTTCATTTAAACCAGTTTTAAAACTGCAAAATTTAATCAATAAGGAAGTGTCTAAGTTTAGTAAACCCACAACTGGTATCCATATACGCAGAACTGATAATACTAAATCTATTGATAAAAGTGCAACTGATTTATTTTTAAAGCAAATTGATCAGTCTTTAAATATAGATGATAACCAATTCTTTTACGTCGCAACAGATGATGAAAAAGAAGAATCTTTTTTAAAGTCTGCTTTTGGTGAACATATTTTAACGCAGGAGAATAAAGAGCTAAACAGAAATTCACCAAAAGGGATTGAAGATGCGCTTGTTGATCTATATAGTTTAAGCCAAACCAAAATTATATGGGGCTCTTATTGGAGTTCTTTTAGCAAAACTGCTGCAGGATTAACTCAAATACCATTAAAGATAATTGCCTGATGTATTTTATGCAGGTATATAGAAACAAAAATAAATGATACTTTCTATTTTAATAGCCAATTACAATAATGGACAATTTTTCCAGGACTGTTACAATTCTGTTATTGCTCAAACTGATCATAACTGGGAAGTGATAATTGTAGATGATTGCTCAAGCGATGGTTCAGTAGAAAGAATATCCGATATTATAAAAGACGATTCCCGGTTTAAACTATTTGTAAATGATACCAACAAAGGCTGCGGCTATACTAAGAACAGGTGTGCCACCCTGGCGACCGGTGAAATAGCAGGATACCTGGACCCAGATGATACCCTAACACAGAACGCCATTGAAATAATGAGGGAGGCGCATTTAAAAGCACCTAATGTTTCATTGATTTATTCCAGTTTATTTTTTTGCGATGAAAATTTGAAAGTAAAATCCATAAACAACAAGGCTAATGCCGTGGATGTAAATATTAAGTTTATTAATCTTAATACACCGGTAAACCATTTCGCTACATTTAAAATGGCTTTTTATAAATTAACGTCAGGTATAGACGTTTTTTTATTAAGGGCTGTTGACCAGGACTTGTATTTAAAATTGTCAGAAACCGGTCCATTTTATTTTATTGATAAGCCACTTTATAATTACCGGATTCACGATAAAGGAATTTCTACTTCTAAAGCGGATCATGCATTTTATTGGTATTTAAAAGTGATCATTAAAGCGGAGGAAAGAAGAAAGGTAAATTTAGAAAATGAAGTGGCCGAATTGCTGAACAGAACAGACCCCAATAATTTGCAAATCAATTTAGCGAATCCAAGATATTTGATTTTGGCAATGGGTAGGGCATTTAAGAAAACCCCTGCTAGGTTTTTGAAAAAATTATTTGTAAACAGGTAACCATGCATTTTCAATAAGCGATAATGGACGATAAAATTAGTGTGATCATCCCTTGTTACAACCAGGCACATTTTTTAAATGAATCCGTGGGTTCTGTATTGGCACAAACTTATACCAATTGGGAATGTATCATTGTAAATGATGGCTCAACAGATAATACAGAAAGTGTAGCTCTTGCATTTACTGAAAAAGATAGTAGAATAAAATACATTGAGAAAGAAAACGGAGGCCTTAGCTCGGCAAGGAATAAGGGCCTGGACGAAGCAGCAGGGGACTATATACAATTTCTTGATTCTGATGATATGATAACCTCAGACAAGTTCGAAACATCTTTGAATAATGGGAATGATGCGGATGTAATTATTTCCGGTTTTAAAATGTTTAGTAAGGACAACCTTGATATACCGTTGCCTTTTAAACTTTCAGAGAAAGATTTTAACTTCAACTCTATTTTACTGGGCTGGGATGTACAATTTGTGTTTCCGCCTCATAGCGGAATTTTCAAATCTTATTTATTTGAGAATCTTCGTTTTAATGAAACCTTAGGAGCAAGGGAAGATTGGCTAATGTGGTTAGAGATTTACCGAAAGAATATTAAAACTGTTTTTATTGATGAACCACTTGCTTTATATCGCTCCTCTTCCGATAGCATGTCTCAAAAAAGATTTTTAATGGATCAAAGCCTTGTTGCAGTGTACAAGATTGTTTACCCTTCACTTTCGTTGGAACAAAAAGATATGTTTTTTAAAAAAGTGATGGGTTCCTTTGAAAAGGTATTGATAGATTATTCAATCCTTCTGGATAAAACCCGGCAATCAAAAAGCTACCGGTTAGGAAATTTTTTTGTCAGGAATTTCAATAAAATTACCAAATTGAAGAAATAAACTCTTTTGCAAAATTTAAAAATATCTGTTGTAATACCGGTAAAAAATGGCGCTGTTACTTTGGAAAGATGCCTGAATAGTTTGAGAAATCAAAATATAGGAAAGGAACTTGAAATAATAATTCCTGATTCAATGTCAACCGATGGCAGCAGGGAAATCGCTAAAGAATATGGAGCGATTTTGATTGATATTCCGGATGGCACTTTCGATCACGGGTTGACACGTAATACAAGTGTTCAACAAACTACCGGAGATTTTATTTTTTTCACCGTACAGGATGCATGGCTTTCTGAAAATGATATGCTCGAAAAAATGTCGAGGCATTTTGAAGATGAAAAGGTAATGGGGGTTGTAGGTCACCAGGCAGTTCCGCATGAAAAAGACAAAAACCCAATGCTTTGGTATCAAAGATTTAGTGAACCAAAAGTTACCATTCGTGAATTAAAAGATATTCAAAAATTTAATGAAGCAGATCAGGCTTCTCAACAAGCTTTAATCGCGTGGGATGATGTGGTAGCCATGTACAGAAAATCCGCGTTGATTCAACAGCCTTTTGTTGAAACTCAATTTACAGAAGATTGGATATGGAGCAGGGATGCGTTGTTGAGAGGATGGCGATTAATTTACGATCCGGCATTAGTAGTTTACCATTATCATCATTCCGGTTATCATTATGCTTATAAAGTTGCTTTTGCAGTTAATTACCATTTTTATAAGTTCTTTAATTTTAAGCCTGGCATTCCGGAAATTTTTTTACCGATGGCAAAAGCTACTTATCATTTGAGTAAGAATCCGCAACTTACCATTAGGGAAAAATTGTATTGGATATTTCATAATTATACAATTAGGATTGGAACTTTTAATTCCCATGTAAACTTTATATTCTACAATTATTTTGGTGGAATTAAATCAGTTGAAAAAAGGTATTACAAAGTTTGTGAAAAAATTCCACAAGGAGAACAGAAGTATGCAAAGAGAAAGTAAAGTTGCCTTAATCATTATTTACAATCATCAATACAACAAGAATATTGAAATTGTAGAACAGATTTATAAAAACAGGTTTAGTAATGTTTATCATTTAGTTCCATTTTATAATGGTGATAAAGAGAATGTTATTCCCGTTTATGAAAACTCTTATTATTTCCAGGGGTATGTATCCCAGGGATTCAAATCATTTTTTAAAGAAGAATATTCGCACTATTTTTTCCTGGCTGACGATATGATTTTAAATCCTGTGATCAATGAAGAAAATTACAGGGAGCACTTAAGTTTATCAGATGATACCTGTTTCATTTCGAGGTTGTCAACTATTGATAAAGCTAAAAGATTTTGGCCAATGAATCTTCATGCAATTATGTACAATACTCAAAGCCCCGGCGTAGAAGCAACAGGCCAGCTTCCAAACTATAGCCACGCATTGGATTTGCTAAAAAAATTTGGGATCGTGAATAAGCCGTTGAAGTTCGAATACGTTTGGCGGAAACCGCAATCATCTAAAGAGTGGATGGAAAAGATAAAAAAAAATAAAACATTCCTTTTAAGATATTTAAAAAATAAAGTTACAAAAAAAGAATATGAGCTTTCCTATCCTTTAGTGAGAAGCTATTCAGATATCTTTGTAATAAGCTCATCAACCATTAAACAATTTTGTCATTATGCAGGCTTATTTGCGGCCACCCGCTTGTTTGTGGAATTGGCAATACCAACAGCCCTTGTATTTTCTGCAAAAGAAATCAAAACAGAAAAAGATATTCAATTAAAGGGGAGGGCGCTTTGGACTAAAGAGGACCTTTCTTTTTTGGATCAATACGAAAACAAACTTGAAAATCTATTGAATCATTTCCCCAATGATCAGTTGTATTTACATCCGGTCAAACTTTCAAAATGGATCACCGATAAATGAAAAAATGCATCGTTATTACTTCTATTTTCCATCCCACAGAAGCAGTTACATGTTTCGCGGCATTGGATGGATTCCAGGTAATTGTAATTGGAGATAAAAAAACGCCACAGGCCTGGCATCATGAAAACGTCCAATTTTTTTCGATACACGACCAGGATAAAATGGAATTTGATTTAGTGAATGTGTTACCCTATAATCACTATTGCAGAAAGATGCTTGGATATTTGAAAGCAATTGAAAATGGCGCTGATTATATTATAGATACCGATGATGATAATATACCAAAAGCCAATTGGTATTTTCCAGAGTTTGAAAATAATTTTTGTTGTATCACGGGTAACAAAGGATTTGTAAACATATACCAGCTATTTACTGACAAAAAAATTTGGCCAAGAGGATTGCCACTCCATCTCGTTTCTAAGCAGTTTGACCTCGAAAAGGAACTTGAGAACGCTGACATTAAAGTTGGAATCTGGCAAGGCCTCGCAGATGAAGACCCTGATGTGGATGCCATCTATCGGCTTACTGACGATACGCCTTGTTATTTTAAGGAAAGAGAACCGGTGGTATTAAAGCTCGGTACATTAAGTCCATTCAATAGTCAGAATACAATGATAAGGAAGGAACTCTTTCCATTATTGTACCTGCCGTCTTACGTCACCTTTCGCTTTACAGATATTTTAAGAAGCCTGGTGGCGCAACCAATTATGTGGCTGTATAATTATCATTTGGGATTTACGAATGCCACAGTTGTGCAAAAAAGAAATCCGCATGATTATATGAAAGATTTCATTTCAGAAATCCCAATGTATGAGCAAAGTGAAAAAGTGATTAGTTTGGTTTCTAAAGCTATTTCTGCATCCGAAACAATCGAAGTTAATTTATACAATTCCTATAAGTCTATGTTGAAAGAAAATATTGTTATTGAAAAAGAATTAATCACTTTAGAAGCATGGTTGAAAGATATAAAAGCTGCAGCACATGGTTGATACCCCACTGGTGAGCGTTTTAATGACATCATACAACAGGGAACAATATATTGCCGAAGCAATCGAAAGTGTGTTGGCATCCACCTTTAAGAATTTTGAATTGCTTATTGTAGATGATTGTTCTACTGATAAAACAGTAGAGATTGCAAAATCATACGAAGCAAAAGACAACAGGGTTAAGGTTTTTGTGAATGAAAAAAATCTTGCTCAATTTGGTAACCGGAATAAAGCAGCATCGTATTCGAGTGGGTATTTTTTAAAATATTTTGACTCTGACGATATAATGAATCCAAATTGCCTGGAAGTGATGGTAAATGCAATGCAAGAGTATCCCGAAGCTGGTGTAGTTTCACAAACAAATGATCCGTGGATTTTGGAGAATTCACTTTGCCGTTTCTATACTTCGAGGGAATGCTATATCAATCATTATTTCAATGGAAATACAGTTTTATATAGTGGGCCAAGTGGGTGCATGTTTAAAAGGAAGGTATTTGAAGAATTAGGAGGATTTGATGAGAAAATCGGAATTTTAAGCGATACTTTACTTATGTTTAAAATTGCTGCAGCATATCCGGTGATTGGAGTGCGCAATGATCTTTTTTATTGGCGCAGGCACGAAGGCCAGGTAACAATCGGACAATTAAACTGGTTTGAAATGGTAAAGCAACGCTTTGAAATAAATCAAATTGCATTGCATTCCGGCAATCTTCCTCTTACTAAAAAAGAACAAAAAACTATTTTTAGAAATGTGAAGAATATCTTAGCCAGGCGCCTGATTAGAACCTTAATAGCTAAGCAAAATTTCAGGGAATTTCTTAAACTGATTTCAATTTGTAATTTAAAATTTCCGGATTTTATAAAAGCTACCATTAAAAACAAGCGCCTTAATAACCCACTCAATAAAAACATTTCGAGTTGAAAGTAATTCTTTGCCTTCATCATTTTTTACCAGAATTCGTTGGAGGAACTGAAATCTACACTTTCAATCTTGCAAAGCAATTAATACAACAAAATATTGAAGTGGTGATGTTGATTCCTAACCTTGGAGTTGGCAATACTGAAGAATATGATTATGAGGGAGTACGCGTGATCAAATATGCAGAAAACAGTGTAGAAGACAGGGCCATGATCCTTGGTAAAAAGAAGCCGGATGGAATCAAAATATTTGGGGAGTTGCTGATAAAAGAACAACCCTCATTGGTACATTTTCATGAATTGGCGCCCGGCAGAGGGATTAGCATATTTCATGTTGAAAAGGCATATCAATTAAAAATTCCCATTGTCATTACTTTTCATGTGCCTTTTTATACCTGCTTCAAAGGTTCCTTAATTTATAAAGAAGCTACCAAATGTGATGGCGAAATAAAAATTGATAGATGCACTGCCTGTGTGTATCATCAAAAAGGGATTACAGGGTTTAAAGGTTTTTTGTTTAATAAATTTTCCATGGGTTTGTATGATCTTCATATTAATCCAACTGGTTTGAATAGTAAGTTAGGGACTGCATTAGGTTTGCCTTATGTGATCAGTAAGATCAAAAAGGATCTGGTGAAGCTTTCCTCTTTTTCAGAAAGGATTGTGGTAATTGCCTGTTGGTATAAACAGGTGCTGGAAAGAAATAAAGTACCTGTCGAAAAAATAACTTTTATAAAACAAGGATTACCTGTCAAACGAAATAATGAAATTAAATCAATTGAGGTAAACCTTCCGATCAGGGTAGTTTACATGGGACGAATTACTCAATTAAAAGGGCTTCATTTATTAATTGATGCCATATTGGAATTGCCTTCTTCATCAATTAGTCTTACAATCTATGGACTTGAAACCCCCGATCCGTATGTGTTGGCTTGTAAAGAGAAAACAAAAAATGCCGGTAATATTTTCTGGAAAGGAAGGATAGCCCCTTCAGAAGTAATATCCACATTTTCTGAATACCATCTTCTTTGTCTGCCTTCTGCTTTTGAAATGAGCCCGCTGGTAATACAGGAAGCTTTTGCTGCGGGAATCCCGGTGTTGGCTTCTGATGTATATGGAAATGCAGAGCAAATAAAAGATGGATTCAATGGTTGGTTATTCAGGTTTAATGATTCTGAAGACCTTCGCAATAAACTAAAAATTTTGGTGGATGATCCTTCATTGATTGCAAAAACAAAAAAGCATTTGCCCGGTGTAAACACTTTTGAGAACGTAGCGAATCATCATTTGAAATTATATGATTCCATCATTCAGAATTATAAAGCGCATTGAGAATCCTTTTTCTTTCCACTCACAATCTTGCTACCAATCCACGGCTTATAAAGGAGATAGAACTGGCTTTGCTAAATAATTACACAGTGAGTGTAATTTGTTTTGAATTTGATAATTGGAGTAAGCCGTTGAATGAAACAATAAAAAACCGCCTTATCTCTAAAATTGACTATCACGGTATTCCTGGAAACAGAAAACCTTTTGGAGCGTGGTTAATGAGTTCCTGGCTTTTTGAAGTATCAAAACTTTTATTATTTTTTTCACCTGCTAATGCTTTCCTGCTTTCACTGCGAAGCAACAAAAGATCCTGGTTGTTATTGAAAGAATTAGAAAAAATGAATGAAAAATATGATCTTATCGTAGCTCATAATCCCGGCAGCTTTTATCCTGCGCAACTATTTGCACAAAAAAATAAAATTCCATTTGGAATAGACCTTGAGGATTACCACCCGGGAGAAAGTAATGACGGAAAAACAACTGTATTTTCTCAAAAATTGAACAGAGCAGTTCTTCCAAATGCTGATTATATTACTGGTGCTTCACCATTGATTCTTGAATATTCAGAAGCGGATCTTTCCCTTCCTTTGAAAAATAAAGAAGTAATATTCAATTATTTTCCTTCTACAGAGTTTACCAATCCTGTGAATAAAACATCTGAAAAGCTGATGCTGGTTTGGTTTTCACAAAATATATCATTTCACAGGGGCCTGGAACAACTGATACCTGCCATTAGAAATAATAACCAGGTCGAATTGCATCTTTTTGGAAATTGTAATGAAACCTTTCGGGATAAATGGCTTTCTGATAGTAGCAATATACAATGGTATCCTTCTTTGCCACAATCCGAATTGCATCACCGGTTCGCATACTATGATATAGGATTGGCCATAGAACCAGGAAAGGATTTGAATAATGAATTAGCTGTATCGAACAAGATGTTGGCTTATTTTCAATCCGGGCTTTATATTTTGGCAAGTAATACCAAAGCGCAGGAAAGGTTTATCACAGAACATCCTGAACACGGTATGTTAACCTCTTTGTCATCTGAAGATTTAAAGCAAACTATTCAAAAACTTCTTGATCAAAAGCAATCATTAAGAGCGTGCTCAGATGCACGATATGAGACTGCTAAAAAATATGGTTGGGAACACGAATCGGAAAAGCTGACCAGGATGTGGGAAAATCTACTTTAATTATTTGGCAATTCCGATTCGTGGTACACGAACCGGGGCAGGGGATATAAAAAAAATAATTGTAAATTTGAAAAAGCAATCAAATTGGATTGTTCGCAGGGTGGGCAATTCGTTTTATTAAATATATATACTATGTTACTTCAATTGGAAAATACAAGCAGGAAAAATATAAATAGATTGTTAGATTTTGCAAAAGATCATGACCTTAAATTAGAGTTAGTAGATGGCCAGGATGAAAATCATTACCTTCCTGGAAAGCTTTTGAGCAATGAAGAATTATCAAAACTGATAAAAAAAAGCAGGAACAGCGGTAAGGTTACCATGCAGGATGCACATGATATTTTAAGAAAAGCTTTTAATGCAGATTAAATATACTATAGATGCATTTGCATCTTTGACCTCTCTCATAAATTTTATTGAAAGTAAAAATACTCAAGGCGCCGGCCTTCGGTGGCTTGACCGTTATGAAGAATTTCTTACAAAAGAATTGATCAATTTAAAACGTTTAAGCCTCTGTAAAAATGCTGTCTTCCATAAATTAAATCTCCATTGTATTTATTTTAATGAGTGGTTAATTGCAATTTCTATTCATGAAGATTTTATCCTGGTAGAAGCCCTTTTACATAAGTCACGAATAAGAGATTAGTTAGGGTGTCGCAAGGTTGCCAACCTTCAATAAGTTCGTTTTAGCTTGAGAATACCCATATACAAGGTTGGCAACCTTAAAATCCGAAGTGCATCCGATTAGTTATTGATGGTCATATTGAATGCAGGCCCATAAACCGGGATAAAGATTAGTTGAAAAAAATTCTCATAATATATCCTCATTTTCCACCAAGCAACCTGGCCGGTGTGCATCGCCCGAGATTATTTGCACAGCATTTACCTGAGTTCGGATGGGAACCTGTCATACTAACCGTGCATGAAAAATATTACGAAGAGCCATTAGATTGGAACCTGCATCAATTGTTACCTCCCGGGCTGAGAATAGAAAAAGTAAATGCATTTAAAATAACACGCCCTAGGTTGATAGGCGATATTGGTTTACGTGCTTTTTTTCAATTATACAAAAGAGCCAAACAATTAATTGAAAACGAGCATTTCGATTTTGTATATATTCCCATTCCTTCTTTTTATTGCGCTTTACTGGGTCGCATGTTGAACCACAGTACTGGCATCAAATACGGCATTGATTATATAGATCCATGGGTACATGATTTTCCCGGAAGTAATAAAATATTTTCCCGCTCCTGGCTTAGTAAAAAAATGGCTACTTTATTGGAACCCATCGCGGTTAAAAAAGTGTCACTGATTACTGGTGTTGCAGAAGGATATTACTCGCCGGTATTGGAAAGAAATCCGCATTTAAAAAAGACTGCAATTACGGGTGCTATGCCTTATGGCGGCGAGGAACAGGATCATATTTTTTTGAATCAACTGAGTCTAAAGCCTTATCTTTTTGAAAAGAAAAAAAATAAAATTCAATTGGTGTATGCAGGAGCTATGCTTCCTAAAGCATACACCCCGCTGGAATCTGTTTTTAAATCTATTGCAGCAAACAAAGACATGCCCGACGTTCAGGCGGGAATATTTGAGAATGTGGAATTTCATTTTATTGGTACAGGAAGCAGGCCTAATGATGACACAAGTTATAATATAAAACCTTTGGCCCAAAAATACGGATTGTGGCAAACTATCATATATGAGTACCCGAAAAGAATTCCTTACTTAGATGTATTGATTCATTTGCAAAATGCGGACGGTATTTTTATTTTGGGAAGTACGGAACCACATTATGCACCTTCGAAAGCTTACCAGGGTGTATTATCAGGTAAACCGATCCTGGCAGTATTGCATAAGGAGAGTACGGCTGTAAAAGTTATAAAAGAATCCGGAGCTGGAATTGTATTGGAATTTGACGGTCAAGAAGGGATCGAATTCATGGAAACTTCATTCAGCGCTTTTTTTGAGAGTTACATTAATTGGATAAAAAATTACAATTCAAATCAGATAAACAAAAAAATATTTGAGATATATTCAGCAAAAAATGTTACCGAATATTTAGCGAATCTTCTAAATAGTTTGAATGATTAAAAAGTTTTCAAGGAAATTAAAGGTGGGTGCGCTTCATTGCAATAAAATGGGTTATGTTAATGCAATCAGCTATATCATTCAAAGATTATACAAGAGAAAGAAACTTTTATCTGCAAAAATTAAAAACACAAAACTGATTATTTACATGCGAAATGACCAGTTTGATACCCAGGTGTTCACACAGATTTTCATGCGGGGTGAATTGGATATTTATTTTAAAAACGATCCTGAAATTATTATTGATGGGGGAGCAAACATTGGTTTGGCTACATTATATCTGAAAAATAAATACCCAAATGCAAAAATAATTGCAGTAGAACCTGAACATTCCAATTTTGAATTGCTGAAAAAGAATACAAAAGATTATCCCGATATTTCCTGTTTGAATTATGGTATTTGGAATAAGAAATGTCGTTTGCAAATAATAGATAACGGAGATGGAAACGCTTCCTTTATTACAAAAGAATTGGCTGAAACTGAAGTTGGTGAAAATGTCATCAATGCTATTACAATAGGGGATATCATGAATCAATTTAAAATTGGCTCTTTGGATGTACTAAAACTGGATATAGAGTGAAGTGAAAAAGATGTGTTTGAGAAAAATTATGAAGGATGGCTTAAAAAGACGCAAAATATTATTGTTGAAATTCATCCACATCTTCATGCCGATGCTCAGTCAATAGTAACGTTAGCATTAAGTGAAGGGTTCATTGAAAAACCCGCAGGAGAATATCATTTTTTTTACAGGAAAAATAATGCCGGAGAATAAATGATCGGATTTATAGTACCGGTAAAACCAAAAGGCGTTTCAAAAGATTGGACCTATGATAACCTGTTATTGGAACGAACAGCGAAATCTATTTGTGCTCAAACGGACCAGGCTTTCAGGTTAGTGATCGTGTATAATGACTTTCCGCAAATTAATTTCGCACATCCAAATATAATTTTTGTTCATTATCCTTTTTCCCCTGTTAGGGTGAATGATATTGAGGATTTAGATTATGTACTTAAATATTATTCTGAGGAGTATGCCGAAAAAATGATGGATAAAGGGAAAAAGATTCATTACGGTTGCAAAATAGCATTGGAGGCAGGATGCAAATATATGATGGGTATTGATAGTGATGATCTCATTAGTAACAAAATTGCAGCCTTCGTGAATAAAAATAGCAGAGCTAACAAAGCAGGCTGGCGAATTAAAAAAGGCTTTATTTATGAAGAGGGATCAAGGATATTGATTAAGCAACATAATATCCAAAATATTAATGGTGGGACACACATTATCAGGTACGACCTGATAACCATACCCGATTTTTCAACTAACCTATTTTGGAATTATAATTTATTTGAGGCGCATGGTTATACGTATTACAGGATCAGGGATTTTCATCATGAACTACTGGATGATTATCCATACCCCGGACTGATTTATATAGTTCATAAAAATAATTATTCAAATATTTTAAAATTGACGAAAGCAGTTACTTTTAAAAATATTGTAAAGAAAATTGTGAGAGGTAAGCTCATTTCGGCCAATATTCGAAAGGAGTTTAATTTATATAATTTGGAAAGAACTACAAATTGAAGAAGCTGGCGATTATTACAACTCACCCTATACAATACAATGCACCTATGTTTGCTTTACTCTCGAAAAGAGGTAAAGTTCAGGTAAAAGTTTTTTATACATGGGGGGAATCGGTATTGAAAGATAAATATGATCCGGGATTTGGTAAAAATATTTCATGGGATATTCCCCTTCTGAATGGATATGAATATACTTTTATAAAAAACGTTTCTGTTGATCCGGGTTCCCATCATTTTAAGGGAATTGATAATCCGTCATTAATTAACGATATTGAAAAATGGAAGGCGGATGCCATTTTGGTTTATGGCTGGGCTTTTAAAAGTCATTTAAAGGCACTGCGTTATTTTCATGGAAGAATACCTGTTTTTTTCAGGGGCGATTCCACCACGTTGGGAAAGAGACAAAATTTAAAATTTGCAGCAAGAAAATATTTTTTACGATGGGTTTACCGTCATGTTGATAAGGCATTCTATGTAGGAACACATAATAAGCGCTATTATTTACAAAATGGATTAAAAGAGCATCAACTTATTTTTGCGCCGCATGTAGTGGATAATGAAAGGTTTGCTGATGAAAGAGGAGTATATCAGCAGCGGGCCGTTGAATGGCGCAAGAAATTAGGGATCCATCCGGATGATCTGGTTTTGGTGTATGCGGGTAAACTGGAACCCATAAAAAACCTGGGATGGCTCATTGAAACAATAAAAGAATTAAATTCATTACCTGTAAAGATTTTGTTGATTGGTAATGGCCCTTTGGAGAAAGAATTAAAAGAAAAAGCATCCGTGGACTCAAGATTTATATTTATTGATTTCCAAAATCAACAGCAGATGCCTGTTGTTTATAGATTAGGATCCGTCTTTATTTTATGCTCTCATAGTGAAACCTGGGGGCTTTCTATCAATGAAGCGATGGCGAGCGGCCGGGTTATCATGGTAAACGAAAATTGTGGTTGTGCACCAGACCTGGTAAGAAATTGCATTAATGGATTTGTATTTAATGCTTTTGATAAAAGTAGCTTTTCAGAATGTATTCTACAATTGATTGGCGATGAAAGTTTAGTAAAAAGCATGGGGACGCAATCCCAAAGAATCATTTCTAAATGGAATTTTGAAGAAGTTTGCAAAGCAATAGAAACATCAATAATATGAATTTGAAATTAAAATTATTGTGAGAACATTATTTCCACCATCTTATAACTGGGGGGTATTTGCAATAGTGGCTATCATTATCAGGGTAATATTTTTTAATATCAGTATCCTTTCTTTTATTGCTATACTAATATCTATTTACGAGTTTAGCTTACTGTTTGAAAGTATAGGGCACATTATACCTACGCGTTACCTACTGGGAAGTTTTATGTGTGTCCAGTTTTTTGTAGGGCCCACATTTGCCTATAACGGTTTGGACAAGTACCAGTATTTTAAGTACCAGATGAGGATACCTGAATCCCAATATTTTGCTTATGCAATACCTGCTGTATTATTTTTTATAATCGGGCTTCACATCTCTGCAGGGAAATACAAGGGTGAGATAGTAGATAGAAAAGGTGTAGAATTATTTGTAAAGAAAAACCCGGGACTTCCTTATACTTTTATAGTGTTAGGTTTTTTTGCAAGTATTTTGTCTGGTTTTTTTTCTTCTGAATTGGCTTTTGTATTTTATTTATTAGGAAGTTTTAAATTCATCGGTTTATTTCTCCTTGTATTAGGTTCAAAACAAATTAAGGTATGGCCTTTAGTGTTTGTAATAGGTTCTATCATTTCTTCCTCTTTAGGGAGTGGCATGTTTCACGACCTTCTTACCTGGGTCGTATTTTCGGCTGCCGTATTTGGAATAAAATACAAGTTTAATTTTAAAATTAAAATGATCGGGCTTTCCGCTTTTATTTTTATTGCATTGACCATACAGATTTTAAAGGGCAGCTTCAGGAACCTGAGTGGTAAGAAAGACCTTGAATCCTTTGTAAGTGTATATGATCAGAAAAACGATGAAGGCGGAGTTTTTAGTTTTCAAAGCCTGGCACTAGCCAACGTCCGTATCAACCAGGGATTTATTATTACCAATATAATGACAACCGTACCTGACATGGTACCGTTTGCTCATGGAGAAGAAATGAATGAAATACTGGAGGCAGCCATTATGCCACGGTTTTTAGCTCCGAATAAGTTAAAGGCGGGTGACAGGGGTATCTTTGTAAAATATTCTGGCATTCCCGTGGCGGCAGGTACTTCTATGGGGCTTAGTTCTTTAGGAGATGCGTACGTAAATTATGGAACCTGGGGAGGCGTTATTTTTATGTTTATACTTGGCCTTTTCTACAGTGAGATACTCAAGATTTTTCAAAAGGAAAGTGCCATTTACCCTGTGCTCATTTTATTTGTACCATTGGTTTTTTATTATCCAATACGCCCGGATTGTGAGTTACAAACCATTCTCGGGCATGTGGTAAAATCTTGTTTTTTGATTTTTGTAATGATACAGGTTTGGAGGACTAAATTTTTAGTGAATAGGAGAGAAGTGGCGGCTTCTTAGAAGCTGTTAAAAATAGAAATTTTATTCATCAATTAAGCCGTTCGTGTCACCGACCACTTTTATCCGGATAAAAAATTAAAATAATCACTTCCAGACAGCTTCTTAATAATCTATTTATTATTTTTTTTACAGATTTTTTTCATTCGTAAAGTAGTTGGGAACTTTTAAAAAAATTGCGTACCGCATATTGACAAATAACAAATTGGGAGATTACCTGGTAAATAAAGGTTTGAATATATCTTTCCCGGGTTCTACAGCTTATTGGGAAAACCGCTATCACAAAAATGGCAATTCTGGAAACGGCTCTTATGGTAAAAACGCAGATTATAAAGCAACTATATTGAATCAATTTGTTGCAGAAAATAATATTTCAACAGTAATAGAATTGGGTTGCGGTGATGGGAATCAATTAAAACAATTCCGGTTTCCTTCTTATATCGGGTTGGATGTTTCTGAAACTGCAATCCGAAAATGTATCAAAATATTTGAAAATGATCAATCAAAAAGATTCTTACTATACGACCAGGATGTTTTTGTAAATAATAAAGATTTATTAATTGCAGAATTGACCTTATCCCTTGATGTAATTTATCATTTGGTAGAAGACAAGGTGTTTGAAACTTATATGCATCGTTTATTTTCTATATCCTCCAGATATGTGATCATTTATGCATGGGATGTGGACGAGGGAAGAAAGTACCATGTACGCCATCGCAAATTCTCTGAATGGATAGCCAGTTATTTTCCTTCATTTCAGCTATTACAAATAATAAAGAGTAATCCCAAAGATAGTTATTGTGATTTCTTTATATACAAAAAAATCAGCTATACATACTCCATAGATACTCCATAGCAAAGGCATGGATAAAGCATGGATAAAGCATGGATAGTGCATCAAATATAAAAGAACCTTTTTTAAAGCAATTCATCTCCGTCCGTAACAGTAAAACAACAAAAAGTGAGGATTCCTGTTTTCACTTATTTGGTTTTATTCGTGTCAATTCGGGCAATATACCCCGTGCAAATCCGTGTAATTCGTTTAATCCGTGTAATTCCCGCCTGAACGTCTTCCTGTCCGAACTGGGTCATCCCCGTCCGACCGGGTCATCCGGGCGGCCAGGTGGGCATTCGGGCAGGCGTGTCTCAAAAAAATATCCGTGTAATTCGTGCCAACAAAAAAAATATTTATAACTATACCCTGGTTTCTTCCAGCCTTTCGCGCAGGAGGTCCAGTGCAATCTATTGCTAACCTGGTGAAAGAATTCCGGGAAGAAGTGGAGTATTATATCTTCTGCGGCGATACGGATCTCAATGGCGCTGAATTGGGAAATATTGAAACCAATAAATGGACACGTTTTAATGAACAGACATTGGTTTGGTATGCAGGGCCGGAGAAAATAAGTGATACGCTTGTAAAGCAGGTAGAAGTGCTCAAACCGGATTTGCTTTTTATTATTGGGTTGTTCTCCTGGCATTACAATATGGTTCCCATGATGTTTTGCAAGGGAACTACAAAAATTCTTTCTACAAGAGGCATGTTGCACCCGGGCGCCCTGTCTCAAAAAAAATGGAAGAAGAAAATTTACCTGCAACTCTTTAGATTATTTGAATACCACTACAAAGTTAGTTTTCATGCTACCGATGAGGAAGAAGCAAATTATATCCACAGTTATTTTGGGAAGCCTGCGCATGTATTTATAGCAGGGAATTTTCCCAATAAAGTTTCCTTGCTACCTGTGATACAAAAAGAAGCAGGTAAATTAAAATTAATAAGTGTTGCACTCATCAGCCCGATGAAAAATATTTTATGGGTATTACAGGCGCTGGAAAAATCAACGGGTAATATTCAATACGATATTTACGGGCCAATAAAAGATGAAGATTACTATGATCTGTGCAAGCAACAGATCAAAAAGCTACAAGGAAGCATAAGTGTCATCTTCCATAAAGAAATAGAACCTTCAAAAATAAAAGATGTCCTGGCAAATGCTCATGTATTTGTTTTACCGAGTAAAAGCGAAAATTTTGGACATGCTGTTTTTGAGGCCTTGTCAGCGGGCAGGCCGGTAATTACCAGTAACAACACTCCCTGGAATCATTTAAATGAATCGAATGCGGGGATAAATGTTTCTATTGAAAATGACATTGAATTGGCGGATGCAATTGGTTTTTTTGCATCAATGGACCAGGATGAAATGGAAAAATGGAGTGAGGGTGCATATAATTACTCTGAAAGGGCGGTGGATGTGGAGAAAATAAAGGGTGAATATAGGGAGATGTTAGGGCGATGATACCATTTGATTAAATTGGGAAAGAATAGGTATAACTGAAAGCAACGTTGATATCAAATTGAATGAATTTTATGTAACACGTATCATTATTAATAAATTTGCACGTGTTAAATAATCATCTTATTTTAGCCTTTAAAATTACTTAATCATGAATACAAAACTCACTTTAACTATTGAAGAAGATGTGATCCTTAAAGCTAAAGATTATGCAATGAGTACTGGCGACAGCCTTTCTAATCTTGTTGAAAATTATTTGAAGGCTGTCACAAAAAGTACTTTAAAAAATAAAAAAACCGGACTAACACCAATAGTCAAATCATTAAAAGGATCGTTTAAGGCTCCTGCTGATTTTGATTATAAAAAAGAGCTACAGAGCGAACTATCAAAAAAATATAATAGCTAATGGATAAAATTCTGATAGATACAGATGTGATTCTTGACTTTTTTTTTGACCGGAAACCTTTCTCAGAAGATTCAGCAAAGATCTTGACATGGTGTGAAGTTAGAGAAGTGCAAGGGTTTGTTACTCCGGTTATTTTTAGTAACTGTTATTATTTATTAAGAAAAAATTCTACACATGAAAAAGTTATTGAAAAATTGAAACAATTAATTTCAATAATTGATGTTCTGGTTATTGATAAAGCAATAGTAGTGCAGGCACTAAATTCGGAGTTCGGGGATTTCGAAGATGCGTTACAAAATTTTTCAGCAATAAAAAGCAATAAGGTTGATATTATTATAACACGTAATTTTAAAGATTATAAAAATAGTGATTTAGCAGTTTTTACACCGGCCAACTTTATAAAAAATAAAATTTTCATTAATTGAATTAAGAAGCTGTATAGAAATAGAAATTTTATTCGCCATTTAAGCTGTTCGTGGACACGAATGGCGGCGGTCCGCCGTGGTCGGTGTCACCGACCATTTTTAGCAGGATGTTTAAATGGATTATCAATGTTTTCGTGGCAATCTTTTTCCTAAGGATGAGATTGCTTCGTTCCTCGCAATGACGAACACAGAGAGACTTTCAATTCCTTAAACGAGATTGCTTCGTTCCTCGCAATGACGGACAAAGAGTGGCTTCTAATTCATTAAATGAGATTGCTTCGTTCCTCGCAATGACGAACAAAGAGTGGCTTCTAATCCATTAAATGAGATTGCTTCGTATCTACTGCGATGCCATTGCCCCTGCTGGAACGTCATTCCCCCTTCTGGAACGTCATTGCGAGAAAACGGTAATTAATGTTTATTGTTTAAATGGATCATCAATGTTTTCGTGGCAATCT